>JAZKBH010000077.1:6632-7987 GCA_040388725.1 Verrucomicrobiota bacterium
GGAATGGGACGATTTGTCCAAAAAGATGGACGGGGATAATGGCTTTCGTTCTCGGAGTAATGGCTGCTTCGATGGCAGCAGGAAGAATATTGTAATCGTTTAGGTCGACATCGACAAAAACAGGTTTTGCTCCTCTGCGGGTGACGACGCTGGCGGTGCAATAGAAGGTGAAAGCAGGAACGATCACTTCATCGCCCGGTCCAATGTGAAGGGCTTCCAAGGCGAGGAGAAGGGCATCGGTTCCTGAAGAGACTCCGAGGGAAAAAGGAGTTTGGCAATAGGTGGAAAATTCTTTTTCAAAGGATTCGACGGTTGGCCCTAGAATGAATGCTTGTTGGGGAAGAAATTTTTCCAAAGCGGGACGGATTTCTGCGTCGAGCGATTGGTACTGTTTTTTGAGATCAAAAAATGGAACTGGCACGTCCAGTGGGATAAGGGAAAAGGAGGTTTCAATCAACTTAAATTTAGGGGGAGCTCACTGAAACAATGAGGTCTCTAAGGAAGGCTGGAAAGCAAGAAGAAATCAAAAATAAAAAATGTAAATGAGTGGGGAAGGTTTACATGGATCACTGAAAAATTGTTTTTCCTGAATTCTTGCATTCCTTAGAGATCGTGTTTTTTGCTGACTTAAATCTGAAATAAAGTTGAAATTTCGAGATTTCATATATTTCCATTGCATTATTTAAAAAGTTCTCTAATGATTTACCTCCTTTTCGGGCTCATAGCTCAGTTGGATTAGAGCGTCTGACTACGGATCAGAAGGTCGCAAGTTCGAGTCTTGCTGGGCCCAATTTCCTTTCCCCTTCCGTGCGGTTCCGTTCTTGGTTTTACAACCCAAGATCCGCCTTGGAAAATGATTCTATCGCAGAAAGAATATGTCATCGATCGATCTGGATCTTCTCTCTTGGAAAAAACCGACTCCTGTCTGTCAGATTGGAGAGTTTCCGTTTGCTGCAGTCTCTTTGGATCATGGTCACATCGATGGACAGTGTCATGGTTTGATCGAAGCAGGGGGAGACCTTCGATATGTTTACGATCCAGATCCTCAAAAGGTCGCTCAATTTTGTAAAACATTCCCTCAGGTTCAAGCGGTCGACTGCTTAGATCGAATTTTAGATCATCCCGATATTCGTATGGTGACGGCGGCAGCTATTCCAAATTTACGCGGAGCGCTTGGCGTTCGAGTGATGAATTCTGGAAAGGATTATTTTACGGATAAAGCTCCTTTTACCTCATTGGACCAATTGGAAGAGGCTCGAAAATCCGTCGCGGAAACGTCCCGAAAGTATTTTGTATATTATAGTGAACGATTGCAATCCGAAGCGGGGATTTATGCCGGTGAACTGATCCGTCAA
>JAZKBH010000078.1:0-11192 GCA_040388725.1 Verrucomicrobiota bacterium
GATTCGACAGTCGAGTGACATCGTCGATGTCATTGGCAGCTACGTGCCCTTAAAAAAAGCGGGGCGCAATTTTAAAGCGCTCAGTCCCTTCAAAAAAGAAAAGACCGCCTCTTTCTTTGTCGATCCCGCCCGTCAAATGTTCAAATGCTTCAGCTCCGGACATGGCGGAGATGTTTTCAAGTTCGTCATGGTTTACGAAAATTTGGAGTTTCCCGCCGCCGTCCGTCTCGTGGCCCAGCGCTCCGGTATCACCATTCCGGAAAAGCCGATGTCCCCTCAGCAAAATGAGCAACGGCAAGAGAAAGAACAACTACTCCAAATTCATAGCGCTGTAACGGTCTGGTGGGCTCAAAATTTACGGACTCAACCGAATGCCGAACCGGCACGGAATTATCTCAAAAGCCGTAAAATCGGAATCGATCTCGCCCGCGAATTCAACCTCGGCTACGCCCCTCCGGAATGGGACGCCACCATGAAGTGGGGACTGACTCAAGGATTCTCTGCGGAAGCGATGGAAAAAGCCGGGATCCTCACCCGAAATGAAAGCGGTCGGGTTTACGATCGGTTCCGGGGCCGCCTCATGTTTCCGATCGCGAATGACTCTGGTCATGTCGTCGCTTTCTCGGGTAGACTTTTGGATCCCGAGGCCAAAGCCGCGAAATACGTCAATTCCCCCGAAACTTCCATTTTTACCAAAAGCCGCATTCTCTTTGGCCTCGATAAAAATAAACGGGAGATTCTAAATCATCATCACGCCATTCTTTGTGAAGGTCAGATCGATCTGATTCGACTCTACGAAAAAGGCATTCGGAATGCCGTCGCTTCCCAAGGGACCGCTTTCACCGAACATCATGCCCGACTCCTGAAGCGCTACGCGCATGAAGTCACCATCTGTTTTGATGCCGATACCGCAGGACAAGATGCGGCCGTTCGAAGTGTCGAACTTCTTCTTCAAGAGGGACTCGCGATTAAAGTTGCCACCATGCCTCCAGGGCAAGATCCCGACACGATGTTGCGAGATGAACCCGATGGCACGAAAATGCTGGAGATCATTCATCGAGCACTCGATTATTCACGGCATCTTCTCAATTTGACCTGCCAACAATTCGACGTCACCTCGCCTCAAGGTCGAGCGCAGGCCTCAGATCGAATGTCTGAAGTTCTCCTGAAGCTTACCAATCCCATTCAACAACGATTGATCGCCCATGAGGTCGCTTCCCGTCTTCAAATTCCACTTCCTCTCCTCCTGGCAGAATTGGAGAAAAAGCAACGTATCCCTGTTTTAACCGCGGCCCCTCGAAATGAAGAATCCTTGACCAACGAAGAGTTTCTTCCTCCCTTAGAAGTCTCTTCCGCCATCGAAGGCCTTTTTTCCCTGACCCTTTCTCATCCGCCTTTAATTCCCCACATTCAACGACTCCTCAAGCAAGAATGGGTCGAGTTCTCCGCAGGAGGCGATCTCCTTACTCGAATGATCGACTCCTATACCGATGAAACCTGGCAAGAACCGGCGGAATTCCTTCTCCAATGCGGAGAACAAGAAAAGAACTACCTCGCAGGACTCGTTCTCAATCCCACTTCCATTCCTGAATCCACGACGCTTGAAACCATTGCAGGAAGCATGATTTTAAACCTTCAAAAACAATGGCGCCAACGCCGAATTCAAATTCTGGAACAGGAAATTAAGTCCGGACTCCTTCCGATCGATCAGTTTCTTCAAAAATCAAAAGAATTACTTGATTTAAAACGAGCCTAAGATAGCTTCGCTAGCTCTTTTAATACCTTCAAATTATGCCTAAGAAATCAGCCCCCGCGAAAAAAACTGCGTCACCCGCTCCCTCTAAAAAGAGCGCTCCTGCCGCCAAAAAAACGAAGCCCGTTCCGATCGATTTGAAGGCAATCCCTCCAAAGTTCGTTAACACCGTTGCCGCTCCGTCCAATAATTTGGCCCTCTCGGCCAAGATCGACGAAAAACAGATCGCAGCGATCTTCAGCGGTAATCCCGAGCGTAAAGATCGCCTTAAAGAACTGATCCGTCTCGCCAAAGAACAAGGCTACCTCACTTTTGACGATTTAAACGAAGCTCTCCCTGATAGCACCAATAATCCCGAGGAAATCGAAGGTGTCATGACCTTCCTCCGGACTTTGGAAATCGATATTATCGAAGCTTCTGAAGTCGATCGCTTTAAACAAAGCAGCAGCAATCAAGAAGAACCGACGGCTGAAGAAGAAAAAGAAGCCCGTCTCGATATCCTCGACGATCCTGTCCGGATGTATCTCAAGCAAATGGGACAAGTTCCTCTTTTGACTCGCGATCAGGAAGTCGAAATCTCCAAGCGTATTGAAGAAGCGGAATCCTCTGTTCAAGGTCTCGTCGACCAACTCGGCTTCATTGCGAAAGAATACATCGGTATCGCCAATAAGCTCGAACAGGGCCGTGAACGTTTTGACCGCGTCGTCCAAGATAAGAAGATCGAAGGCCGCGAAAAATACATGAAGTCCCTCAAACGTCTCGTCCGTGACGTTGAGAATGCCGACGAAAAGGCAAAGAAGATTTACGAAAAACTTCAGAAGATGAACCCGAAGTCCCCGAACTTCAAACGACTTCTGACCGATTATCAAAAACAGATGAATGCCCTCAAACGGCTTTATCCGAAATTCTTTTATAAACAAAAAGTCGGTGAAGATTTTGTAGCGGTCTCCGAGACCTTTATCCAACGTATTGCGGATAACGAACAAAAGATCGAAAAACTCACGAAAAGCAAAAGTCGCAGCCGTGAGACGCTTTCTCAAATTGAAGAAGCGAAAACCAATCTTCAAGATCTCGAAACCCAAATCCGTATGCCTTTGGTCTCCTTCAAGGATCACCACAAGCAACTCAAGACTTGGCTCAAAAAATCGCTCCGCGCTAAAACCGAAATGGTCGAAGCCAATCTTCGCCTCGTCATCTCGATTGCCAAGAAATACACCAATCGCGGTCTCTCCTTCCTGGATTTGATTCAAGAAGGAAACATGGGATTGATGAAAGCGGTTGAAAAATTCGAATATCGCCGCGGTTACAAATTTTCAACATACGCCACCTGGTGGATTCGTCAGGCGATCACCCGCAGTATTGCGGATCAAGCCCGTACGATTCGTATTCCCGTTCACATGATCGAAACGATCAATAAACTGATGCGCGTTCAACAGCAACTCGTTCAAGAATTTGGACGTGAACCGACACCCGAAGAGATCGCGGACGAAATCCAAATCTCCGTCGAAAAAGTTCGGGGTATCTTGAAGATGGCTCAACAGCCGATCTCCCTTCAAGCTCAAGTGGGCGATAGCGATGACACAACCTTCGGTGACT
The DNA here is from genome assembly GCA_040388725.1 of Verrucomicrobiota bacterium. Lineage (GTDB taxonomy): Bacteria > Verrucomicrobiota > Verrucomicrobiia > Methylacidiphilales > CAMAQI01 > CAMAQI01. The sequence continues at coordinate 3,350 of JAZKBH010000078.1, forward strand.
TCATCGAAGATAAGTCCGCTGAAAATCCTTCTGAAATGGCCAGCTACTCGATGCTTCGTGAGAAGATCAAAGATGTCTTGGACACCTTGACCGACCGCGAACGTCTCGTCTTGGAGCAACGCTTCGGACTCGTCGACGGATACTCCCGTACCCTCGAAGAAGTCGGACGCCAATTCCGCGTGACTCGCGAACGTATCCGTCAGATCGAAGCAAAGGCGCTTCGTAAGATGCGTCACCCGACCCGTCTTCGCCACTTAAATGGATTCCTCGAAACCGAAAATCCATACGCATAAATTTCAAGTTCATCTTGAACAATAAAAAGGCGATCCACTTGGATCGCCTTTTTTTATGCCGAGAATAATTTTAAAATCATTTCTCGCATGAGAAATGGAGGGGCAGACGCCGTCTGCCTTCCCCGATCCTGAGGCACAGAGCCTGTGCCCCTCCAGTTAATCCTACGCCAATTAAAAAATTCCTTCGATTCCGCAACATCAACCGACGTTCATGGAGAGGGTCCATAACGACCCATGGCGTGATCCCGCAGGCGCGGGATCGCTCCCGGAAAATACATCAACTCGCGCAGCGCATTGTCTTCGTGATAAAACTTGCAATCTTCGCTGCAAAAAACCAAAGAATCATTCCAATAAAAATCTCTTCTCCGAATTGAACTCCATCGGTAATCATTAAATTTTGAAAAGTTAACTTTTCAAAATCCGAAGTATACGAATGAGATTTCATCTGAGAAAACTGAATCCATTGAAACCAAAACATTCCAAGACTAGAAACCAATCCCAAAAAATAATTTAAACTCTTAACCCTAATGAGAGAAGCGATGAGTATGTCCCAACTCCCCGAAGAGACTTTTGAACTCAATGTCTTCGAGATGAAGTCAGAAATTCGTCCACAAAATATCCACAGCAACACCCCACACAAAACACTATATCCAATACCCTGAAGAACGAAGATTGAAAAATAAAACTCAGGCGTCCCTTCCTTCGAGAATCCCTCAAATATTTTTTTGAAAGAGTCATAAAATCTATTTAACTCCCACACCAATCCTAAAAAATACTGAAGACTCAAAACCCTCACAAATGCTGCTACAATTTGTCTCGTTTCCATACCTCTATTCTTAAGAAGTCTTTAAAGAAGTAAAGAGAGCCTAAACCAAATGAAAACCACCCTAAAAAACCTACTGTCTCGTCACTAAAGCCCGAACCATACCCCCCAAATAAAAAGGAATCCGTTTAAAACGGAGACTCACCGTCTGAAGCATCAGACAGACTAAATGATAGCGAAGTTGTTGTTTTCGACTCAAAACAAGAGTCTTAATAAACTAATCATCAATATCTTACAATGTTTTTTTTACTTTTTTATAAAAATTCACATTTTTCTCTTTATTTTCATTTAAAAGCTAGAGGGACGAGCGCTGCGAGTCCTAGATGTCGCAACGTCCAGAAATCTCCCGCACGTGCGGGATCGCCCCTCCAGATAATTCAAAGACATTCACAAAACCTATTTAAAAGGTGTAAATTTAAACTCGGAAATCACCATTTCTACTTCCTGTCCATTAATGGGAGCTTTCCCATTAAAAAGCCAGATATTGATGTGAAAGGGCAATGCCTTTTGAGGCACTCGCTTGAGATAATCCGTCGGATGATAAGTCCAGTTTGAAAACAGATTGGCATTTCCATCTTGATGGCCATTCAAAGCCTGAAACTCCACCTGCTTGCTCTGCCAGATATATCGATGCGTCGTATACGTTCCACTTAAATGAATAGGATAACCATAAGCGGTTCTTTCGATTCCCTGCTGAGCAGGCCATACCGTCCAATAAGCGTTATTTGCGAGGGTTCTTCCCCACTGAGAAAATTCGATGTCAATTTCATTGGTCGTATCAGGTCCAATATCGGGTGTCGTATATCCGAAAAAACCAAATACAATATTGGGATCCAACTGATCCGGTCGGCCAATCAACTTGATTTGATACGTTCCAAACCCTAATCGATCCTGAGTCCATATCTCCGCCCCCGTCCATTTTCTCTCGCGAAAAGCGAGTTTGATATGGAGTTGACCCGACTCATCTAGCCAAGCATTTCGTTCATCCCAATTATTGGGCCCCGGCGCACCCTGCCCTTGACGAACATCCCATTGATGTCCCGCAAAATAGAGCGTTTTTGAAAACGATAACAAAACAGATCCGAGATAAAAAAAACTTGAAAATAAGAAGACTTTTGGTTTCATGATTTTTCTCCGGTAACCTCCCTGATTCACCCGTTTAAAATCCAACTCCTCATCATCTAAAATTAAATGCCGTCGTCATCCATCGTCTGTTCGAGGCTCAAAAAAAATCCCCCTTGGTAAAACGGTTTTTAAGAATGAATGAATTTTCATCTATTCTCTTATATATCAATAATTGCAATAACTGCTAATGATCTTCTATTGATACATATGAATCCAATATCGATCTTTTTTCAAAACTGGAAGGACGAGCGCTGCGAGTCCTAGACGGGGCACTATCGAGGACTCACAGCGCTCGCCAAAAAATCAAAGTTTAAATAAATGATTTTCTGTTTATTCTCTCATTTATAGATAAAGTTTTGGGAACCATGCCTAAAGAACGTCTCGATAAGCTTCTGGTCGATAAAGGACTCTTTCCCACCCGGGAAAAAGCACAGCGAGCGATCATGGCCGGACAAGTTTTTGTCAAAAACAATAGAATCGATAAAGCCAGCACCTCTTTTGATCCCGAAACCGAGATCGAAGTCCGAGGAAGCGAAAAATATGTCGGACGGGGAGGTTTAAAACTCGAAGGAGCTCTTGAAACGTTTTCCATCAATCCCTCAAATCTCCGCTGTATCGACATCGGAGCTTCCACGGGAGGATTCACCGATTGTCTTCTTCAAAATGGAGCCGCACACGTCGTCGCGCTCGATGTGGGCCATGGTCAACTCGATTGGAAAATTCGATCGGACCCCCGTGTCACCGTGATTGAAAAATGTAATGCCCGCTATCTCACTGAAAAAGATTTCTCCGAAAAGTTCGATGCGGTCGTCACCGACGTCTCTTTTATCTCGCTCAAACTGATTCTCCCGCCTGCGCTCTCCATTCTCAAAAAAGGAGGATGGATCGTTGCCTTAATCAAACCTCAATTTGAAGTGGGCAAAAAAGAAGTCGGAAAAGGGGGAATTGTCCGCGATCCCGAAGTGCAGCAAAAAGTCGTCGACGACCTCCTCGAATGGATCAAGCCATACCCCGTCCAAACCATCGGCGTCGCTCCCTCCCCGATCACCGGAACCGATGGCAACCGCGAGTTTCTCTGGCACTTAAAACAGATCTAAAAACAGGTCTCACACAGAGACACAAAGACGCAGAGTCTATCCGCAGATTCACACAGAGGGACGCAGATTTTAAAGACAATGGTTTTGGTTTTAAAACAAAGAGACTGCATTTTACTGTATCTCTTTGAATTTTAATAACGTAAATCTGTGTGAATCTGCGGATAGACTCTGCGCCTTTGTGTCTCTGTGTGAGACTTGCCTTTATTGTATGCTTCCCTTTGCTTTCAAAATCCATATTAAGTAATCCCTCTTATGAACGACATTCCCGCTCTCAAACTCAAACCCTCTGGTCGTCATCGTATTTTACGGGGCCACCCCTGGGTTTTCGGGAATGAAGTGGAGGAGGTTCCTGAGTGCAAAAGCGATCTCGCGCATCTCTATACCTCTAAAGGAACTCTACTCGGAACGGGGGTTTATAATCCCAAATCCCAAATCGTCTTTCGTCGTATATCTCGTCAGATGACCGATCTGAACGAAAAATTTATTTCCGATAAAATCGATCAAGCGATTCAATACCGAAAAACACTTCCCCTTCTCTCCGAATCACGGCGGATTATCTGGTCGGAGTCCGATGGACTTCCCGGCCTCATCATTGATCTTTTTCCTCCCTACGTCGTCGTTCAAACTCTCACCAAAGCGATGAGCAACCGTGAAGAATTAATCTGTCGAATCCTTCAAGATCGATTTCTTCCCAAAGGAATCCTGCTTCGAAATGATGCGCAGGTGAGAGCATTAGAAGGGCTCACCCAATTTAAGAAACCTTTTTCGAGCAATGAATCTTTTCAGACTGAAGTCGTTTTTGGAGGCGTTCGATTTCCTGTCGATCTGATGCAGGGACATAAAACAGGTTTCTATCTCGATCAAATTGAGAACTATACCGAGATCGCAAAAATTGCCGCGAACCGAAGAGTCCTCGATATCTTTTCTTATCAAGGGGGATTCTCCCTCTCTGCCCTGAAAGCAGGAGCTAAATCCTGTCTCGCTATTGATCAAGATGCCAGCGCCCTTGAACGCGCCAAAGCGGCGGCCTCGTTGAACGGATTAAAGCTCGATACGGAACATGGTAATGCTTTTGATCTTTTAAGAAAGTATGAACAAGAAGGTCGTACGTTTGACCTCGTGATTCTCGATCCTCCTTCATTCACGAAAAATAAGGCCAATATCGAGTCTGCGATGCGAGGCTATCATGATCTTCATCTTCGTGCCGTGAAGCTTCTCTCTCCAGGTGGATTACTTGCCACCTTTTGCTGCTCCCACAATATTGCGGCTTCGGAATGGGAAGAGATGGTCTCTTTTGCCGCTTCCGATGTGAATACTCTATTACGTTTTCGAAAAAGTTTCCGACAAAATCCCGATCACCCGATGATTCTCCAAATTCCAGAGACCTCTTATCTTTTTGGGAGTCTTTACGAAAAAGTGAGTTAAACCAAGAGAGTCTCACACAGAGACACAAAGGCACAGAGTTATCCACAGATTTAGGAAGATTACACAGATTGAAATACAGCTTTCCTGTTTTTAAAACAAAACTATGGCCTTTAAAATCTGCGTCCTTCTGCGTTCATTTGCTCCCCCTCTTCCCGACGAGCCAAAATGAAGAAACGCCTTCCAGCGTTGAAAGTATCTCGTTTTACGAGCCTTTTGTGGATAAACTCAGTGCCTTTGTGTCTCTGTGTGAGACTCTATCCCATCAATGCACCGACCATCGCCTTCGCCCGACCAATCTCGGTCTCCATATCCAAGCTTAAAGGCTTCCGCATCGGAAATACCGAGATGGCATCATAGCTAGGAAGAGTCGTGTAATCCTCTACTCGGGTATCAAAAGGAGTGACCCCAAGCCCACTCATATCGGCAATCGTCACGGCAAGATCCAAAATGCAGGCCAAAAAGGCGGGAGAATTCACATCCTGTGGCGGCTTGGCCATGCTTTTAATGGGAGAATGTTGATGTTGAATCGCAGAAACGATTTTTAAATCCAAACCCCATTTTTTACAAAGAACCGCACTGATGGGAGCACGTGTAAAACCGAAAATGGTCGCTTCAGCTTCATAGGCTCCTCCATATTCCTCAGTTCCAAGCATCACCGGTTGATAAATATCCGGAAAATGATGTCTTAAAAAAATTCGTCCAATATCGTGGAGAAGGCCCGTTAAATAAGCGGTTCCATCCGGCTCTTGAAAAGAGGAGCTTAATGTTTCCACTAAACGAGCGACGACAATCGAGCGAATCCAAAAAGCACCCCAATCGACCCCGTCATCGAAATCAGAAAGCGCCTTCACAACTCCTCCCGCCAACGCTACCTTACGCACTTCTTTTAAACCAATTCGCATCACCGCTTCATCTAAAGAAGAAACGGACATTCCCCCGTAAATAACGGACTGACTGACGGCAAGAATTTTGGAAACAATTCCCGTATCCGTTGCAATAATTTCTAAAATCTCTTCCCGCGTGGTCTTTGGATCATCCAATGCCGTTTGCAACTTTAAGAAACTGGTGGGTAAAGCAGGTAGGGCGGTATTCCCCATCATGCGAGTAATGAGAAGATCTCTGAATGCGAGTTGCTGAGCATTTAAAATCGGCCCTACAAAAAACTCCACCATCTTTTCCCGAGTGAAGGGAGAGATGATCTTCGATGTTTTGCTTAGGGGATCGGAACTCATTTTGAGAAAAGATGGTCGATTTAAAAAAATTGGCAACGCTTAAAAAAACCTAATACTCGTTATTATTCTGTTAAAGTGATCCTGCTAAGGATTGGAGGGACGAGCGAGGCGAGTCCTTGAGGTCGCAAAGCCTTGGACTCGCAGCGCTCGTCCCTCCAGTACTTTCAACAAATAACTCTTATTAAAATATGTCTGTTTATGATGCCATTATTGTCGGGGGAGGTCACAACGGCCTGGTCTGCGCCTGTTACCTTGCAAAAGCAGGACTCAAAACGCTCGTCTTAGAGCGACGATCGATCATTGGAGGAGCCGTTTGCACTCAAACCGACCTGATCCCTGGCTATAAAATCGATGTCGGGTCCTCCGTTCACATCATGATTCATATGACCCCTATTCTTCGAGAGCTCGAACTCGAGAAATATGGACTCGAATACATCGAGATGGATCCATGGGCCTATTATCCCGTTCCAGGAACCAATTCTGGGATTCGTTTTCATCGAGATTTAGACGCTACCTGTCAAAGTATCGCCCAGTTTTCCACCCACGATGCCGAACAATATCGAAAATTTGTCGTCCTTTGGAAAGAGCTGAACGAAGGAATTTTCGAGACCTTTTTGATGCCTCCGAATCCCGGAAAAATCTTTTGGACTATTTTCAAACGAACGATCAAAAATTTTAAAACCCGGCAGATCTGGTCCTCGATGGATACCTCTCGTCAACTCATGGCTCCTTACGGCCAGCTGCTTGATGAATGGTTCGAAAGTAAAGAGCTCAAAACGGCTCTCGGCTGGCTCTCCGCCCAATCCGGTCCTGCTCCTACAGAAATGGCGAGCGGCGACATGCTCGGGTGGAACTCCATGATTCACCTTTCAGGTGCTAAACGCGCCAAGGGCGGGAGTGGAGCCCTCACGCAAGCACTTTCCAAACGTTTGCTGGCTGAAGGAGGCGAAATCAAACTCGACGCCGAAGTCTCCTCGATTGAAGAGTCGAACGGAAAATGGAATGTCTCTCTGAAATCAGGCGAAACGTTTGAAGGAAAAAAAGTCGTCAGTGCTTGTCACATTCATACCCTTTTTCTAGATCTCCTCAAAAATCCACCTGCCGATCTCAAAAAACGAGTTTCGCATACGAGAATAGGGAATGGATTCGGAATGATGGTGCGACATGCCATCGAAGAACTCCCCCAGTATGAAAATAAATCGGGAATTCAAGATTACCATTCTGCCATGCAACTCCTTTGCCCGAGCATGGACTCACTTCAGGATTCGCATATCGACTTTCAACGAGGACTCCCTCCCCGAGATCCTTCTGTCGTCGCGATGACTTTTTCGGCCATCGATCCGACTCTGGCTCCCGCCGGGAAGCATACGCTTTTTACGTGGGGTCAATACCATCCCTATGAACTCAGAAATGGAGAAGACTGGGATTCGATTCGCGAGCGAGAAGCCGACAAACTGCTCGAACGAGTCTATCAGTACGCCCCGAATTTACGGGGAAAAGTCATCGATCGTTACATTCAATCGCCTCTCGATCTCGAACGGATGCACGGCATGCTCCGAGCCAATGTGATGCATTTGGAGATGAGTCTGGATCAGATGTTTTTCTTCCGTCCCCTTCCGGAAATAGCCGAATACAAAACACCGATGAAGGGACTTTATCTCACGGGCGCCAGCACTCATCCTGGCGGAGGCGTCTTCGGAGCCAGTGGATACAATACGGCAAAAGTCGTATTGAAAGAGTGGAAGAAATAAAACATTTTATCTCTAAAGCCAGATATCAAATGGCGATAAAAATGGAGGGGCACAGGCTCTGTGCCTCAGGGGACGGGGAAGGCAGTGGGCCACTGCC
>JAZKBH010000079.1:0-2349 GCA_040388725.1 Verrucomicrobiota bacterium
ACGATGGCTGCGCGGGAGAAGTACTGGGAATTCTGGCCGTAGGAGATGCGATTCGTCCTGAAGCGGCAGAAGCCATCGCCGCATTGAAAAAAGCGGGAGTTCAGGAAATCGTCATGCTCAGCGGTGACAATCAAAAGGCGGCAAATGCCGTAGCCTCTCAAGTGGGCATTACCCAAGCCCGAGGAGATCTCCTTCCTGAAGATAAAAAATTGGAGATCGAAAAGCTTCAAAAACAATACGGGATCGTAGGAATGGTAGGCGATGGAATTAATGATGCTCCTGCTCTGGCTGCCTCCTCATTTGGTATTGCTATGGGAGCAGCAGGAAGTGATACCGCGATCGAAACCGCAGATATTGCCCTGATGCAGGATGATTTAAGACAGCTCCCCGTGGCGATGGAGATGAGTCAAAGTGTTTTAACCGTTATTCGATGGAACATCGGCTTTGCGCTCAGTTTGAAAACTGTTTTTATGGTCTTGGGTATTCTCGGCCACACCAGTCTTTGGCTCGCTATTTTGGCTGATACGGGTGCAACAGTCATCGTTGTGGCCAACGCCATGAGACTCCTTCGAAAATAAGGAGGGTAAATTAGCGACCTTTTAGGCGCGATTTAATTTCCCGCTCAAAGATCAAGAGGGTTTCTGGGCTTACATGGTGCTCTATGCCCTCCGCATCAATTTCAGCCACTTTTTGGGGAACACCCATACTACAAAGAAATGCAACCACGATTTCATGACGGCTTTTGCACATCTGTGCGAGTTTTTTACCTTTGTCTGTGAGAAAAATGGCGCGGTAAGGTTGAGATGTAACAAATCCCGCTTTCTGCAGACGTCCAATCGTACGATTGACTGTGACATGCGTGACCCCCAGGCGATGGGCTAAATCCACAACGCGGGCTTCACCTACGGAGAGGTTTAAATCAGCGATAGCCTCCACATAGTCTTCCGCTATTTCATGGGCATGTTTTTGCCGGGTCTGCTTCATACTATCCGCCTGAAGCTGAGAAGGTCGAATGTGGAGTTGTTTTACTTGAGGGCTCACAGGGGAGAGTATATGCACTTGACATCAAGAAATGCAAGAATGTAGCATGTACTACATTATGAATTTAAAGCTACTTATTAAGTATATCTCTTCCATCCTTACTCAAGAGATTTACTTTGGCCTTCCGATTTTTGTCTCAATTGCTTTTATGGGTGTTGTTCTGGCAAAAGAAGTCAAACCATTGGATAAATCCGACTATCATTTATTCAATCCTACACCCCGAGAGCAAATGAGAGAAATGAGCACAGATCGTCCTGACAAGACCGAAAGTCCCTACACAGTGGATGCGGGACACTTCCAATTGGAATCAGACCTCCTCACTTATTCACATGACCATGATAAATCCAGAGAAGGAGATACCATTACCGAGAGATGGTCGGCAGCCCCCGTAAATCTCAAGGTAGGTCTTTTAAATCATATGGATTTCCAGATGGTGATTGAAAGTTACAACCATGTCCGAACAAAAGATCAAGTCGAGCAGACTACGGAACGTCAATCAGGCTTTGGAGATATGACATTTCGTCTTAAAAATAATTTTTGGGGAAATGACGGCGGAAAAACCTCTTTTGGGATCATGCCTTTTGTCAAAGTGCCAACCAGTCAGGATCGTCTCGGCAATAATGATGTCGAAGGGGGCGTGATTTTTCCTTTGGCCGTCGAACTGCCGATGGGATGGAGCATGGGATTGATGACTGAAATGGATTTTTTACGCAACGAAAACAATAATCACTATCATAACTCTTATGTGAATTCGATCACCTTTTCTCACGATATCATCGGAAAACTTGGAGGATATGCCGAATTTTTCAGCGAACTAAGCTCACAAAGTGATGCCCGTTGGGTAGGAACAGTCGATTTAGGTCTGACCTATGCCCTGACTCAAGATATTCAACTAGACGCCGGAGTTAACATTGGCGTCACAGAATCCGCAGATGACCTCAATCCCTTTGTCGGCTTTTCGTGCCGATTTTAGGGGGTCTTCTACTCGACGTAACGCTCCAAAACGATAAGCAAGTCTCTTAACTTCTTCTTGCCGTCACTGGGGTCTGTCGATTTTTCGATGCATTCGTGGACATGTTGGTGAATGACAACTTCTGCAAACGATTTCAAAGCCTTACGGACAGAAACCACTTGCGTTAAGATATCAGTGCAATCGACGTCTTCATCGAGCATTTTTTCAATAGAGTGCACCTGGCCAGCAACTTTTCGCAAACGAATCTGAAGGGCTTTCTTTTCAGAAGGGGAATGCTTGTGTTTATGAGCATGTTTCATTTCTTAGATGAAAATCATTCGTCCAACTGTGGTTGT
>JAZKBH010000079.1:2369-3925 GCA_040388725.1 Verrucomicrobiota bacterium
CATAAAATGGGGAGCAGACCAAAAAGAATCGCGCAAACGGTCATCATTTTGGGGCGAATCCGTTGAACCGCTCCTTCCTCAATTGCTTCAATGAGGTCTGATGTCGTATTCATTTTGCCGGCGGCTTTTCGAGCATCAAAGGCATGATCCAGATAAAGGAGCATCACTACACCTGTTTCAGCATCAATGCCTGCGAGGGCAATCAAACCAACCCATGTGGCTACACTCATATTATATCCCATGAAATAAAGAAGCCAAAACGCTCCGATGAGCGAAAAAGGAACCGCCAGAAAAACGATTCCCGTCCGTATGGCGGATTTTGTGTTCAGATAAATTAAAACAAAAATAATCAGGAGAGTCATCGGAACAACCACGATTAATATTTGCTTAGCGCGCTCCAGATATTCAAAGGAACCAGCCCATTCCATATAATATCCGGAAGGAAACTGGACCTGATCTCGAATCCTTTGGGTGGCTTTTTGAACATATCCCCCGATATCGCTGGCAAGAGTGTCCACAAAAACAAAGCCCACCAGCTGCCCATTTTCGCTTCGCACAGAAGGGGGGCCACTTTTAAAGCGAATCTTCGCCAGATGAGAAAGAGGAATTTGAGACCCCGATGGAGTCATCACTAGAACATTTCCGAGAGCATTGATATCATCTCGAAAAACGCGGTTATATCGAACATTGATGGGATATCTCTCACGTCCTTCAACCGTATTGGCGATCGTCGCTCCTCCAATGGCAGATTCAACTGCCATATTGACGTCATCCACTTTTAGGCCATATCGGGCAATGGCCTCGCGGTCGACTTCGAAATCCAAATATCGACCTCCTGTCGCTCGTTCGGCAAATACGCTTCGCGTCTCTGGAAAATCGGTCAGAGCCTTTTCAATGGAAACGCTGACATCGTTAATTTCATTCAGATCCTTTCCGAAAACCTTAATTCCAAGATTAGATCGAAATCCCGTAGTAAGCATTTGTGTTCGGGTCTGGATTGGCATCCAGAAAATGTTCGGTAGGCCTGGAAGTTTTAATTTTTCATTCATTTCGGCAATCAGCCCTTCGCGGGTGACACCCGGACGCCATTCGCTTTCTGGTTTAAGCTGTATTGTTGTCTCGATCATCGATAAGGGAGCCGGATCCGTAGAGGTCTCGGCCTGTCCTGCTTTTCCAAAGACCGTTTTTACTTCTGGAAACTCTTTGATGAGTCGATTTTGAAGATTGAGCAACTTAGACGCTTCATCGATCGCAATGCCGGGAGACGCTGTCGGCATAAAAAGAATATCCCCTTCATTTAAGGGGGGCATGAACTCGGATCCTAGTTTGCTGATGGGATAGATTGTAATCAGAAGTAAAAAAACTGCTGAAATGATCGTTACCCAGCGATGTTTGAGCACAAAATCAACGACCGGCTTGTAAATCCAAATGAGAAATCGATTCACCGGATTTTTGGCTTCGGGGGTAATTTTTCCTCGGATAAACCAAGTCATCAAAACAGGAACAAGAGTAATGGAGAGTAAGGCCGCAAAAAACATGGCGAAAGTTTTGGTATA
>JAZKBH010000080.1:0-590 GCA_040388725.1 Verrucomicrobiota bacterium
TTTCTATTATGTATTCCAGATATAGATTTGGCAGAGTAATCATCACATTCTTCATCTTCAACTGCTATTTTTTCAGTTTTCTCTTTGTAAAATTGATAGTAAAAGCTATTTTCAATCTATTTTTCTTTTTCCGAATTCACTCCGTGTGGCGAGTGAAGCGTGGACCGCTCGAGTCTCTCAACGAATTAGCAGGCATGGTCATTCCCGGCGGTTACTTCTGACTCATCCCCTTCATCCCGTCAGTTTTAATGGAGAGAATATCCATCAAAAATATGACTATATTGAGATGGTTCGACAGATTACAGGAATCGATGACGACTCGTTCCCTAAAATCGAAACAATTTCATCCCAAGCCCGCCGACCTGAGATTGCCATTTTTCCTGGGGCAGAATATGGTCCTGCAAAACGCTGGATTGAAGATCGTTTCGTTCAAACTGCACTTCTTTTACAAAAGAAAACGAATGCTCAAATTTGTTTTTATGGGGCTGAAAAAGATCAGGGGATCTGTGAGGAGATGACCTCTCAAGTTCCGGGAAGCCGATCGGAAGCGGGAAAGACTCGAGTATCTTCGTCGCGGGGTTAACCCCGTA
>JAZKBH010000080.1:600-9171 GCA_040388725.1 Verrucomicrobiota bacterium
TCTTTAGCGGAATTGATCCAACGATTGCGGACAGTTCGTTTAGTTCTTGGAAATGATAGCGGGGCCATGCATCTTGCCGCCTTTTTGAGAACCCCGGCCGTGGCAATATTTGGATCGACCGAACCGAAGTTAACGGGACCGATGAGTGAGGCCGTCACTGTTCTTCGGGAGCATGTGGTTTGTAGTCCCTGTTTTTTAAGGAAATGCCCTCTCGATTTTGCGTGTATGAAGAAAATTTCGGTCGATCAAGTGGTCGCTGCTTGTTTAGATCGTTACGACTCTTAGTGGAGCGGTAAAGGCAGTTTACTCACAGGGATGAAAAGGCCGATACAAGGGGATTAAATCCGAATACATTTAAATAGGGAAAGCAGGAAATCAGGATACAGATGCAATCCTTTAATCTAATAAAGTCATTTCAGGTGGTTTTTGAATCTCTTGTATCGGCCTTTTCATCCCTGTGAATAAATTCTTCACTTTTAAAGGAGAAAGCCGTTTTCTTGAACGATCATTTCCGCTCGAAACAAGAAAACGGCTTTTTGGCTAAAATCGGGAATTTATCCCAAATGTAAGTAAGCAGAGGGTGTGCCAATATTTTCAATGAAGCCGTCTATTTCTTTAGAAAAATCCATAAGGTTTCGCTTGATTCGGGGGGAGGGGACTCTTGAATGACGGGAATGCAGGAATACCACCGTTTATTGAAGCTTGTGTTAGAAGAGGGTAAAGAAAAGTCCGATCGTACGGGAACAGGGACGATTTCGCTTTTTGGAGCTCAAGCCCGCTTTTCGCTTCGGGACGGTTTTCCGGTGGTAACGACGAAGAAGCTTCATTTGAGATCAATTATTCATGAGCTTCTTTGGTTTTTAAAAGGGGATACGAATATTAAATATCTCCAAGAGAATGGAGTGACGATTTGGGATGAATGGGCAGATCCGAATGGCGATCTGGGACGCGTCTATGGCGCTCAATGGTGTGACTGGAAGACTTCAGATGGTCGCAATATTCACCAAGTGAACCAAGTGATCGAGATGATCCGGAAAACACCAGATAGCCGACGTCTGATTGTCTCGGCATGGAATCCGGGAGAGATCGATAAAATGAAGCTTCCTCCCTGCCATGTGCTTTTTCAATTTTATGTCCATGATGGTGAATTGAGCTGTCAGCTTTATCAACGGAGTGCGGATCTCTTTCTCGGGGTTCCTTTTAACATCGCTTCGTATGCTCTTTTGACTTTAATGGTGGCTCAGGTGACCGGTTTAAAGCCGGGGGATTTCGTTCATACCTTTGGAGATCTTCATCTTTATAAGAATCATTTGGAACAGACTCAGTTACAATTGAGTCGCGAACCACGTCCTTGGCCTAAGATGAAATTAAATCCTGAGATTAAAAACATCCACGATTTCAACTATGAGGATTTCACGCTGGAAGGCTACGATCCTCACCCGGCGATTAAAGCGCCCGTGGCAGTGTAGAATATTTAGGCGATTTACCTATAGGCGATCATGGGGGCGATCGCGGGTCGCGATCACTCCCTGTATCCTGGTTAACGCCTCTAAGGATTATCATTCTCTTCTGCACAACCTGACGTCTCTTGTGCGTCTTTTGCGGCGATGTCGAAATTTCTATTTCGTTTTTCTTCCTGCGATGAGACGTTTTAAAACGCCAATCGCGATGGGAAGAAATGAAACGAGAATCACCACGAGAATGACATAATGGAGTTTTTCCGCGAGCGGTGTTTTACCGACGGTATAGCCAATGCCGAGAAGGCTTCCGATCCAGAGAAGGCTTCCGATGACGTTGAAGAGAAGGAAGCGTTGAAATGACATCTGAGCGACTCCTGCAATAAAAGGAACAAAAGTGCGGAGGATCGGAACAAATCGAGCGAGGACAATCGCTTTCCCGCCGTGTAGCTCGTAAAAGGCATGTGCTTCTTGCGCGTATTTTTTCTTAAAGAAAAGAGAGTCTTCCGCTAGGAATATTTTAGGGCCTGTCTTCAATCCGAGCCAGTAACCGAGTTGGTTTCCAATGATTGCAGCGATCATCAAAGAAGCGTTTAAGACTCCAATATTTAAAAGAATATGATCGCTTTGAGCGGAGACTACTCCGGCGGCGACCAGGAGAGAATCACCCGGAAGAAAGAAGCCAAGAAGCAAACCGGTTTCGGCAAAGATAATCGCAACGAGAATAAAAAAACCTCCCTGACTGATGAGTTGAATCAGTCCTTCTGAGGAATGAAGGTTTTTTAAAAAAGCGAAAGCGTTATCCATGAGACTTCGCTAGCGCAATAAATTTCCCCGTCACGATCGAAAGTGGAAATCGATTATTTAGCGGGTTCAACCACAAAGCTGACTTTGGGTTTAGCGGCTTCTGCGGCTGCCGCTTTATCTTTGACGGTGAAAGGCTCCGAGATTGCTAATGAACTATTCGGTTGATGCGAAATCACCTCTTCAAGATTTTTGTCGACCCAGGTTTCAAAGGCCTTGGTATCTTCCAAGCTGAAGTATTTTTCATAGGTGGAGACGATCACAGGCTTCCGATCTGTAATGCGATAGACAATCGCTGCATACAGAGTGGAAGGAACAATCTTGTACTCGTAAGATTTTTGTTCATCTCGAGTCAAATTACCTTCGAGAGTCTCGATTTTGAGTGTGGAAGGTTTATCTCCGGGTCGGACGATAAGAATGACGCGAAGATTGGCCAACGACTCTTGGGGATTATAGTTCGGTGGAAGATTAAAGGTAAGTCCGCGAACGCCGAAGCACCAACGGAAGACCGATCCCGCAAAGCGAGGAAGAGGAGGAATGATTCCACGATCGTAGTCATAAAAGAACTGAGGAGTTTCGTCAGGGAAGAGAAACGGATCGTAGTAACATTTTTTCTCCGGAACCATCGTACTGTTGTATTCCCAAAAAGTGGGGTTCGTCCGATAAGTCTCATAGACGAGGCGAAGTTTACGTTGAGAAGGTTGCAGCTTAAAGGCAGCAGAGCCGAGCTCCGTCCAGACGAGGCCGTGAAGGAAGACGGATTTAAGAGCGGAGACTTCTTTTTGAAGATTGGCATTTCCTTCAATCGCTGCATTCGGTTCATCAAAAAGAATATGTTTATAGATTCCTTTGGGAGGAAGCCAAACCATCGAGTTTTTGACGAGATCAAGAGGATTTGTGAGGATGGGATACTCGAGACGTGCCAAGGCAGTCGTCATCTCGGTATTATCAGCGGAAGCAGTCGTTGCGCTGGCTTTCGGTTGATTAACAAAATAAATGGCAACAAGCGCCCAAACAAAAAGAAACGTATAGCCGAGGGAAAGTCCGATCGTTTGATTCTTTTTGTCCGCTTCAGATTTAGGCGTGGCAGCATGCCCAATGACAATGGCGGGAAGAAAGGCAACAGGTCCAAGACAACCACAGATCATGCTGGCTTTACAAAGACTATCGGGAGTATGGGTCACGCCCTCGGTCAGCATCATTTGAATGGAGCCTTTGGCGTTGACGGCTTTGGATTGAAGATGGACCGTTTGACGATAATTCTGCCCTTTTCGTTGGCTCGCCACGGGGTTCAAGAGTTTAACATCTTGAGAAAACGTTTTTTCGAGTTGAACGTTAGTTTGATAAAATTCATCAAAGAAAAATTTATAACTTCCGAATTGGAGAATATCCCCATTTTGAAGCTGCTGATATTGGGCGGGCTGTCCGTTGACGAGAGATCCATTGGTAGAGCCGTTGTCTCTCACCCAGAATTTATTTTTATCAAAGACAATCGAAGCATGATTTTTACTCACGCTATTATCTTTTAAGAGAATTTGGCTATCGTCCGCACTCCCTAACATCAGGGTTGCTTTTCCTAAAGGAAGGCGGGTCGCGTTTCCTTGATCATCATAATATACTAGACATGCCATAAGCGGAAATTAGCAAAGCATTAGAATTAATCAAACTTATACTTTCATATCAGGTGAGGGGTTCAAGTAAAATTGAGAGAGGAGACTCGCATTCTTCCTATTTCATTGTCCTCGGTCTTTTGGAAGGCTAAGGAAAAGAGGTCATGAATCGAACACGATCTGAATCCCTTTTTGAGGAGGCCTTAAAATATATTCCCGGCGGAGTGAATTCGCCTGTGCGTGCTTTTCGGGGAGTCGGCGGAAAACCTTTTTTTGCTCAGAAAGCGGAAGGATCGAGAGTTTGGGATGAAGATGGAAATTCGTATCTCGATTACGTCTGTACCTGGGGACCGTCGATTTTAGGGCATGCGGATCCTTCGATTTTCCAAGCGATCCAAAGTGCTGCAAAAAATGGGGTCAGTTTTGGAATTCCGACCGCTCGCGAAGGGGAGATGGCAAAAAAAGTTTGTGAATGGGTCCCCTCCGTAGAAAAAGTTCGAATGACCAGTAGTGGAACTGAGGCTACGATGTCCGCAATTCGGTTGGCGCGTGGATTTACGAAACGGGATAAGCTCATCAAATTTGAAGGGTGTTATCATGGACATGTCGATTCGCTTTTAGTGAAGGCAGGGTCAGGAGGGTTGACGCTGGGACAGCCCGATAGCGCGGGAATTCCGTTGGCATTGGCCGAGCTGACAATCACGTTACCCTATAATGATCTCGACGCGGTAAAAGCAGCTTTGGAGAAATATAAAGACGAGGTCGCCGCTCTGATCGTAGAACCTGTCCCAGGAAATGTTGGTCTGATTCTTCCATTGCCGGGTTACCTCGAGGGTCTGCGAAAGCTGACACGAGATCATGGAGTCGTTTTAATTTTTGACGAGGTGATGACCGGATTTCGTTTAGCAAAAGGAGGAGTGCAGGAGTTATACGGTATTACTCCCGATCTTTCTACTTTTGGGAAAGTCATCGGAGGGGGACTTCCTGTCGGCGCCTTTGGCGGGCGCCGCGAGATTATGGATTATTTGGCGCCTCTCGGTCCTGTCTATCAAGCGGGAACGCTTTCAGGAAATCCATTGGCAATGGCGGCTGGATTGGCGCAACTCGAACAGCTTGAGGCGCGAAATGGTTTTCAACGACTCGAAGAGTTAGGTCAGATTTTAGAAGATCGAGTCTTGGCGACATTAAAACGAAAAGGATGTCGTTATGTATGGAATCGAATGGGGTCGATGTTTTCGCTCTTTTTTACGGAAGGGCCTGTTCGAAATTTGGATGAAGTGATGAAATGCGATCGTGAACGATTTTCGAAATACTTTCATCTGCTCTTGGACGCGGGAATTTATTTGGCTCCTTCTCAGTTTGAAGCGGGATTTATCAGCTTAGCGCATACGCCGGAAGATTTAGAGTGGACAGCGGGTGAGATGGAAAAAGCATTGGAAAAAGTGATTGGATAAAAGGAGTGGACGATGTTTCAGATTCAAGATTATTTTGATTTAAGTCCTTTGAAAAAAAATGGGCATGAGGCTCTTTTTGATGGGGTCGATAAAGTTTGGGAAGTCCTTCCCCGAATCAAAACATACCTGACCGCTTATTTAGAAAAAAATCCGCCTCAGATTTTAGGTGAGGTCGATCCTTCTGCTAAAATCGGAGCCCAGGTTCATATCGGAAAAGGAACCGTCGTTGAGGCTGGTGCAGTGATCAAGGGGCCTGCATGGATTGGAGAGAATTGTGAAATTCGTTCGGGTGCTTATATTCGAGATTTTGTGATTGTGGGGGATGAATGTGTCATTGGAAATTCATCTGAACTTAAAAACTCTATTTTGATCCACCATGTGCAGGTCCCGCATTTTAATTATGTCGGAGATTCTGTTTTAGGGACAGGCACTCATTTGGGAGCCGGAGTGATTTTATCTAATTTTAAACTTACGGGAGATGGAATTACCATCAAGGGGGGTGGCGAAAGTTTTGCAACGGGCTTGAGAAAATTTGGAGCAATCATCGGAGATCCCGTCGAGGTTGGGTGTCATGCGGTTTTAAATCCAGGCTCACTCATCGGTCCTCGATCGATGATTTATTCCGGGGTTCAATGGAGAGGGGTTTTGGATGCGGATCAGATCGTGAAAGGGACGATGACGTATTCGATTCGCCCCAAGACAAAATCAAAAGAATAAGCAATAAAGACATTTTCTCACACGACGACACAACGACGCGACGTGAGAAAATGTCTTTAATATTGGTTTCTCTTTTTACCTCTTTTTATGTGTCATTGAGGGAAATGTTTGGTTTTCTTGAAAGATCAATTTTGAAAACTAGAAAAGGGTGTGCTAGGTTGTCCCATGAAAGCCCCCCTACTTCACCGAATGGATGAAGTTGCCCTGCTGAAGGATCTTCCCGAGCACGGCTTACGATTTGGAGAGACAGGCGTTGTGATTCAAACAACCCCCAACGGGCTATGCGATATTGAGTTTGTGAATGAGGGGGGAGAGAGCATTATTTTAAAAGAGTTTCCCAAAGAAGAACTTGTGTTGGTGAGGCATCGTCGAGATTTAATGAGTTAATCCCAGGTTCGTGATTAGAGATGAACCTATGGAGGGAAATAAGAGAGCAAGTGGGGAATGAAATCTCGAGGGGATTAACCTCGAGCGCCGCCGAGATTTCGGCTCCTGCCAAAACATTTTTGCATTTCTAATGTAAAAATGGGTTAATGATGGTTTAGGGGTTTTTACTTGGGGTTTATTGTAAATTGATTTGATCCCTTCTCAACTTGTGAGAGAATAGGCGAGGTATGAGTGATTTAGCGCGGTTTCAAGAAGCCGAATTACCTTGGAATGAAGAGGTAAGGCTTCAGGTTTTGGAAGGACTCCGAATTATGGACACTCCTCCAGAAGAGCGATTTGATCGGATTGTGAGTTTAGTTCAAAGAATTTTTGATGTTCCGATTGCTTATGTTTCCCTCATTGAAAAGGATCGTCAGTGGTATAAATCGAAAGTCGGGATGGATTTAGAAGAGACCCCTCGGAGCATGGCTCTTTGTAGTCATACGATTCTTCATAAAACTCCTTTGATTATTTCTGATACCCGGACTCATTCCATTAGTAAAAATCACCCCGCTGTTTTAGGGGAGCCTCATCTCTGTTTTTATGCGGGATGGCCTTTAATGCCGGATGGAAAGCATGCGGTGGGAAGTTTCTGTCTTTTAGATTTAAAGCCACGGGAACTCACGTTGGAGCAGCAGGAAATCATGGCGGATTTGACGAAGCTCGTGGAACGAGAAATGAACTTGATCGATGTGGTTCAGAGCCAAGAGAAATTGATTTTGAGTCAGAAATCATTGGTGAGAGAGCAAAAAAAATCAGAAAATCTGATTCGAAATATTTTTCCCTCCTTTGTGGTTGATGAGATTCGAGACAAAGGAGTGATTCGAGCAAAAGAACATGAACAGATTTTTGTTTTGTTCAGCGACTTTGTGGATTTCACTCGTCTCGGGGAGATGATGGATCCTGAAGAATTGGTTTGTGAACTGAATACCTGCTTTTCCACATTTGATGATATTTGCGACGAAGCGGGGGTCGAAAAATTAAAGACGATCGGGGATGGTTATTTTTGTGTCACGGGTCTTCATGAGTCGGATCCTGTCGATTCTGCCGCACGCTTGATGGAGTGTGCTTTTCGGATGCGGGATTTCATTGCGAATCGTTGGGAAGATAAGGTGATGAATGATCAGCTTTATTGGGATTTACGAATCGGTTTGCATTGCGGGAAGGCAATTGCTGGAATCGTTGGAAAGCGAAAGTTTTCATACGATGTCTGGGGAGATACGGTGAATACCACCGCAAGAATCGAGTCTGTTTGTTCGCCGGGAAAAATCACGGCCTCTCGAGATTTTGTAAACTTTTTAAAAACACCGGTTGAAATGAAGCCGCTTGGACTCACTGCGCTCCGGGGAAAAGGACAGCCATTGGATTTATTGGAGATTGATCGAGTCAAAGGGCAGGCCCCCTCTCACAGCCATCCTCTGAAAATTGTTCGATTGGGTGCTTTTCACTAACAATTCTTGCCCTGGACAGAGAACGAGGCTAAAGGAAGTGGTATGAGATTGACTGCCTTCCTCACTTTTTTGATTGTTACCTTCGTTTTCACCGGTTGTGTTTCTAAAAAAGAGAAAGAAACCATCACGACCGTCAATGCTTTGGTCGACGTTCGTGAGTTTGGGAAAGCACTCGATTTATTAACTCGTGCCATTCAAGACTTTCCTCAAAGTAAAGTTTTGCATCGTCGTCGTATTCTTCTTTTTCTCAAGGCGGATCGGGTTGATTTATCGGTTGCCGCTTATCGTGAATTTGTCCGGGCTATTTCGGATGGAAAAACGCCGAAAGAAGATGCGGTATTTCGAGACGCCGTTTATGATAAAGATCCGATGATTCGCGGCAATGCGGCTCGGGCTTTGAGCAATTTAAATGATGGGGATGCTTTTTCATCGATTGCGAAATTGGCCAAAGATCCTGAAAATGAAGTCCGTCGTTCGGCGGTCTATGCGTTGGGAGATTTGAAGGATGAACGTGCGATTGATATTTTAATCGAGGCGTTGAAAGATTCATGGTGGTTCGTACGATCCGATGCGGCTCAAGCTCTTGGACGTCTTCGCAATCCTAAAGCAGTCCCTGCGCTTTTCGCCCTATTGGAAGACGAAGACAAACAAG
>JAZKBH010000080.1:9181-17087 GCA_040388725.1 Verrucomicrobiota bacterium
GAATTCGCTTATTACCTTGGTCCGCGAGAAAAAAGTGGATGAGTATTTAACTCAGTTAAAGAGTGATAAAGAAGAGCATGTCAAAGTGGCTGCTTTTGCTCTTGCCTCCGTGGGCAATACCGAAGCGATTCCCCAGTTGCTTTTGTATGTGACTCGTGGAACTCCGGAAATGCGGCCTTTAGCGATGAGAGCCATTGGGCAGATTCGGGATCCGAATACGATTTCCGTCGTGCGCCAAGGTCTTCAAGATTCCGATGCCGCCGTTCGTCATGAAGCAATTATTGCTTTAGTCGAACTTCAAGATATGGGATCAATCGATCTTCTGAAGGCACTCGCGAATAAGGCGGGCGAAGATCAAGTGATTCGACAATTGGCGGCCCGAGCCGCAGAGCGTCTTTCGAAGTCTTCGACTCTTCCTGCTCCTGCACCATCAAAACCGTAATGCGGAAAATTCGGACGGCCTTCATTTTGGGGGCGGGTCTTGGGACTCGACTTCGACCTTTAACGTTGGAGTGGCCTAAACCCCTGTTACCGGTGGCGGGACGTCCCATGATTTGTGACGTTCTGGATCGTTGTGTGGATTTAGGGGTCGAGCGAATCCTCATTAATACCCATCATTGCGCCAAGCGGTACGATGAAGTTTTTCCCGAGAAAATATGGAGAGGGGTTCCCCTTTTCATCCGACACGAGCCTATTTTATTGGAGACGGCGGGGGGACTTAAAAATATCGAGGATTTGATTCTGGGCGATTCCTTACTGATCTATAACGGGGATGTTTTAGCGAACTTTGATTTAGCTCCCTTGATCTCGACTCATTTCGCGAGTCAGGCGGAAGTTTCGTTAGGTCTACGAACCCAAGAAGAACCACGTCAGGTCGGATGGGATCGCCAAACCGGAAACGTTCGAGATATCCGTGGAAAGTTAGGAGTGGAAGGATTGGAGAGGACTTTGTTTACAGGAGTCTACGTCGTAGAGAGATCTTTTTTAAGTCGTCTGACGCCTGGGAAAATTGAATCCGTCGTCGATGTTTTTTTACGGATGCTCGGATGCAAAGAAGACGAGCATCGCATTCAAGGCGTTTTATTGGACGATCGCCAATGGATGGATTTAGGGACAATCGCGGATTACGAGAGAGTCAAAGCCTTAGGTCTTTAGTTGTTAAATAATCGTTTCGTTCTAAATCGGTGGAGCGCCTTGCTTAGTAATTTAGATGCAAGTTTCAGGAAAGCCGCGAATATCTTATCCTTAGAATTCTTTTTGGTTTATTGCGCTTAATCCAGTTGAAAATATTACGCCTTTTTTCTATAAAGTATCAGTGAAATTGATTCGTTTTCTACTTATATGCTCTCTCATCGTATTAATAAGCCACATAGGTTTAGTGGCTGAAGAAGAAAGATCTTTTACAAATACATGGGGGCTTTCTTTAGGTGCGATTCTTGTTATGCAAAATGGAGGAGACCCTCATCTTTTTGGTGGTTTTGAGAAAAGCTCAAAAAGTCAGGAATCATCAAAACAACTTTTAAATCAAGGGTGGGGTGTGAGCTCAAAAGACGATCTTTTTAAGTCTTTAAAATGGCTCAAAGAAGAGGGTAATCGTAAAGAGTTTGAAACCATTCAAAGAAATTATTCGAAATTAGATAATGATCGGGTTCAGTCGAAGTTGCGAAATATAACGAATCCAAAAGAAGTCAGTCGCATTGAATTTGTGCTCAATCACGATGATCCTCTGAATGCCAATGGAATTCTTGCTTGGGATATGGGTCGTTTTGTGACCGTGACTGGTTGGGGATACTTAGCAGGTTATATTTCTGAAAAAGAGGCAGAGGAGAAAATATCAACTATTCTTCCTATGACTCAGCGCTCTTTCCAAAGTTGGGAGGAATATGCCATCAGCTATCGAGCAGGTCGGAAGTTCTGGAACGAAAAAAAGGCAGTGCAGGAAGAGGTTAGGCTCGATGAGATTATTTCGAAACTATTAAATGATCCACAAGGGATGTGGAATCAGAATCCTTGGCCCCAGTAATTATTTAAAAGAGAGTGGTTGCCCTGGGATCAGAGTAACCACTTTCAAGTGGAAGAATGAATTAAATCGTCGTGCCGCTGGTGACAATGGCCCCTTTGGGAATGATCACGATGCCATCGCGGATATAATAATTTTCACCGTCGAAGTTCGCTGGTTTCCCTTCAGGGGTAATTTTAACGTTATCCCCGATGCGGGCGTTTTTATCGACGATCGTTTTTTCGATGTGGCAATTATTTCCGATTCCCATGCGAGGAATGTTTTGGGTGGCATGACTTTGGATCGACTCTGCGGACTCAAAATTATCGTGTCCCATCACAATACAATCTCTAATCACAGAACCGCTTTGAATGCGGCTTCGAATACCGATCAAACAATGGTCGATTTTAGATTCCAGAATAGTACAGCCTTCGGCGATGATCGAGCGATCGACTTCGGCATGAAGGATTTTGGAAGGAGGGAGATGGCGGATATGCGAGTAGACGGGGCAGGCCTCATCAAAAATATTAAATTGAGGAACGGGTTCGCAAAGATCGAGATTTGCCTCAAAGAACGATTTAATGGTTCCGATATCTTCCCAATAGCCTTGGTAAATATGGGCGTGAACATTGATTTTTTGAATGAGTTGGGGAATGACTTCTTTTCCGAAATCGGGTTCTGAACCGGAGAGCGCTTTCGCAAGGACTTCTCGGTTAAAAAGGTAAATTCCCATAGAAGCGAGATAGAGTTCTTCCTTCGGATTTTGTCCCATCATCTTCAATGTCGCGTCATCTAAGCGGAGCGATTGAAGGAGTCCCTCATCTTTCGGTTTTTCCACAAAGCGAGTGATTTTCTGGTTGTCATCGATATGCATGATCCCAAATCCCTTCGCACTTTCGCGGTTGACGGGGATCGTGGAGACGGTGAGGTCCGCTTTGCTTTTGACATGCTCATCGATCAGTTTTTGGAAATCCATGCGATAGAGTTGATCGCCGCTGAGGATCAAAACGTAGTCATGAGGATGAGTATTAAAATGGCAAAAATTTTGACGAACTGCATCGGCAGTTCCTTGATACCACGCTGCACTCTTGGGGGTTTGTTGGGCGGCAAGGAGCTCGACGAATCCGCCTGAAAAACTGTCAAAGCTGAAGCTTTGTTGCACATGACGGTGCATGGAAGAGCTATTGAATTGGGTAAGAAGGAAAATGCGTTTGAGATCGGAATTAATACAATTGCTGATGGGGATATCGACGAGGCGGTATTTGCCGGCGATTGGAACTGCGGGCTTCGCTCTTTCTTTGGTCAACGGGAAGAGTCGTGTTCCTGCGCCGCCACCCATGATGACAGCAATGACTTGAGAAGGGTGAAATGAGTGCAATTCCATAGTCTCTCCATTGTAAGATCAGCAAAAGAATTCAGGCAATCTCCAAAATAAGGGATTTTCATGCTATTTTTAGAGGATTGGACGTTTTTGCTTTTGTGAGGGGAATCGACTCGGCACGCTCAGGGGATGCTTATCGATACTCATGCTCACCTCGATTACTCGGACTTTGAGCCCGATCGTGATCAGGTCTTTCAACGGGCTCAAGAGGCGGGGGTAACCCGAATGATCTCGATTGGGACCAACGCAAAAACCTCGGCGAATGCGGTGAGGCTTGCTTCTTCCTTTCCTTTTATATGGGCGACGGTCGGAATTCATCCGACGGAGGTGGATGAAGCGATGAAAAGTGATTTTGAGATCCTTCAAGAACTCGTTCAATATAAGCATGTTGCGGCAGTAGGGGAAATCGGATTTGATTTTCATCATTTGCCGGGAAAAGAGCTCTCTCCAGAGGAGGCCGCCCCGCTGATTCAAAAAAACAAAGAAGCCCAGGAATATTGGTTTCGGAAGCAACTCGATTTAGCGGTGTCGCATCAATTTAATGTGGTCATCCATCAACGAGATGCGTGGGATGATACGCTTCGCGTTCTTCGCGAATATCGGGGGAAGGTCCGGGGCGTGTATCATTGTTTTGGCGGAACTTACGAGCAGGCCATGGAGGTGATTGAACTCGGGAATTTGGTTTCGTTTACTGGAATTATTACTTTTAAAAACGCGAAGCAGGTGCAGGAAACCGCTCGACTCATTTCATCGGATCATTTTATGGTCGAGACCGATTGCCCGTATTTGGCTCCCGTTCCCTACCGTGGAAAACGGTGTGAACCTTTTCATACGCGGCTTGTGGCGGAGAAGATTGCGGAATTAAGAGGAGTTTCTTTGGAAGAGATCGCTCGATCGACCTCTCGTGTCGCAGAATCTTTTTTTAGACTTCAGGATTAAGAGGTCTTACAAATCCGTCCATGTCTCAAAATAAGCGGCTTGGCCGTGGTGGATATTTTGAGGGTCGATGAGATTCCAAACTTTGGCGTTTTGGATTTTGAATCGTCGTCCTGATTTGCTGACTCGGATTCCTTCGTAGTTTTCGACGAAACCTTGTCGGCGAACGGTCTCCATAAACTGAGATCGAGCTTCTCGTTCCATCGGTTCGGCGGTAAGGCGCGAGGGCATTTGTGTTAATTCATCCCAGGTTAATTCCCAGAGTTGAAGCGCACGACGGCTCCCAAAATTTAAAACGGGATCGGCCTGAATCCCATGCGAGAGAAGAATGAAGGGAAACTCAAAAAGATTTTGAAAGGTAGGCGGAGCATTTTTGAGAAGCGGTTCGTTGAAATAGCGAAAATAAGTTTTCGCCAAAAGTGAAGCATGGAAGGCTTTCCACTCTTCAGAGAGGGTAGAAGGAAAAGAGGGATTTATGCCCATTTACCAAGAATGGAGAGGAGGGCTCTGAAAATAAAGAATGAAAAGGGATTCTCATCCGGCGTCATTTTTTTTGAAATCGGACTTCCCTCGCTTCAAATTATTTTTAAGATTATAGACAATGCAACCTGAAGGCACGATTTCATGGATTCATGAAGAAGACGTTTTGTTAAAAGGATTTCGACTCATCGCCGGAGTCGATGAGGTGGGGCGTGGACCTTTGGCAGGGCCTGTGATCGCCGCGGCGGCGATCCTGCCCATGGGCTATTATCACCCTTTGTTGAAGGACTCTAAAAAACTGACTCCGAAAAGACGAATGGATGTGGCTGCCGAGCTTTGTTCCGATACACGAATTATTTGGGCCATTGGAGAGGCGACGGTCGAAGAGATCGATACGCACAATATTTTACAAGCGACTTTTATTGCGATGAGAAAAGCCGTGCAAGCGTTGATCGAAAAACCCGATTTTGTTTTGGTGGATGGAAATCAGAATCCCAAATTAGGACTTCCTCTCAAGACGATTGTGGGAGGAGATGGGATCTCTCCTTCGATTGCCGCGGCTTCCATTATTGCCAAGCAACATCGGGATAATTTGATGGATCGTTTGGCGGAAGAATATCCGGGCTATGGCATGGAGAAGCATAAGGGGTATGGAACCGCCTTTCACTTGGAGGCACTTCAACGGTTGGGGCCTACGCCTATTCACCGGATGAGTTTTGAACCGGTGCGATTAAGTCGAAGAAGTTAGTTACTGGCTTGCGCCTTTAAAACGGGTTTCGCACTACGGCACAAAGACACAATGGTTGGGGAAATCGAGGTCTCGCAAAGACAGAGGTTTTGAGAGCAAGATCTAATTTTTTTTCTAAAACCTTTAATTGGAGGGACGAGCGCTGCGAGTCCTGGCTTTGCGACATCTAGGACTCGCAGCGCTCGTCCCTTCAGCTCGCAGTAGGATCATTTTAAAAGAGCGGTCACAGCGAGAAGGAGTGTCGCTTCGGTATCTTGGATCACGCCATCATCGGTGACAATCGACTGACAGGCTTGAATGATTTTAGCTTTTAATGCGTCCGAGGCGCTTACAAGAAATTGGAGAGCGTGGTCAATCTTTTCAAGACTGCAGGATTCAGGAGGTAAGGGTGAGCCGGTTTTTAATGCCAGTTGAAGCCAGTTTTTCTGAAAGGCAAGAGAGGCTTTTTCCTGGTCCAATCCTTGGAGATAGGTGAAAGCGGAAAGTAAAAGCTGGGCATGCTCCTCGATCTCATTCCAGTTTTGATACAAAATCGAGGTGGGAGGACGTTGTTGAAAATAAGGTTCGAGGTGGCGACGTACCATTTTTTGAATGGCATATTCAAAAAGCTGAACTTCTCCATCCAAGGCAATGATTTGTTCCAGGCTCCAAGAAAACTGTTGATACTGTTCCTTGGAAAGGCCGCGTAATGCGGTGATAGAATGGAGAGCGATCGAATGACGTAACGGGGTGGTCAGGACTTCGATTTTGGGAGAAATTTTTAAATAAGCATCAAAGACGGCAGGAGGAACTTCATTTTTGATCCACTCTTGAGTCATCGACCTTTGACTTTCAGATTCGAGAACCAGGAGGGCAAGAAGAGTTCCCCACGCTTGATCGGCTTCGGAGAGCCATTTTTTCCAGGCTTCGTTTATGGTCGGAGCGAAAATAAAAGGAGTGTTGTTTGACGGTTTGATCGAGGCAGATGAAGGAACGAAGGTTGGTTCCGTCGAAGAAAAATTTTGAATTGGGGTGTTAGATTGCTGTGGAGAAGCGGGAGTCTCTTGGATTCGGTTCACTGAGGGAAAAACGCCATTAAACTCAGGATCAATAGCGCGAATTCTCTCTTCCAAAGGAGGATGAGTACTTAAGAGAAAATGCCAGAATCCTGAAATGCCATTACTAAAAAAGAGATGACTCGCTTCCTGCGCGGGAGCATTTCGAATAAGGGAGCTTTCAGGGAGGCCCCCTATTTTTTTAAGAGCTCCGACGATCCCTCGAGGGTTGCGAGTGAATTGGACGGCAGAGGCATCAGCGAGAAACTCGCGTTGACGAGAGATCGCGGCTTGGATGAGGTTTCCAAAAAAGGAACCGACGGAACCGATGAGGAGTAGTCCGAGACCGAGAAAAAGAATGGCAATGGTGGCTCGATCCGTCTCTTTACTTCCACGCATCCATCGGGCGGAGTTCATGAGCTGCTCTCCCATTAAAGAAATGATGAGAATGCCGAAGACGACTCCGATGAGACGCATATTGAGGCGGGTGTCTCCATTGAGAAGATGGCTAAACTCATGGGCAATGACGCCTTGAAGTTCATCTCGATTCAACGTCTCGATACATCCACGAGTGACCCCGATGATCTGATCGCTGGGTGAAAATCCTGCGGCGAAGGCGTTGATGCTCGGCTCTTCCAACAGATAAACCGCAGGTGGAGGCATATTGGAAGCGATCGCCATTTCTTCCACAATATTTAACAAACGTTTTTCTTGAGGAGAAGTGGTGTTGGGAAGGAGAAGTCGACCTCCGAGGGATTCCGCAACGACATACCCTCCGGAGCTTAAGGAATGAATTTTAAAGAGAGTCGAAAATCCGACGATGATCGTTGTGGAAGCGACCACCCAAAAAGCGAGAATCGGATGCCAGAGCGTGGCTTGAAAATGTTTCGGAGTGAACCAAGAACAAGCGAGCCAGGTTAAAAAATAGAGTGAGAGAACAAGACCGAGGAGGGCGAGTGAAAAACAGAGCAACAGATGCCGAGTTTTTTGGTGCGCTTGATCCTGAGCTTTAAAGAAGTCCATGGAATATTTTATCGCTGAGTCCGTGCATCGCCCCCTTGAGCAAGGGCCTTCACATCGCTTAAACGGGCCATGGAATTGTCGCCAGGGGTCGTCATCGCCAGTGCTCCATGAGCGACTCCATAGTCGAGACATTCTTGAGAAGGGAGTCCTGCCAGAAACCCGTAGATGATTCCGGAAGTGAAAGAGTCTCCTCCTCCAATTCGATCAAAGATTTCCAACTCGGGATAGAATCGGGATCGATAAAGTTTCGGGCCGACTTGCATCACACCGGCCCAATCGTTTCGAGAGGCGGAATGAACCGTCCG
>JAZKBH010000080.1:17097-23954 GCA_040388725.1 Verrucomicrobiota bacterium
GCTTTGATCCCATCCACTTTCACTCCGAGAATGGAGGGAAAGTGGCCTTCATTCCCGATCATGACATCGACGTATTTCGCAATTTCTTGATTCACCGCTTGAGCTCGGGCTGCGCCCCCGATGGCTTGCCAGAGTTTGGGACGAAAATTGATGTCGTAGCTGACGATCGTGCCATTGGCTTTGGCGATTTTCATCGCTTCAATCGTGACCTCCGTCGCTTTTTCTCCCAGGCCCGGATAAATTCCACCGCAATGAAACCAGCGAACGCCTTCTTTCTCAAAAATTTTCTTCCAATCGATTTGTCCCGGTTTAACGGAACTGATCGCGGTATGAGCGCGGTCGCTACATCCGAGTCCGCCTCGCATTCCAAATCCACGTTCGGTGAAATTGAGGCCGAGTCGGTTTTCCCGGCCGACGCCATCGTAAGGGAGCCAAAGGGAGTGAGAGGAATCGACCCCGCCTTGAAGCATAAGATCTTCGAGAAGATGTCCGAGGGAGTTGTCGGGCATTGCGGTGACGACCGCCGTCTTAAGGCCAAAACAGCGACGAAGTCCACGCATGACGTTGTATTCAGCTCCTGCTTCCCAAACCTGAAAAGTGCGAGTGGAGTGGATGCGGGAATCTCCGGGATCAAAGCGAAGCATGACTTCCCCCAGGGCTAAAGCATCCCATTGATAAGTTCCTGCGGGTTTCAAAGAGATCGCGCTCATGCGTCGAGCATGCCCAAAAAAAAGAATCTGCCAAGAGAAGGAAACGGACGAGAGATCGTTTTTTGCATTCAGGAGAGATCGGGTTATGATGGGGCTGTGAGCTATAATCGAAGGAGATTTATTGCGACGACACTGGTCGGCGGAGTGGTGGCGGGAGCGGGACTATGGACTTCGGCTTCGAATTCGTGGGCAGCCCGTTTCCTTCGAGAACGGATCACGGAGAGTTTTCGAGAAATCACTCCCGTAAGTTTTAACCCTCATCCTGCTGAATGGGATTCAAATAAAATCACTTTGAGCTGGATTGGGCATGCGACGGTTTTAATTAACTTTTATGGGTTTTGGATTTTGACCGATCCCGCTCTCTTTTCCCGCGTTGGCCTCGACTTGCGATTGTTCTCTTTTGGACCGAAGCGTTTATCGATGCCAGGTCTTCAACCGAATCTTTTACCGAAGATCGATCTGATCCTTCTTTCGCATGCGCACATGGATCACATGGATCTTCCTTCCCTTCGTGCGTTGCCCGCTGAAACACCCGCGGTGACCGCGTGGAACACCGCCGATATATTAAAAGGAACTCTCTCCCAGGTGAGTGAATTGCGTTGGGGGGAGTCGATTGAGGTTAAGCGTCCCATTGGAAATTTGAAGGTGACGGCCTTTGAAGTGAATCATTGGGGAGCCCGATGGCAGAGAGATCAATTTCGAGGATACAATGGCTATGTGTTGGAACGGGAAGGGAAGAAGCTTATTTTTGGAGGGGACACGGCACTGACTTCGAGTTTTCAACGACTTCGTTCCCAAGGACCTTATGAAATCGCGATCATGCCGATCGGCGCGTATGATCCGTGGATCCGAGTTCACTGTAATCCGGAACAAGCCGCTCAAATGGCTTTTGAATCCGGCGCGAAAAAAATTGCACCGGTCCACTTTAAAACTTTTAAACTCAGTCGCGAACCTCTGAATGAGCCGATTGAACGATTGCAACGCGCATGCGCTCAAGAACTAGAAAGAATTGCGTGGAGAGAGATCGGCGAAGCGATTGTCCTGTAAGGAGGAAATCCTCCCAGATTAAGCGAACGAAGAAAACTTCTGAAAGAGATTTTGAGCCTCAGTCAATTGCTTGGAAAAACGGGGTTCTTTTAAAATGACTTGGAGCTCAAGGACGAGCTTGGCTCGTTCTTCCGAAGGACGAGCAACCCGCATTTCATCCACTTGTCCCTTTTCATTGGTGTAAAGACTGTTGATAAATTCAAAGCATTCTTCTTTGAGTCCATCACTGATCGTAAAAGTCTCGAGATTCAGGTTAAATTTTTGATTTAACTTTTGGACGACCTTGGAGGGGTTCTCGACGACTTCATCAAAAGTCGAGATGGAGATAGAGTCCTTCATTTTTAATAAAATCGAGTAGCAGTCGATATACCCCTGAAGAACCTCGGCGAGATCGAGTCCCGTGTAAATGGTCCACGAAGGAACGCAAAAAAGCGGATCTCGAATAATCCAAAGAAGAGGCTTTTTGCTCTGTATGATCCAAAAGGTTTTAGGAGGGACGTGGGAATGAGAGTGGATTTTCAGATGAGGATATTGCAGATGAAAAAGCCGAGCGAGATACGTATTTCCAGAGCGTGGAAAACCCTCAAGAAAGAGGTCGTAATCCATGTTTTTAGTCTGTCGCTCAGGGTAAATCCAGTGATATAAAAGGGGTATTTGCCACAAAAGACGGCGAATTTT
Source organism: Verrucomicrobiota bacterium (assembly GCA_040388725.1). Classification (GTDB taxonomy): domain Bacteria; phylum Verrucomicrobiota; class Verrucomicrobiia; order Methylacidiphilales; family CAMAQI01; genus CAMAQI01. The sequence goes on from JAZKBH010000080.1 coordinate 19,533, forward strand.
CCAGCGAAATCGATGAAGAAAACGAGAGTAAGGGCCCAACGGAGAGTTGGCCTTTTCGAGTGAAAAATCTCTAATTTTTGAAAGCATTATGGAAACGAGCTTTTCACTCAGTTTTTTCAGAAAATAGTCAGCAGGATTGGCGTGTCAAGAAACAGGTTAAATTTCCTGATATTTAGTTTTTAACGGCATTTTTACAATTTTTTAATAAAAGGGAGATTGATCGTTGACCCGTTGGAAAAATCCTCTTAAGAGATGCGTCAATGAAGATGCAGCGAGGACAGCGTTGGATGAGTGAAGCCGAACCGGAACTTGGATTAGGGATTTTGCTCGAAGTCGATACTCGTGGGGTGAAGCTCCATTTTCCTGCCAGTGCTGAGGTTCGCCAATATTCGATCGAAGGAGCTCCCCTTCAACGGGTCCGCTTTCGGGTGGGAGATCGGATTCAATCCCATGAAGGCTCTCCTTTTACGGTCGATCGAGTGGATGAAAGGGAGGGAATTCTCTATTACTACCATGGCGCTCAGGAACTTTGCGAAAGCTTATTGGCTGATACGATCAGTTTTAGTAAGCCGGAAGACCGTCTTCTTAAGGCCCATATTGATCCTCAAGAGGTCTTTGAGCTTCGATATCAAACCCTTCAGCATCTCCATGAGATACGTCAACTCAAGGTTCGCGGAGCATTGGGGGGACGTGTCGACTTGATTCCTCATCAGCTTTACTTGGCTCAAGAGATTGCTTCCCGTCCTCGTCCCCGCGTTTTACTCGCAGACGAAGTGGGACTCGGAAAAACAATTGAAGCCTGTATGATCCTTCACCGGCTCCTGATTACCGGGAAAGCGGGAAGAGTTTTAATTTTATTACCCGAACCCTTAGTGCATCAATGGTTCGTTGAACTCTTCCGACGATTTAATCTGGTGGCGAGTATTTACGACGAATCCCGATGCCAAGCCATCGGTAAAGATCACGCTGAGGCAAATCCCTTTTTTGAAGATCATTTGATCCTTTGTAGTATCGACTATCTAGCGTCGAACCCAGAACGTGCAGCACAGGTGAAGTCGATCGATTGGGGAATTGTGCTTGTGGATGAAGCGCATCACTTGGAGTGGTCGCCGGATGCCCCTGCTCCGAAGTATGAACTCGTCCGGGAGTTAAGCCTGAAGACAAAAGCGTTGCTTCTTTTGACAGCAACCCCGGAACAGCTCGGACGTGAAAGTCATTTTGCCCGGCTTCGTCTTTTAGATCCGGATCGCTACTTCGATTTGGAAGAGTTTATTGCTGAAGAAAAAAAATATACCACGCTCGCTCCTCTTGCGGTGAAACTTCACGAAAACGAAGCGCTGACCGAGAAAGATTGGGCTGAACTTAAAAAGTGTTTTCCACAGGGAAATCTTAAAAAAATAGATCGAGGAGAACTGTTAGATCGATTGCTGGATCAACATGGCATTGGCCGAGTCATGTTTCGAAATACCCGAGCTGTTATTAAGGGATTTCCGAAACGGAAGGTTAAATTAATTGCGTTAGAGATGCCCGACGAAAGGGCGTCATTCCTCGAACGACAGGAGAAAGAGATCCGTTTTGAAATAGGGGAAGAAGAGGAGGAATCCACGCTTCGCTCGTATTCCTTCAAAAAAGATCCTCGTTTAGCATGGCTAGTCGAGACGCTTAAAAAAACAAAAAGCCGGAAATATTTGCTCCTCTGTTCGAATAAGAAAAAAGCAATGGCACTCTATGAGGCATTGAAGTTGGAGATTAATTCTCACTATTCGGTTTTTCATGAGGATTTGACTTTGCTGCAACGGGATCGAAATGCCGCCTGGTTTGCGGAAGAGGATGGCGCCCAACTTCTCATCTGTTCGGAGATCGGAAGTGAGGGTCGTAATTTTCAATTTGTTCATGATCTGATTCTTTTCGATCTTCCTTTAAATTTGGAGCTTTTAGAGCAGCGCATTGGTCGCCTCGACCGAATTGGTCAAACCTCCACCATTCAAATTCATGTTCCCGTGGTCAAAGGGACGGGAATGGAGGGCTATGCACGCGCCCTGCACGAAGGATTAAATGCCTTTGAAAAATGTCTCGAAGGCGGAAGTTCTTTTACCCGAGGATTCAAGAAAGAGTTTAAAGAGCTTTTAATGAGTCCGCGCTATTCAGAAAAAGAATTAAAAGCCTTCATCGCCAAACTTCAAAAAAACCACGCGAAAATCCAAGAACAACTTCAAGAGGGACGAGATAAGCTGCTGGAACTGAATTCCTATCGTCCCAAGATTGCTCAACAAGTCGTGAAAGAAATTGCGGCGATCGATGCTAAAGCGACTTTGGATGAGTACATGATCCTCCTCTTTGATCATTTCGGAGTTCATATTGAAGAGGCTGCCGCGCGGACGTATATCCTCAGTCGCGGGAATTTATTCACCGATGCTTTTCCCTTTATTCCTGCTGAAGGAACCATGGTGACCACGGATCGAAAAAAGGCCTTAAGCCGTGAAGAGATCGGATTTCTCACCTGGGAACATCCGATGATGACGGGAGCGATGGAGCTTTTGCTCTCCTCTGAAAAGGGAAATAGTTCATTCTCTTACTACGAAGGAAGTGGTTCTCCAGATCTCTGGTTTGAAAGTATTTTCATTCTCGAGCCAATTGCTCCGGCGGAGCTCAATTCTGATCGTTTTCTTCCGCTGACCCCACTTCGTATTTTAGTGAATCGCAAAGGAGAGGATTTAGGTCAGCAATATCCCGCGGCGAAATTGAATCCTCAGTTGAAAGAAGGGAAGGCTTTGCAGCTCCATGAACAATCGGAATTGTTAAACCTGATTATTCCGAAGTTGATCCAAAGTTCTCTTCAATATGCGACTCAAGCGGCAGATCAAATCCGTGCAGCGAGCTTGCGTGAAATGGAACAAACTCTGAAGAAAGAGATCCTTCGCCTGACTGAGTTAAAAAAGATCAATCCCGGGATTACAAAAGCTGAAATTGAATCGTTAGTCTCAGAAGAGAAGCAGCTGCAAAAACATCTGGCGAATGCGCAAATTCGATTGGACTCTGTTCGATTGATTATGAAGACGAAGTAAGGGTGCGGAGGGGAAATTTATCAGGAGCGATCCCGCGCATGCGGGATCACATGGATCGTCGCACAACCAACGCCGATTAAGAAAGCTGATAAGTTGTGCAAAAGAGAACGACGATCTTGGAATGCGTTGATTATGATTCATGACGTGATCGCGACTCGCGATCGCTCCCGAAGAAAAATAGAAATAAAAAAGGCGATCCGTTGCGGGATCGCCTTTTCCGTTTCAAATGAAGAAAGAATTATTTCGTGATAACGCCGGGAGCTGCACGACGATTGAGGGAGTAAGCATTTTCGTTCTCCCCTTGTGATGCCGGGCGTTCTTCGCCGTAAGAGATTGTAAAGAGGCGATCTTGAGAGATACCGAGACCGACGAGATACTCACGGACCGCTAAAGCACGTCGTTCGCCGAGTCCGCGATTATATTCTAAAGTACCACGAGAATCCGTATGACCTGCGATCATCAAGCGTTTGCCTGCATTATCGGTGAGCCATTTGGCGATTTTTTCCAACTTAGCGCGCTCGGAAGAGCGGATGCTGAAGCTGTCGTAATTGAAATAAACGATTTCAGAAGCGAGAACCGAATAGTCGACATCGGTTTCAGGATTAATGCCTTCTGGACGAGCGGATTGAGCGATCCCCGCGTCGCTTCCCATCACATTCGTGGCATCCACGCTATCCGTGTTGGGAAGTGACCCGTCGAGGTTATCTCCGCCAGCATGATTTTTTGCATCAGGGGCACAACCCGTGACGAGTGTCATCCAAGCAATTCCGAGCGTGATTGTAAGAGTGAGAAATAGGGATTTTTTCATAGGTTATTTGTTAAAAGGAAATTTATCGGGAGATTGCAGGTTCTGTGCAATTGGTCAAGCCATTGTCCAGGCGGCTTGATTGTTTGGTAAGGGTATCCAGGACGTGTAAAGAGCCTCCATTGGAGTAAATGAGGTGTCGGGAATTGCGAGTCCAGCAAGGATCTTCTCCGAGCCCTGAGGAGACTTGTTGAGCAGTTCTTTTAGCGATGTCATAAATGCAGATACAGAAACCACCGCCTGTGCGAGACGAATAGGCGATTTTTGTTCCATCGGGAGACCAGCTCGGTTCTGCACTGTAGCTTCCGGGAGTGGTGAGTTTGGTCGGTTCGCCGCCTGTGGAAGAGATGACATAAAGTTGATTGCTTCCACGCTCATCTGAGTTAAAGACGATTTGGCTTCCATCGGGAGACCAGCTCGGGGAAGTCTCTGTTCCACGGGTGCGAGTGAGTCGATTCGGGGATCCTCCCGCAGCCGACATGGTGTAAATTTCAGGATTTCCATCTTTGCTCAACGTGAGAGCCAATTGTTGTCCATTGGGCGAAAAAGCAG
>JAZKBH010000080.1:23964-26437 GCA_040388725.1 Verrucomicrobiota bacterium
GAATCCTGCGACGCGAGTGCGAATTCCTTGAGCGAGCTTAATCACATAAACATCGGGATATCCACTACGATACGACATATAAGCGATGGAAGTTCCATCATTACTCCAAGCGGGATTGGCACTGATCGATTTATCATTCGTGAGGCGTTTGATATTCGCGCCATCGATATCCATCGTATAAAGCTCTTTGGCTCCTTGAGTGCCGGAAATAAAGGCGATGCGGCTGGTTGAAAATCCTTTGACTTGAGTGAGGGATTCTAAAATATCATCGGCAAATTCGTGTGCCATTTTACGAAAATCACCGGAGTAGTTCTTACTAAAAACCTCAGAGCCACGGGAGGTGTCTGCAAGCTTGCCAATTAACGAGCCGCCGTTGACGGAGCCGACAACCGAAAAGCTTCCATTGGAACTGACGGGTTCAATCATCGATGTTCGGCGTAAATCATCCGAGACAATTTTTTGAACCAATGCCGCTTCTGCTCCTTGAAAGGCAGAAATTTCAACCGCGATTTTTTTTGTTCCTGAAACTTCCACTTCGACGGAATGTAGAGGAACGGTGAGGAGTGCCAGCAACGAGAATGTGGTGGCGCAAGAAATAAGTTTTTTAGTCATCGAGTTTAAATCGTATCGTGATCTCATGGTCGAGTCCTTCCGGGAGGGGCTCACGAATTCTCCCAACTCGTTTTGCCGCCGCCACAATGCTTTCATCAAAGTCCCGGATTCCAGACCCGGTGACGAGGGTGACATTGGAGATTCTGCCATCGTTTTCAATCGTAATTTTTAAAAGAGCACTCAAGTCTTTTTGACTGAGTTGAACAGGACGATTCCAGGCATCATACATCTGTTTCCGAATCAGGCTAAAATAACTTCCAAAATTTCCAGTTCCTCCTCCCGGAATGGAGAGTGGACCAATTTGAACTGCCCCTCCATGGCCTGCTTTTCCGACCGCGGAACCGAGTCGTGCGGCAATCGCATCCGGAGAGGAATCCCCATCGGAATCTTGCGTGGAATGAGAGGTACTATGATTGTTTTTCGATGGTTTATGAGGAGAGGGATTGGTTTCTTCGGAATCAGAATCATCATCATCGGAGTCCGTATTTTTTCGGGCGACTTCCTTGAGATTGACCTTCACCGGTTTTCGTTTCGATTCTGTTTTCTTTGGCGTGCTCTTCGTCGGAGTCTTCGGCTCTTTTTTTGTCTCTTTCTTGGAATCTTGAGGAGCAAAATCATTCACCTCAGGAGTTGGCTTTGAGGGAGGAGTCGGAGGAGTCTCTTCGGGAGTTGGGGTGACCGGTTCAGGCGTTTTTGGCGGGGGAGTAGGAGTTGGAGGTGGCGCGGGGGCTGCTTTAGGAGCCGGTGCAGGCGTGGTCTTGGTTTGTGCAGAAGCTGCGGGCTCGTCAGGTTTTCCGAGAACAGGTCCCGTGGAAACTTTTGGTTCCGGTTGCGGACCTTTGGAAGAAGGAATCGGTCCTACCGTATCGATCATTTCGATCATCGTGACATCCGGAGGAAGTTTTACTTTTCGAGTGGGCCAAAATCCAATGACGAACAGAACAACAATATGGGCAAGCGTGACCCAAAAGATCGTCTTGGAGAACCGGTTTTTTGGAAAATTTTCGCTCATGGAGTAGAATGACCTGAACCCTTAGCAGATTCTTTGGGCGCTTCAACTCTTCGTGCGTTGGGATCGACAAGATGGCTATCCCGATTGACGATTTCTTTAATTTCTTTAATCGTGAGAGGGCGATCTCCGGCTTTAGGGTCGCCTCCCTTTTGTTTTAAAAGGTCGCTGATTTCGCGATTCGCCTGGGGTGTCTCGGGGCCTTCGTACGTTTTAACTTCAAATGTTTTATCCAGTCCGGAACTATTTTTCTGTGCAAGATCCGATTCTTTTTGTTGAAGGGAAGATTCTTTACCGAGGTCGGAGCTTTTTACGTCATAGGACTTCGACTGCATTGGAAAAGTTTTGTTAAAGGAAGATTCAGAGGTCTCATACTTTTTTTCAAAACCAAGGGCGGATTCTTTTCCAAACGTGGCAGAGTGAGTCTCAAAGCTTTTATCTCCCAAAGCCGGTTTTTTATCGAGATCGGTGGAGTTAAATTTTTTTTCTGAAAATGCCTTATCAAGGCCTTCGGCATGCTTTTCTTGTTCTAGAGGAATATCCTCTGTTTTCTTTTCTTTCGCTCCCATGCCCCACGAAATGGGAGAAGTACTGATCCAAAAAGAGAGGGTCAGGAGGGGAATAAAAGAGATAAAGAGAGATCGATTGGATCTGCTCTTCGAAAGGGAGATCATCGGATTAACGCTTCAGATCATGAAGATAAGTTTGAAGGGTATGAAGAATAGCGTCCGCTGTATCTTCGACGCTTAAAGGAGAAGAGTTGACTCCCTGAGGCCCTGTCGAAAATTTGAGCACGTAATGGTCTCGCGAGACACTCATATCATAAACAAAAACTTCGGTTCGGAGTCGTTT
>JAZKBH010000080.1:26447-34769 GCA_040388725.1 Verrucomicrobiota bacterium
GAGAGAATTGTTGAAGTTTTTGGTCATGGAACGCCAGAATCCCTGCTCAACCACGCTATCTCCCATGTAAGTAATGTCTCCCTTGATAATCCAAATATTGGCAGGAGGGGTTGTCACCCAAAGCGGTTTACTGGGAGCAATTTTCATCAGCGACTTGACCGTCGCTTCTTGAAGTTTTACCGGCATCGCCGTTTTGAAGAGATGATAGGAGCGTCCGGTTTTATCAATACTTTCAGAAGCGGTTTCGAGAGAAAAACTATCGACCCAAATTTGTTTTGGAGTGGTATTTATTTGAGCTCCTTCCGTGACCCAGAAATCTCGAGGAAGATCGTCTGCTTTAACAAATAAAGTGAGGATCAAAAAAGACAAAATTCCGACAACTTTCCCAAAATGGGTTTTCATATCCTAAAGTTGCCCCTCTTGAGGGGATGAATCAAGTGCTATTTGTCGCCCCATTTCTTTAAAAAGAAGGGAGAATCGCTCGAAGTCGAGCGGGAAACGGAGGTTTAAGTCTCGACCGCGTCGCCGATTTCAATGCCGAGATTTCTTGCCGCACGAATCGATTCGCCCGAAAGTGCGCGTTTCTTTCCAATGACTGACTCAATCGGAATCAATTGCATTTTGCTGGCGACTTGAGCAACCATACAGCCCGTCTCTTTGCTCTCCAGAGCGAGAACTGCCATTTCTCCCATGCGTGCGCCGAGAAGGCGGTCGAAATGGGTCGGAACTCCGCCCCGTTGGACATGACCTAATACCGTAAGACGAATGTCTTGTTGAATAACTCCCTTTGGATAAAGATTCATTCGATTTAAGAACTCCGAGCCTGAACAGACTCCCTCCGCGACGATGATCACACTATTGTTGTGTTTACGGGCGAATCGACGTTCCAAAACTTTGACAATATTATCCATGTTCGAGCGAAATTCGGGAATGACGGCAACCTGTGCGCCGGTGGAGATGGCGGTCATCAAAGCCAGATATCCACTATTTCGTCCCATCACTTCCACCACGAAACAACGTCGGTGAGAGGCGGCCGTGGCGCGGATCATATCCACGAGATGCATGATGGTATTGAGACAAGTATCGACCCCGACGGACATTTCGGTTCCATAGAGATCGTTATCGATGGTTCCGGGAACGCCGACGACGGGAAAACCTTTTTTCTGAAGGGCGAGAGCCCCTGAAAGCGATCCATCTCCACCAATGACCACAAGTCCTTCAATGCCATGAGCTTCGAGAATTTTAATAGCTTTGTTTTGACCTTCATCTTTGATGAAATCGAGGCATCGGCTCGTTTGAAGAAAAGTGCCGGGTTCACGTCCTTTGCCGCTGACCTTTAAAACATCCAACTGGATAAAATCGTTATCGAGAAGACCTTGATATCCATTTTGAATCCCCCAGACATCCATTCCTTTGTTGACGGCGGTGCGCGTCACGGAACGAATGACAGGATTCATGCCGGGGGAATCTCCACCCGAGGTCAGGATTGCAATTTTTTTCATAGCGGTTTTTTTGCTAGCGAAGTCCTCTTAAAAAGCAACAAGGACTTATAGCGATATTAAGTCTCCTTACGTCATTAAGCAAAACTTATGCCGATTTGTTTGATTGTTCTCGAGAATTTTTGTTTTAGAAAGGGCCGATGAAACGATACTACTGTCAAAACCTCGAGAGCAACGTGTTGCAGGAAAATGAAGCGCGTCATTGTGTCGGGGTTATGCGGCAGAAAGAAGGCGAGACGATCACGGTATTTGATGGAAAAGGAAGAGAGTGGAAGAGCGTGATCGAATCCATTCAGAAGAAATGCGTCCGATTCAAAAAACTAGCGGAGAGTAAAACCGCTCCTGCTCCCGTCCCTGTGATTTTAGCTCAAGCCCTGACCAAGCCCAAATCGATGGATTTGATTGTTCAAAAAGCGACCGAACTCGGCGCGGCTGAAATCATCGTGCTTCAATCCGAACGAAGTGTTTCGCAGTTCGATGATGATCGAGCGGATGCAAAAGCAGAAAAATGGAAACAGACTGTGATCGAAGCGTGTAAGCAGTGTGGACAGAATTGGATTCCCGCCGTAGGAGCTCCTCTCAAAATTCGTGATTTTATAGGGGAATCCAAGCGGTTTGGATTAAAACTCATTGCCTCCCTCCAAGACGAAGCAAAACCGTTGCGAGAGGTTTTGAAAGAAAACCGTTCCCATCCAGCGCTTTCCCAAGGGGTGGTGATTATGATTGGACCTGAAGGAGATTTTACACCGGCTGAAATCAACGAGGCTCGAAACAATGGTTTTCTTCCGGTCTCCCTCGGATCGACGGTCTTGCGTTCAGAGACTGCGGCTCTTTTTTCGTTGGGAGCGGTCATTTACGAATATCACGGATAAAACAAAAAGCATATCTCACGCAACGACACAACGACGCGACGTAAAATCATTTTGTATGAGGGATTCAAAAATGGAGCGCCGCAGTCAACGGCAGGGGCGAAGGGGTCTTTTCTCCCTCGTTCTCAATCCGAGTTCTCATTTATGAAATGGGTTTAACGTCGCGTCGTTGTGTCGTCGCGTGAGACTAATGTCTTTAAGTTTTTAAGGAAAACCGTTACGAAGGGGATTCGTACTTTTCGTCGGTACAGACTGCGTTGGCATCGAATTTCGAGTCGAGATCTGTTCTTGAAGATTGGTGATGCGTGCGGATTGGGAATCGAGAAGTTGTTTGAGCGAGTCGATCTGTTGCTGAAGTTTTCGAGTTTCGAGAGCGGTGGGAATCATCTCTGCTTGAACTTCTTTGCTTTCTTTGATCTCCATTTCCGCTTGAGCCAGATTTTTGACGAGGCCTAATTGTTGTTCTTTAAGTTGGCTGATCGATTCTTGTTGAGCGAGAAGAAGCTGAACTCTCTCTGATTTTTCGGTTTGAGTCACTTGATCGATTTCAGAAACTTTCTTTTGAAGGGAGTCGTAATCTTGAGAAAGTTTTTGGAGGGCTGCGTACCGTTGATCGGATTGTTGTTGGAGAACGGTGAGATTTTCAGAAAGACTTTTGCGAGTGGTTTCGAAGTCTGTTCGAATCGCTGAAATTTCTTGACGATGGGTCCAATAACTTGTTCCGACATATCCAATCAAGCCCAAGATAACCAGGATCAGTGGTATCTTCAGTGCGGATTGCGGATCATTTCCCATAAAACACGCTACGTTGCCTGAGAGAGAAAGAGGGTGTCAACTCCTTTCAATGAAAGGGATCCATTTTGGTTCCGATTTTAAAATGAGAAAGTGGTTAAATTATTTCTCAATTTGACCAACCCAGAAACTTGTTTAAGCTCCTTCCATTGTGGAATGGATCAAAAAACCTTACTCAGAAATTAAAAAAAGCGCGGATGAAGGCAATGTGGAAGCGCTTTGCGCATTGGGGGTCTGTTATAGCAAGGGCCTTGGAGTTGATCAGGACTACCAAAAAGCTTACGAATACTTAAAAAAATCAGCGGATTTAGGAAGTAATGAGGGAAATTTTCAATTGGGAGTAGCATACGCCCACGGCTTTGGAGTTCCTCAAAATTTTTCAGAATCAGTAAAATGGCTTTCGATTGCGGCTCATAAGGGACATCCGGGAGCTCAAGATAGTTTAGGTGTCCGCTATGCGACCGGACAAGGGGTTTCTCAAAGTGATGAAGATGCGGTGAAATGGTTTCAGAAGTCGGCCGAACGCGGATATAGCGTGGCTCAATTTAATTTAGGAATTGCCTATGTCCAAGGACAGGGAGTTCCTCAAGACTATTTTCAAGCCTATATTTGGTTTTCGTTAGCGGCGATCAAAGGCGATCCGATGTCTGCCGATAGTCGAGATAGTGTTGCCGAATGTTTGAGTGGGAAGCAAAAGCTTGAAGCGAATAAAATCGTGAAAGAGAAGCTCGCGAAAGAGCGCGCCGTTTAAATGACGTCAGAGAGTTTCTTTTTAAAAAACTCTGTTTCAGATTCCGATAGCATCCAAAAGTTTTTGATGGATGCCACCAAATCCGCCATTGCTAAAGATGACAATAATATCTTGGGATTTTAATTGGGGAACCAGGGATTGAATGATGTGGTCCACACTCGGCTCGTAAAAAGCGAGTTTTCCCTTGGATTTTAAATCGCTCACCACTTTTTCAGGATTGAGTCGCTGATCGGGAGGAATCTGATCGAGAGCGGCAACTTGAGCAACGTAGATTCCATCCGCATGGCTTAACGCATCGGGAAGATCATGTTGAAAGATAGCGCGACGGGTCGTATTGCTTCGAGGTTCGAAAATGGCCCAGATTTTACGATTGGGGTAGCGAACATGTAAGGCTTTGAGTGTTTCACGGATCGCCGTCGGATGATGTCCGAAATCATCAATCAGCGTGACCCCCTTCCGTTCACCTCGAATCTCCTGACGTCGTTTGACCCCTTGAAATGTCGCTAAACCCGATTGGATTTTTTCAATCGGAATTTGATAGAAGTGAGCGGCCGCAACCGCCATCGCCGCATTGCGCACGTTATATTCACCCACCATAGGTAAATGGAATCGATGACCAAACATTTCAAACTCGGATGATTCGGGAAGAAGCCGTACATTCTCAATCCGCGCTCCCGCATTGGCGGAAAAGCCGACTTCAAGGACGGGGGCCTGAGCATGGGGAATGACAGCGACCGCATTCGGATCATCGGCATTGACGAGAATCATTCCATTGCGAGGGACAATATTGACCACGCGTTTGAATGAAAGTTGGATGGCGGCAAGATTGTCGTAAATATCGGCGTGATCGAATTCGACGTTATTAATAATCAAAAGCTCGGGGAGATAGTGATTGAACTTACTTCTTTTATCAAAATAAGCGGTGTCGTATTCGTCGCCTTCAATGATCCAATATTTTCCCTCTTGCTTGCGACAGCCTTGATCGAAATTCAGGGGAATTCCCCCGATCATATAAGATGGTTTTTCACCTGCGTGTTCGAAGAGCCAGGAGACGAGCGAGGTTGTCGTTGTTTTTCCGTGAGTTCCGGTGACAACGATATTGTGTGTTTTGCGGAGAAAATAAAATTTAAGAACTTCGGGAAGTGAAAGATAAAATCTTTTGGCATCGAGTGCCGCTTCAAGTTCGGGATTGCTTCGTCGAATCGCATTTCCCACCACGATAATCGTATCATCTTGAGGAAGATTCTCAGGACGATATCCTGACATAATCTTAATTCCCTTTTGCTCTAAAAAAGTCGACATCGGAGGGTAAACATTTTCATCAGATCCGGAGACGTGATAGCCGAGATCTTTAAGCATTGCCGCAACGGAGCCCATCGCGGTTCCGCAAATGCCGAGAAAATGGAATGACTGAGCTTGGGGAAGCATAGACGAGAAGGGTAGTGCCTAAAGATAGGGATTAATAATTCACTTCGTCTGCAAGTGCTTTTGTCGCACGAGAACGGAGGGACTTGGTCTTCACTTTTCCTAAAAGCTGATCGATCTCTTTCATACGGAGATCAGGAAGGGGGAAGGAGTTGTCCCAGGCTTTGACCAGACGATTTAACCCGCAAGTCACTAAGTTGAAGCGCCAGCGGATCGATTCAACGAGATAGGGGTTGAAGCTATAGAAACCGACGTAGCGTCGAGCATCTGGATTGTTGGTGGAATTGATTTGGCGGCAGAGAAGAACTGCGCTGCTTTTGTCGTTTTTAAACAGAACGAGATGATAGCGTTGGAGTTTCGTATGCTGCATCGGAACGAAGTCGATATTTTTCCGATTTTTTGGAGGATTTCCAAAGGCCCAAACACGTAAAGAATCGGTATCTTCCGCGATGCTTTCTAATACGGCTTTATAGTCACTATAATCTTCGAAATCAGGGAAACTGACGATGAGATCTCCCCCGCGAACTTCAGAAGAGAGATCGATAATCGCATTGCTGACGGCAAGAACGGTATCCGCATCAAAGACATGATGGAGATCAGTATCAGGAATGACGACAGCTTCACCGAGAGTGACCTTCTTATTTTTTTTGCGACTTTGATGAACACGCGCGGCGCGGGATTCTGACTTTTTAGGGCAGAGATATTTCTTAATCGCCTTTTTAAATTTTTTGGCGGTCGCTTTTTCGCATTTAGTAACGGCTATCATGATTTCTTATTTCGTCTCTTTTGATATTGGATGTCTAAGTACTAATCTCGGAATTGAATTCGGGCAAATGAAATTTTTAAATAACCGACGATGAATTTATAATAGTTATTTAAAAATTAAGGAGCAGAGACGGGATCTTCCTCCCAAATATGATCTAAAGGAAGGCGATAATAGGTATAGATCCCTTCTCCTTTTTTCCCTTCAACCCGATATGGTCCTGTCAATTCTTCGCAATCGACGCCGATGAGCTGGGCTGCGTTGGGGCCGATGTGGCATCGATTGCCACTTCCACTCGAGGAGACTCGATGGGCGTAATTAATCGGAGGTCCGATCATTAAAATTTGCTCGCCCACGGCTTTGCTTGAGATTCGGGAAATATCCATCCACCCATACTCGACAGCGATCTTCAGGCTGGGACCCTCAGGAAGAGGCCATTTAAAGGAGCCTTGAGGATCGTTCAAAATTTTACATTGTTCTGCCACTGCTTTTGCAATTTCAGAGCAGCTTTGGATCACTTCGGTTTTATTTTGAAGAACCGCAATAAAAGCATCTCCCATGAAGCCGATTACATGACCGTTATGGGATTCGACAGCGTTCACTCCTTGTTTGAGGACGTCCGAAATGTGTTTCGCAATGTTTTCTCCGAGGGATCGATCTACCAGCGAGGTAAATCCATTGATATCGACGAGCATAGCAAAGGCCTGGATAGAACCTTGGCGCGGAAAGGAAGACATAGCTCAAGGTTTAGGATGCTTTTAAAAGAATCTCAATGAATTTTTACGGTGAAATCCGTGTTTACTGATGGTCTCTGAAAAATCAATTTTGAACTACCAGGTAAAGACAAAGGCAAACAAAGAAGAGATCTCTATTTTATGAAGAGCGAATGCATTTTGAATTTAAAACGTTTTTTTATTAAAGCCTTTGTATTTTCTTTGTCTTTTTCCTTGGCGGTTCAAAATTCCTTTTGTTAATCCCTTGAGAGGAGGGATTGACCTTTTTCATCGTGGGGCTAGATATATCTTATGAAGAAGTTTGTTTATCTATTTATATCGGCCATTTTTTTGGCAGGTTTCGCGACGGCCTCGACGAATTTTACTCAAAGAGCCGATCAATTGAGCCCTCAAAACTCAGGAACTGTGTATGAAATGGGGTCTCGTGGTTTTGTTGTGATTGAAGGAAAAAGAAGTGGAAAAATCGGGGAAAAACTCTCTCCTCGTGTCGTTGTATTATCTCGTAAACCGTTGGTAGCCAGGGATTCAGAATGTAAGGTGAATCTCAATCCCGCATCGACTCATGTTTATGAGATTGATCTCTTAAAGTTTGAATTTTAAGCGGTTATCGAAAAATTGGTAAAAATCGCTTGATTTGGAGAAAGATATCTCCATCATCTCAACTCTTCATTTGAAAAAAGGAAAGATATGTTAGCAGTGATACGAACAGGAAGTAAGCAATATAAGATCCAAGAGGGCGATATCTTGGACGTCGAACTTTTGCCGCTTAAAGAAGGCGAAAAGTCGTTCACCATCTCGGATGTCTTGTTGGTCGCAGACGGCGCAAACGTCAAGGTCGGTAAGCCCTTGGTCAGTGGTGCTCAAGTAACCGTAGAAATCCAAGACGAAATTAAAGGCGATAAAGTCATCGCTTATAAATTCCGCCGCCGCGAAGGTTATCATCGCACGGTTGGTCATCGTCAAAAATACAATCGTGTGAAAGTCACGAAAATCCAAGGGTAATCCCTCGGCGTCAAAGAATTCTTAAAGGAGTTTCGTCATGGCACATAAGAAGGGTCAAGGAAGTACAAAGAACGGTCGCGATAGCGTAAGCAAGCGACTCGGAGTCAAAATTTTTGGGGGTCAAGGCATTGACGCTGGCAATATCATTGTCCGTCAACGTGGAACCCGTTGGCATGCTGGTAAGAACGTCGGTGTCGGTCGTGATTTCACTCTCTTCGCTTTGGCGAATGGAACTGTGAAATTCGACAAAGAAAACCGTCGCGTTCACGTCGTTGCAGCAGCGAATTAATTCGCCTGTTACTTCTACTAGATTACGTTTTTAAAAGGCCGGAGATCGAGAGATCTCCGGCCTTTTCGTTTTGATGGGACGTCGTGAGAGAGAGGCAAAAAAGGCAATTTCACCGCGGAGGAAAACCGTAAAGGCTTTGCTTTTGTTTCAAAACTCAAATGCCTTTTTCATTATAAAAAATATTTTTGTATTTCCTCT
>JAZKBH010000080.1:34822-38799 GCA_040388725.1 Verrucomicrobiota bacterium
AACAAATCACCTTTCTTAAAAAGGGGATTATTGATCCATCGCTTCATTATCATTCGAAGAAACAATCGGAAGCATGGGAGAAAGTTTTTAAATCGCATTCTCCGGTTTTAAGAGATTCATCATTTCAACGAATTTATCGCTCTCTTTTTTCACGTCTTTCCATTTCCGATTCAAGGCCGATTCATTTGATCGGATTGGGATGTGGAACGGGGGTTAAAGAAGAATGGCTGGCTCGGAGTCTGAAGAGACAAGGGAGCGGGATTCAAAAATTTACGGCTGTGGATGTCAGTGATGAGCTTTGTCGAATGAGCATGGGGAGAGTGAATCCTTATCTCGCTCAAGATTCGCAAGCATGGGTGATGGATCTGGATGCCTCGCTCTCTTTAAGGAAATCGATAGATACGGAAGGTCAAAAAGAATGTCGTCTTTTTACTTTTTTTGGATTAGTTCCCAATCTCACTCCTGAATCGATTCTTCGAATCTGGAAGTCACTCTTACGACCGGGGGATCATCTTTTAGTGAGCGCCAATCTTGCGCCCGTTCAGAAAGCAGACGAAACGGATGTGGATGAATCGATTCAACAAGTTCTACCCCAATATCGGAATCCCGAGACTCGACGATGGTTGGGGATCCTTTTTCGCGAGCAGGGAATTTCCTCCCAATGGATTTCATCTCTTCATTTTGGAATTGAAAATCAAAAGGGAGTGAGGTCGATTTTGGTACGAACGACGATTCTTCAAAATTTTGAATGGACCCTCGGATTGAGGAAATTGAAATTTAAAAAAGGGGACTCTTTGAATGTTTTTCAGAGTCGCCGATGGACTCCAAAAGCCTTTGAGGCATGGATTCTTAAAAATGGATTTAAAGTCCGAGGATCTCAAATCACTCCCAACCGGGAAGAAGGCGTCTGGTGGGTGGAGAAGTAAAGCCGCCTCACACAGAGACACGAAGACACAGCGTTTATCCGCAGATTTAAGAAGATTTACACAGATTAAAGATGGATGTGAATATCATGAAAATACAGTTTTTCTGTTTTAAAACAAAACCATTGGCTTTAAAATCTGCGTTCTTCGGTGTAAATCTGTGGATAGATGCTGTGTCTTCGTGTCTCTGTGTGAGACTGCTTTATTCTGGAACAGTATTTCCCTCTTGGATTCGTGCAATCGAGCGGTCGAATCGTTCGAGGTCGCGTTGAGCTTTGAGGAAGTCTTCCTGAGCTTGAGAAATTCGTTTCCCCAGGTTGTTGAAGTCGCCACGAAATCCTTCAAAGTGTTTGTGAAGCTCCTGAATTTGAACGATGAGGTCTTTCGCATTCTTTTGCATTTCGTAATTTCGAAAAGCGAGTGCGACGGAGTGTAGAAGTGCTGCGACGGTATTGGGGGAGGAGATGCTCACTTTGGATTTGCGACAGAGCTCGGTAATTTCGCTCATGCGGAGGAGTTCGTAGTAAAGAACTTCGCTTGGAATAAAGAGAAGAGCGAAATCGACGGTTTTCAGGTCGGGTCGAATATATTTTTGAGCGATATCTTTAATCATTCCTCGAACGGTTTGAGAGAGTTCCTTGAGGGCTTGAGCTCGTTGCTCCGGAGAAATCGCTTCATTGATGAGGAGGGTATAGCGATCTTTCGGGAATTTGGAATCGATGCAGAGAAATTGATCTTGGAGTTGGATGACGGCATCCGGTTGACATCCTTCGGCGAGCTTCGGTTGGAGTTGGTAGGAGGATTGGGGGAGAATATCGATGAGAAGTTGTTCGAGAACGACTTCACCGAAGTTTCCTTGAAGCTTGGGAGAGGCAAGGAGATGGTTGAGCTCATTGACCTGTTGGCTGATCTGCACCATTTGTCCTGCGCTCGTTTGGAGAGAGGCGAGGCCTTTGCTCATTTCCTGAAAGGCACCGAAGTTTTGATCGAGATTTTGTTTCAGTTGAGTTTGAACTTGAGTCTGAATTTCTTGAAGACGCTGGTGAGTGAAGGATTGGAGTTGGGAAATCGACTGACGCATCTCTTCGCGGACTTCCCCCATATTCCGTTGAGTGAGAGTACTGGCTTGCAGTTGATTTTCCGAAAGTGTCTTAAGAAGGTTTTCCTTCAACGAAGAGATTTGCTCGAGGGATTGAAGCTGCTGTTGAGATCCTTGGGAAGATTGACGGAAGATGAGAACGATGACGCCAATTAAGGTCATCGCCAGAAGGAAAAGAAGGGCAAAAGTCATAAGAACAAAGAAAATTTAACCACCAAGATCAAACAAAGAAATACAAAGTTTTAAAACAGTCTCACACAGAGACACGAAGGCACAAATTTTAAATGTAATGGTTTTGTTTTAAAAACAGAAAAACTGTATTTTCATTGGATTCACACCGATCTTTAATCTGTGTAAATCGTCATTAATCTACGGATGAACTTTGTGTCTTCGTGTCTCTGTGTGAGACTGTATTTTAACTGACTCCGATTTGAGTTTGAATCTGTTGAATCTGATCGCGGAGCGCGGCGGCAAGTTCGTATTTTTCTTGGCGAACGGCTTCTTGGAGACTGGTTTGGAGTTCCAGGATTTTTGTCTGATAAATCTTCGACTTTTGAAGCTTGGCAGGGATCTTCCCTTTATGGACGGTATCCTTGTGCATGTCCTTCAGGATGAGCTGAAGACCATCATTGAAGGTTTCGTAACAGGTGGGGCAACCGAGACGGCCGGTCTTTTTAAAGTCTTGATGACTGAAACCACATTCGGGACATTGAAGGTCGTCGGGGTTTCCGGTCTTCATGTTTTCAGTGGCACCCAATCCGAGGAGCATGTCAGCGAGCGAGAAGCCTGTAGGATCGGCGACTCCTTTTTCTTTGGCGCACTTGTCGCAAAGATCGATCTTTTGCATCTTGCCTCCGATGATCTGAGTCAAGTGCACATTGGCGATAGCGCCGCAAATCTGACATTTCATGGTCGGTTCTCCTTCTTTAAGCAAAGATCGGAACTCCATTGGTTTGAGTGAGTTTACGAAACTTTTCAAGAAGCTGAAGAGTGACAGGGCCCGGAGTTTGGCTTCCTATGATACGCCCATCGATTTCACGAACAGGAACGAGTTCCGCTCCGGTTCCGGTGAGGAAAATTTCGTCAGCCACAAAAAGGTCGTAACGGGTCATTTGAGTTTCGAGTACGGGTTTTCCGATCTCCGTACAGAGATCCATAATAGCACGACGGGTGTTTCCCGCAAGGGCTCCGGCGTAGACCGTCGGAGTAAAGATCTTTCCTTTTTTGATCACAAAGATGTTATCGCCGGTGCACTCCGCCACATATCCTTCGGCATTGAGCATGATAGTCTCTTGGGCACCTGCGAGATTTCCCTCGATCTTGGCCATGATATTATTGAGATAATTCAAGGACTTGATCGCAGGACTCAGGGCTGCGGGGGAGATACGTTGGGTAGCGCCGGTATTGACCTTGAGTCCCTTTTTGTAGAGTTCTTCAGGGTAAAGTTGGATGGTGGAAGCAATACAGAAAACCGAGGCTTTGGGACATTTGTCAGGATTCATTCCGAGATCCCCGATACCTCGGGTGACGACGAGACGAATATAGCCGTTTTCAATTTTGCTTCGGCGACAGGTCTCCAGAACCACTTCTTTGAGCTCTTCGATATTGAGAGGCACGTTCAGCATGATCGCCTTGGCTGAATCATAAAGACGGTCCAGATGTTCCATCAAAAAGAAGACTTTGCCATTGTAAGCGCGAATGCCTTCAAAAATTCCGTCGCCATAAAGAAGTCCGTGATCGAAAACTGAGATTTTCGCGTCTTCTTTTTTGTAAAATTTGCCGTCGATGTAGATTTCCATACGAAAGAGTTTTTCACTCTGAGGGAGAGCAGAGAAAAATCCAGTGTTTTCTTTTGGGATGAAAAGGGAAATGCAACCGCCAAGGGAAAGGCAAAGAACGCCAAGGAAATGAGCCGCTAAAGCATGCGGAAGCCGCGTATTTTTTGAAAATTCAAA
>JAZKBH010000081.1:0-4277 GCA_040388725.1 Verrucomicrobiota bacterium
CGGCGGCATGGTTGAGGGGTCGATTTCATGACCGAGAGAGGAAACATAAAAACACACCCCATTTACCCATGCCGCTGAGCCAGCGGCGCTCCATTTTAAATTCTCATGCAAGAAATAGGTTTAAACTCTCCATGCCAAATTCTCTTTCGAAAACGCCCTTTAAAAAAACTAAAATTAATCATTCATTTTTTGAATGATGAATCTAAAAACATCGAATTAGGAGAATACAGTATTTATCCGTATGATGCGACAAATGAAACATTCTCTCACCACTCACAATCTTGGATTCCCCCGCATCGGTGCCCAGCGGGAATTGAAACGCGCCACGGAAGCTTTTTGGAAAGAGAAGCTTTCACCCGACGAAAAACAGAACTGACTGTCGCCATCCTTCAATTGGTGGCGAGTCATCGTGGAATCGCGGCACTTCCGAATTGGACGGTGCAACCTTATATCGACAAAGGGTATGTCGTTCCCAAAAAAATTACCTCCAAAGGACTGTGGAGCCAGCTCTACGCAGCGACAAGTAAAGAGGCCGCCAAAACCGCCTACATGCAGGACTTTTTAAGAACCGTGCAGGGAATTACTTTTTCAAATCTCAAAGGAGTCACTCCTTTTTAAACCCCGATTTTGAATTCTTAACTGGAGGGGCAGTGGCCCACTGCCTTCCCCGTCCTCCGAGGCACAGAGCCTGTGCCCCTCCATTTTTTATCACCATTTCAGTCTATGACCTTACAGATAAAATCGATTTCCAATGACGACTCTGGAGTCCCCTCTACATAAAAAAATCGCGTGTGGATCACACACGCGATTTTTTATTCATCGATTACTTCTTACAATGTAATCCAAACACGGACTCCATTATGGTAGCCCCAATGTCCACGATTGGAGTGGTGACGGTGATGATAACGGTGGTGATGATGACCATGATAGCTCGTCTCTTGAACGCGCACTTGGGCATAACCCTCATTCGCGAAAGCAGACGATCCACCCATGATCAACAGAGCGACCAAAAGGGTGAGTATTCCATATTTTCTCCAAGGCGACTGACGTTTTAGTGTTGTTTTCATAAGGATAGACTTGCATCAACCGTACCAAACCTGGATCGATCTTTTTTTCAGAGAAAACAAGGTATTCCCCCCATTTTAAATCCCTCTTTTTGCACGATAAAGTCATCTGCCCTTGCTAAATGCGAGGTAAGAGTCAATGAAAGGCATTATCTCACGCATCCTCCTTCGCCAAGGCTACGGCGGGACAAGCTAACACGACGACGTGATGTGGGGAAAATTAGGAAGGATGGAAGATTTTATCTTAGTTTTAGACCGCGGGGGAAGCTCTGATCTGAAGAGGGTAAACCCTCGTTCCTTATTTTTACAAAGAGATCGGGAACGCGTTTTTGATCTCTTTATTAAAATAAGGGAGACGATCGATAGAGCGTCGGTCAGAGCAACCACAGGGATCGAACGTCGCGTCGTCGTGTTAGCTTGTCCCGCCGTAGCCTTGGCGAAGAAGGATGCGTGAGAACATGCCTTTAATGAATTTTCATAAGGTCGAAGCTCATGCGAATGCCTTTAATCCCCGTGCTCGCCATCTTTAAAAAAAGACTCATACTTCCTCAAAAATGAATTCCGCCGATCAAGCATTTCAAAGAGGGAAAAATGAAATCGTCGGCGATTTAATCCCCCTCCATTATCATTATCAAATGCTTCAAGATGGAGATCGCGTGGAAGGTTTTAAAAAAGCGATCGAATTATTAGTCCCCACCGGAGCCAAAGTCCTCGAACTCGGCGCTGGAACAGGAATCCTCTCCTATTTTGCCGCTCAAAAAGCTTCCTATGTCCGCTGCGTCGAAAAAATTCCGGAACTCGCCCAAAAAGCCCGTGAACTCTTCAAGCTCAATCCGACCCCCACTCCCGTCGAAGTCGTGCAAGCCGACGCCCTCTCTTATCTTCCCCCCGAGCCGGTTGATGTTGTGATTTGTGAGATGCTCCATTCCGCGCTTCTTCGAGAAAAACAATTGGAAGTCATCTCCTCTTTCAAAAAAAGATATCGCGCGCAATTTGGAGATCTCCCTCTCCTCTTTCTACCCGAAGCCACGGTCCTCGGCGTCGAACCCATTCAACGGAATTTTGAATTTGCGGGATTTCACGCGCCGATTGTCTGCTTTCAATCCCCTGGCCCGGCTCCTCGCACCCTCCCCTTGGGAAACGCTTCCGTCTACGCCACCATTCAATACGCTCAAGATTTTCCGACCGAGTTTCACTTCGATCAAGAGATGATCATCTCCCACACGGGAACCTTGAATGCTTTTCAGTTTATCACCTCCAATGCTCTCGCCATTTTAGTCGATCAAAAGTGCACCTTGAATTGGATGAACCAAAATATTATTTTCCCGATTAAAAATCCGCTGACCGTCTCTCCTGGAGATCAAATTCGACTCCGTTTTTCCTATAAAGCCGGCGATGAAATCCACGTTTTACAGGAGAGCATTCAAGTCGATTTTCTGAAAAGAGAACCGAGATCCTGAACGATCTGCTACCGTACATCCCCTTTTTTAGCCTCTCCAAGCTGTCAGAATTTCAGACAGGACAAACAGGATTTACAGGATAAAGAAGGGTAAAGTCTTCTTCTGTAAAATCGGGATTAAAAAGACTTTTATATTTGTGCATTTTGCGCCTCTTTGTGGCAATATTCTCTTCATAAACTCGGATTCCTCTGAAAAAACCTAAAACTTCAATTTGCTATTCAAATCCAATCCCGTAAACTTCTCTTATGGCATTAGATGCAGTCACCTCTTCCACCCCGAGCGTTCCCTACACGCCCTCGGCTGCCTCGGTGACCGCCATTGCCCAGGCCCGTCAAACACTCACCAATGCCTCCTCCGCTCTTTTGACAGGCGTCAGCACCAGTCCGGCGACCTCTAATACGGCCCCGGAGACCTACACCCCTCAAATCATTTATAATAGTCTCTTCGCCAATGCGATTTCCAGCGGCAACAGCCTGGTGACAAAGACAGGGAGCGGCAAAACCACCTCCCTCTACACCGATAGCGCTGCAGCCATCGCGGCAGGGAACAATGGCCTTGCGACCTCTCGAAGCCTGATTACGACCCAAGCTTTCTCCATGCTTTCATCCTCGTGGGGATCGGCCGCTCCTGGGAATTTTTTCAACGTCTACGCTTAATCGTCTTCCCTCAAATCTTTCTTCTGAATTTTTCCTGCCTTCCTGCGTTCTTAAGAGAGGTTGTTTCCTCCTATTTAAGAGAGGCATTAATGCAAATTCAAAAATCATGTAGCCACAAAGAAGCGCAAAATGCGCAAGGTTAAAGTCATTTTCAGAAGGGATCGTCTTGGAAAACTGTGCTTCTTGTGCTTCTTCGCGGCAAAAAACGGCTGAGGTTTGAGTGAATACGCTCTAAAGTCTTTTTTACCTAAAAGATTGATCTCTTCCCCAGAATCGCTTAGTTTTCCTTCCCCTTCAAAACCCCTCGTGGGTTTTGAAATCAGTGAGATAAGGCGGGTTTGCAGTCGAGATTCTTGGGAAGAATCGAGACGAACCTTGCGAGAGCAAGGGGTCTGCATGATGCAGACCGAGATCTTTGGGAAAAGATTTCGTCAACATGAATGTGTTCGCTGTCTATCAGTCGTTCCATTCTGTTATTTTAGAATGACATGGCGGGTTTGCTAAGTGGTAAAGCCGAGCTCTGCAAAAGCTCTATGCGTCGGTTCGATTCCGACACCCGCCTCATTTTTACGTCTAGGAAAAGTCAATTTTCCACCGCAGGGTAAACAGAGGTTTTAAAAGGGAGGGTCGAGGCTCCGAGACCGTGGTTTTGGTTGGATTTCCCCGATAGTGTTACCGGAGTGTTACTTTTACGGATTAACTTGTCGATTCCGTCTTCTTCCTAACGTCATCCAGTGAAATGGGACAGGCTTCTTCTAAAACTTCAATCGCTCGACGGTATTTGCTTCCGATGATCCAAAATGAAATAATTACCGTAAGACTGAAAATGTCACCCGCAATTCTCCAAGAGCTACCGCTAAACGGAGAGTTTGCTATAAATTGAATCGCAAATAAACCTGATAATCCCCGATAGTTGCTTCCAGCCTGTCGAAGTCGTTGATAGTCGCTATTTCCAAAATACGAATTGTTACGCAGTGGAACCAACATCTTCTCAATCTCATCCAACGAAGGTTTTTTAAACATAACTTTAAGCCATTCTGCATTTTTCGAGAGCAAACTCAAGAATGGAACCAAAAGCTAATCTCCTACAGTTCGCC
>JAZKBH010000081.1:4377-28307 GCA_040388725.1 Verrucomicrobiota bacterium
GAGGTAGTGAGTTATACACCCGCTTCCTGGTCTTTTTGGGATTTAGGCTTTATTTCTAATAACCAATGAAGATCATGTACAGTTACGCAGTGAGTATAAAATGAAAGCCAAAGTATTTATCAGTTCTGGGCAACATACAGAAGACGAGAAAGCCGTAGCAAAAAATGTCGCCGAGCTGCTCCAGTCTAAAGGTTTTGATACGTATGTCGCAATACAAGTTCATACGATTATGGATCTAAACAGAGAGATAATTGGTGAATTGAAAAAATCTGATTATTACTTATTCATAAATTTCAGGAGAGATCTTTTGGCTTCCGAAAATTCTCATGATATTTATAGAGGATCATTATATACCAACCAAGAGTTAGCAATTGCGTATGCTTTTGGTTTTGAAAAAATGATCTTTTTGAATCAAAAAAGAGTAGAACGAAAGGGAATGTTTGGTGTAATGGCTTCAAACACTCCAGAATTTGAAAATTATGATGAAGTCGTTTCACTAGTTGAACGTGCAATTGCCGAGTCTAATTGGGATACAAAGTTTTCAAGACAATTAGTTCCACTATCACTGGAATGGTCTCCTGTGATTCCATTTGGCGATCATACGGTTTGGGAGGGGTCTCCTGGACGAGTTAAGGAAACTCGTATTTTAATTGTTTCGGTTAAAAATACACGACCAGATATAGGAGCGAGTAACGCAACTATGCGTCTTTTGAAAATTGTGAGGAAGGACATTCATCAAGAGATTCACTTTGGTGATAAAAACCCCTTGAAAGCAACAGGTCATATAAATGCTTTTTCTCAGTTAATATGGCCTGATAGCGTAGGAAAATTCGATCTCCTAGCGCAAGAAAACAATTCGGCACGGATATTTTTAATTTCAGCTCATGACCTTAGTCCTCGTCGCCCAATTATTGAAAATGGTGGATTATATCATTTGGAATATGAGGTTTTTGCCGAGGGATTTCCTATTACAAAATTTGTAATCGAACTAACACCAAATCCAGTTCACCAAGCTACAGCACGCATTTTAAATAACGAATGATCGCAAGGAAATGCTGTCGCGATTAAATTCTCCGAGAAGTGGCGCAAGAAGCAGTTCTGATAAGTCAAATCCGTAAGTTAGAAAAGTTTAATGAGAAATATTATTGAATTTTAATTCCATAAAATACCAATGGATGCCCATAAGAACGCGACTCACAACCTCTTCCTCTTTTTGAAAAGGATCCCATTTATCCTTAGATGTAAAAACCCCTAACTCTAGAATGTTGATGAAACTCGGCTGTCCTATTTTTTTGAAAATCTTCTATAATAACTTTATCCTCGCTGGAAATAATATCATCACCAGTTTTAGAAATAATCATTTGGATTAACCTTTTCCACTTACCCCTTTTATTTGTTTTTGATTTTCTTTCAAAAAATAACAAAAAGAAATCAAGGATTTCTTCAATTAGGATCGAAAGCAAATAAACTTTGTAATGCTTACTTCTTAGCAATGAAACTGCATTCGGATTAAGTTTTTCCAGTTTATCGTTTCCCACGATTAATGCTGATCCTCTCAAAAAATGTTCATTTAATGTCCTCAAGTAGGAGTAATGAAGCTTGATGTCTATTAACTTAGCAGCAGTACTATTTCCAATTTTATCATTTTATCATTATTTAAAGACAATATTACTTCGGTTATTTCTGTAATATTAAATCTGTACAAAGGATGTTCCGATAAAAACGAATTACCTCCCAATTCTTGGATCTCCTTGGGCATGCATGAAATAAAATACTCTTCGATTTTTTGTTCAAAAATAGTCACCTTATCTATCATGGTTCTTGAAGGTTTATCCATAAACTCAACGCTTTTTTCCACAGGGAGGGATAGTCACCGCATATTATAAGAAGAATAAAAGTATTTTTTAGAAAAGGCTTAAAGATTTACGAAAGGATTCATCCGCTTGCCGTAAGTTTTGCCATAATTTCTCGGCATCTTCCTCATTGTTATCAAATGTTGCGGCATCACTTCTATCGTAAGAATTTTCGATTAACTTTAAAACATCATCTGGAAGTATACCTCCATGGGTTTTTAAATATTCTTTAATTTCCGTTCTAATCACCTCCACTTTAGAAGCAATATCCGCAATCAAATCATCATACATCGCATCTGGGTAATCTAGTTTTCATAATTCAATTAAAACCACTCTGGAATCTTAGGTATACACACTAAGAGCCACTAGAGTCAGAGTCTGAATGACGGAGGAAATTATATTAAATGCTTCTGTACTCATCAGAGGATATTCTGGTGTAGAATAACAATTTTATAATTAGTTTCAACCACTTCAATATCTCACCGTCATAAACTCTGTCACTCAATGAAAATGACGGTTTCCTCCTTCAAATCCTATCTTTTCAAGAGATGGATTTATAGAGGCTACAAAATCGTTTTATAATGGAAATCCCACTTTGGTTAGTTTTTACTGTTTTAACGACAAAATCTTTTTTAACTCGTGGAAACTATTTCTCAAAAATACTTGCCAGCTCCAAATGCGTCATTAAATTTCTATGAAATGGTATCATACCGTTATTACAATATCTTGTGAGGATGGCGATGTCATCCCGCAAGGGGTAGCGTGATGACACTATTTACGAAAAAACCCCAGAGTACGAATCTAGGGTTCTTTCGGACTCTATCTCTTAATCGAACATCCTCCGGTTAGAGAAGACCTTCAAGAAAAAGAGACGTAGCCGGTTTTTGGTAAAATTGACGTCGTCTTGTTGCCATTTTTTTTGAAAAGGTCAATGGTTTAAATCGAGGGTGAGAAAGGCATAATATGTCAAAGAGTAAACCTGAATCTAGATTAGCCGGACGTGACGCAAAAACCGGCATATTTATTACAGTTGAAGAAGCTCGCAGAAGACCCTCTACCACAGTGGTAGAACGACTTCCTCTTCCCCATAAAGGTAAATAAATAATTCACAAATCCCTCCACTCGAAAGGGTGGAGGGATACTTTTCGTAGTGCCGTTTTGGAGAAAAAAATCACTCCAAGCTAAGCCGTTTGATTTCTAGCTCACCGACACAAATAAAATTCAAATCTTCCGCTTTGGTGTCTCGAAGAACAATATGGTGGCCTGGGGTCAGTCCAATGTTCGATGTTTTTCGGAAATTTATGACCTAAAAGAAAAAGATTTGTTAAAATAACATCAGCGATTAAATTGACCCTTAAATTGAAGAAAGATTTATACAATAACAAAATACTATTATGAAAATCGCAACCCTCATCGTCCGCAGTTTGCTCGGATTAATCTTTGTCGTCTTTGGATCGAACATCTTTTTGCAGTTCATCCCGATGCCACCTCTTCCGGAAGGTCCTGCTCGTGATTTTACGATGGCCTTGGTTGTGAGCCACTACATGTATGTCGTGGGTGCGCTTCAAGTTCTCGGAGGTCTCCTTCTCTTGACCGGACGCTGGAGCCCTTTGGGTCTCACGCTGCTCGGTCCTGTGATCGTGAACATTCTCTGTTTTCACCTCTTCATTGCGCCCGAGGGCTTGCCGATGGCGATGATTGTATCCGCTTTTGCCCTCTTTCTGCTCTGGAGCTATCGCGGGAACTTTGCGGGTCTGATCAAAGGGCCGATTTCCCCAACCGAGATGTAGTCCTGGGTCAACCCCTCGCTTTACGCTTTTTTAGTTCTATTCATCATCCGAATGGGGACGCCCGCTTTATCGAATCCATTAATTCTCTGAAGCAAAAATGGTCGCGACAATTTTACATCGAATAAATTGGAAATTTTCGACCTTGGAGTAGGATAGAAGTTATGAATTTAAAACTTCAGGATAAGGTCGCTCTCGTTTCAGGATCCACCAAGGGAATCGGTCTCGCCATTGCCACGCAACTCGCAGAAGAAGGCGCGACGGTCATCCTCAATGGACGCTCGGAAGCTTCCCTCAAATCCGCATTGCAAGAGATTCAGAAGACCTCTCCCCAAGCGAAGATTGAAGGATTTACAGGAGACCTTTCCACGGCCGAAGCGACGGAAGCCCTTCTGAAGCGTTTTCCGAAGGTCGATATTCTGGTGAACAACCTCGGCATTTTTGAACCGAAGCCGTTTGAGGAGATTCCCGACGAGGATTGGCGCCGTTTCTTCGAGGTCAATGTGCTCAGCGGGGTCCGATTAAGCCGATCTTATCTTCCCGGGATGAAAGAGAACAAATGGGGCCGGATCATTTTTATTAGCAGTGAAAGCGGCGTACAAATCCCGGTCGAGATGATCCACTATGGCACCACCAAAACCGCCCAGCTTGCCGTCTCACGAGGATTGGCGGAATCGTGCGCCGGAACCGGAGTTACCGTGAATTCGATTCTCCCAGGACCGACCCGGACCGATGGAGTGGAGGAGTTCGTCACCAAACTCAGCGGCGGAAAATCGTTCGAAGTCTTTGAAAAAGAATTTATAAAATCAGCCCGTCCCAGTTCTTTAATCCAGCGTTTTGCTACCCCTGAAGAGGTCGCCAGCCTCGTGACGTTTGTCTGCAGCCCGCTGGCCTCTGCCATCACGGGAGCCGCACTTCGTGTGGATGGCGGCGTCGTTCGCACCTGTTTTTAAATGCTCAGAATCTTTATTGAAGAGAAATCCTTCGTAATTTCAAAAAGGGCTATTCACACACTGGAGTCAAGATTCCTATAGATTGACCTATTGAGCAGTTCTGAAATAATCCCATCGCATGAAGCTTTATAATTACGTCCTCGTCTTCTTTCGATTCACTTCAATAATTTCTGGGATCTATTATTTAGTCTGCCTTGCCAATCTCTACTTGAATCCTAACTCATTGGGCACCTTTATAAACCGTGAATTCATGGCGCAAGCAATTCATAATGCTAAAATTAATAATCTTTTTATGCTCGTTGGGAGTATTGGATTATTCTTCATAGCCCCCGTTCTTGCACGACTTGCGACGATGGGATTGCAAAGAGATTAATATTACACCTCGCTCTATGAACGAGCACGAAGTCAACGCCAAAGAGGCCAGCGATCCATTAAATGACAATATGAATCATCCAAAATACATAAATAAATAGTGACCTGATAAAAAAATAAAAACGATCAATAAGGATGAAATAATAGGATAGAAGATTCTAATCCTGTTTACTTTTTTAAAATAATTCCATTCTTTTTTATATTCTTCGTTTGCTTCGATTAAGTTTTTTACTTCGCTGTTAAAGTAAATACACCAAAGCGCCGATCCTCCTCCTAAAACTAATTTATAATTAATATTTAAATCAGAAAAATTTTCTTTGCTAATTTTCGCGGTAAATTCAGATAGTTTTATATTTAATTTAAATGTTAAATAGAAAGAGATTATCGCACTGACAGTGAAATTAATGAAAAGGATGTTTTCCATCAATTGCTAATGCCTTCTTGATCCGAGCTGGAGAAAATTAGTTTCATACTTAACTTAGTCTTCCCTGTGTTTTGCTTTTACGAATTAATCTTAGAGACAGACTTCTTTCTGACATCATCCAATGAGATCGGACTGGCTTCTTCCATTACTTCACAAGCTCGATGGTATTTACCTCCCAAAAACCAGAACCATACAATGACCGTCAGACAGAATAGATCTCCCACCAACCTCCATCCCCCTTCACCAAATGGAGTGGAGATCGCAAATATTTGAAATGCGAATATCCCTGACATACCTCGATAATTACTTCCTGCTCGGTGAAGTCGTTGATAGTCGCTATTTCCAGAATAAAAGACATTTTTCCGGAGTGGAGTTAACAGCTCCTCAATCTCATCCAAAGAAGGTTTTTTGAACATAGCTTCATCACCCTACATTTCGGAAAGTAAACTAAAAAGCGGGTATCTGTTTCGAAAGATTTTCGGCTAAGGATTTAATTCGATTATATTTGATCTCATTTTGAAGACGTAACGTGGGTAGATCGATAGAAGGATCGTTCTTGGCTAAATTTTTTTCAGATAATCGCAGAAAATGCGGCTCACAATAACTCATAATTTTGGCCAGATACTTTCGCGCCTTCATGGGATTTTGCGTCTCAGGGTCTAAAATGAATATCTTTTTAATCCGATCCAAATTTTCTTCGGTGGCGTTCCTTGCATCGACCGAATCCATCAATTCTTTCATCATCAGAGCCTTGTATCGCCACTTCTGTCTTTCATCCTCGCTCGGATAAGGACACTTTTCATTCAAAAGCGGGCATGGGTTGCCGAGCTTAATTTCATCGATCGCTCTTTTAAAAATTTCGTCGTTTTTCATGATACTCCTTCCATCATAGACCTAAATTCACCACGATGCGAATACCAACCTAAAATTTTTAATCAGGTCCCATCGATCTTTGCTCTCCTATGCGATCTGCAACTTTGGATCCAGTTACCATTCAAATTGTAGTTTTTGGATTTCCCGTATTTTACTGCTTTTTGCACGCTTTACTCTGGGAAAGAAGCTTTGATGCCTATTGGCACACGTTCTGCACTCTCATCCCTTGTAATTCAAATCAATACAAGGACTCTTATGAATCAAGAATATGAAATCACTCCAAAAGAATTAAACGATACGGAATCCGTCGCAGCAGAAAGAGTACTGGAACGCGCGAGAGAAATCGCTGTCATGAATAATCACCCTTCTGAAGATGTTTCAGGAGAAGATGTCGACCAAGCCATTCGCGAGTTAAGCGGCGGTCCCGAACAAAGTAACCATGAAAGGTTGCTTGAATCGATCCCTTCCGTTCAGCACTGGGGAGTCGCCCCTGCTTCTCCCGGCCATCAGGCCTCCACTCTCATTGGAGAGGAAGAAGATGCCGAGGGCCATAGTTACATTGAAAAGCTGTTTGAGCATGGAATGGAAGAAGCGGACCACGCTCAACGTTTAGAAGCGACCAAACACCCTCAACGCTTTTAAAAGAGCGTTTCGCATAACGACGCAATGTATCCACGAAAAAATCGGGATTGTTTATTTTTAAATCAAAAAAGTCTTTTGTATTTCCATCGTGTCGTTGTGCGAAAATAAAAAAGGAATGAAAATGAAAAAAAAGTGGCTCACTTCGAAAAACGGCCTCGAAAAAACTTTCACGTTTAAAAACTTTTCGGAAGCCCTTGCCTTTGTCATACGAGTGGGACTCGAATCAGAAAAGGAAAATCACCATCCCGATATTCTGATTCAATGGAACAAAGTGCATTTGACTCTGATTTCCCATGATGCGGGCGATAAAATTACCAACAAAGACCTCAAACTTGCCGAGGAAATCGATGCTCTCCTCAAAAAATAAAGGCATTGAAAGAGATCTCAATCCCTTCGTTCCAATTTTATGAATCTTGAATTCCCCAGACAGGACCTGCGGCAGCGAGCTCGAGATTATTTCCCGCAGGATCATGGAAATAGAGAGAGTTGCCTCTTTGCGGCCAAGACATCTCTTCGATCAGAGGGACATCCCACTGCTTGAACCATTGACGCCAGCTTTCTAACTCTTCCCTCTTCACCGCCCAGCAGACATGCCCAATCCCGTGAGATCCATGCGGAAATTTTTCTTTTTCGGTGACCAAAGGATTAAAGAGCAAAAACATTCCAGAACCGCATCTGAAGAAAAGATGCCTTTTTTCCACACGAGAATGAAGTTGAAGACCAAGGACCTCGGTATAAAAAACCTCTGCCGCCTTCAGGTCTTCGGCATACACCACCGTTTCAAGAATTCGTTCTACTTTCATGTTTCCTTTAAGTGAGTGATTTATTCGATCTCTCACGTTTTCGTTTTTGAGAAGTCGCTTGTTTGGATCGACTGCTTGACGTTTTTTGAAGCTTCGCAGGAGAATTTAATTTTACCCGATAAACGCAACGACGAGCACCTCCTAGAAGGTGCTCGATCCGCTCAACACAAACTTCATCCCCTAATACTTTTTTGAAAATGTCCAACTCCACCCGACAAAAACCGACACAGGCTTGAGCCGCAGAACAGATGGGACAATGATTTTCAATCAAAAGAAAATCTTGATCCTGAGCCTTTACTTCAGCCATATAACCTTCGCGGGTTCGAAGCTCGGCCAGGCCTTTCAACTTTTCTTTCCATGTCGGATAACTCTCTAAGCGCTGTTTATAGTTTTCGAGTTGTTTCTTTTTTCGAACCTCAAGCAATTGATCGAGACCCTCAGATCCGAACGTCTGATTCATCGCTTCGATCAAACTCACACTGAGTTCGGCATGGGCATCGGGAAAAATCCGGTTCGCCTGATTCGTCAGATTCCATAACTTTGCAGGCCTTCCCATGGGACGGACTTCTTCTGAGAAATCGACCATTTTTTCTTTGGATAACTCGTAGAGATGCAATCGAATCGCCATCGGCGTTAATTTTAAAGTGAAAGCCAAACTTTTAGAATCGGTCGGCCCCCGTTCTTTTAATAAATTTAAAATCGCTCGGCGTGTG
The DNA here is from genome assembly GCA_040388725.1 of Verrucomicrobiota bacterium. GTDB lineage: Bacteria > Verrucomicrobiota > Verrucomicrobiia > Methylacidiphilales > CAMAQI01 > CAMAQI01. The sequence goes on from JAZKBH010000081.1 coordinate 12,798, forward strand.
CGGGCATCGCTCATTTTGGAAATAGAATCCATTTTCACTTTATAAAGATAATCCTTTACAAAGTCGAGTTCGAAAGTTTATCTTTTTTAGAAAAGATCTCTATGAATACGCTTATTGTTTCTTGCAGCCATCATCCTCACAGTAAAAGTTTCTCTTTAGCCCAAAGGGCATTTCGCCACCTTCAAGAGATTCAGGTGACGTCAACCTTTTCCGATTTAACGAAGCTATCTCTTCCCCTGTGTGATGGAGATTCCGCCTATGGAAACCCGACCGTACAATCCGTTACTCTGCAAGTCGCCGCGGCGGATGCGATTTTCTTGGCGGTTCCCATCTATAATTATGCTGTGAACGCCGCCGCAAAGAATTTTATTGAGCTCACCGGAAGCGGCTGGGAAGGGAAAGTGGTCGGATTTCTTTGTGCGGCAGGAGGTGATGCGAGTTATATGTCCATCATGTCGCTGGCGAACAGCCTCATGCTCGATTTCCGTTGCCTCGTTGTTCCGCGTTTTGTTTATGCCACGGGAAAGCATTTCGAAGGAAATCATTTAACCGATCCAAAGATCGAAGAACGTGTCATTCAATTAGTCAATGAAACCGTCCGCATTACCAAGGCATTAAAAATGCCTTCGATTTAAAAATCCCTCGTCCTCCTCAAAGAGTCATTTTTTATTTCGCTTCTTTCGGTTATCCTGATCAAAAAAAAGTCCTTAGGATACCGAGGAGGAGGCAATCGATTGATATTCGAGCCATAATCGTTCGATCACTTCCTTCACAGGGGGAATATCCTGAATAGCCTCGCAACTCGTTCCGGCATAGAGACACATCTCCAATATTTTTCCGGTCATTCCGGCTCGTGGTGTCGTATCGTCATACCGGGCAATGGATTTTCCCTGATCCGTTCTGACAATGATCTCCCCTTCATTCGGTCGTTGACCGACGGGGGGAGAGCCCACCGCCTCCCAGGCTTCCAAGGTTGGATTTCTTAAAACGCGATGCGCGGCATAGGGCCATCCCCCTTCAAAACAAACGGTTAATGCCGTCTCTTGAGCGGAACCCTCTACCAATGCTTGTTTGTAGAGAGGATGGGCCTCACTCTCTTGTGTCGCCGCAAAGCGAGTCCCGAGCATCACTCCCGATGCCCCTAAAGAAAACGCTTTTGCAATTGCCATTCCATTTCCGATTCCCCCTGCAGCGACCACGGGAATCTCTTTTGCGACTTCGACGACACGAGGTAACAGCTCCCAGAGCTCGGTCGTCGATTGAACATGCCCTCCGGCCTCAACGCCTTGGCAAATCATAAAATCAACCCCCAATGACATCGCCAACTGCGCCCCTGCAATATTCGTCACCTGCATTCCGACACGAGCACCCGAAGCACGTACTTGAGGAAGATAAGGGGTAGGATCCCCCCAAGAAAAAGTGATAATAGGAGCTCCCGCTTCTAAAGCCGCAGCTAAAGCGTGAGGGGGAAAGGCGAGAACAAAGTTGACCTGAAAAGGATTCTGAGTCGCAGCGCGGATTTGAAATATCTTTTGCCTGGCGACCTCGGGAGTTGCCCATGTCAGAGCCAGGGCACCCAAAGCCCCTCCCGAAGAGACGGCAATCGCTAATTCCGATCCGGCAATATTTCCGATCGGCGCTTGAAAAATAGGCAAATCCAATCCAAGAAGACTCGTTATATTTCGATGGGCCATCGGTTAAACTATGCCGAACCCCACTTCCTTTTTGCAAGACCCCTTTTTAGATCTTCCGTTCATTTCACTGAGAAATTAAGAAGAACGTTGAAATCTATACCGGTTTAAGAATTCATCATCACGGGAGATCTCTCTTTTCATGCAAAAACTCTGCAAGAAGGCTCGTTTTGCATGCTCTCTTTCTCCTCGAGCATCCTCTTTTTTTCTAAAAATCATTTTTCCAGAGGAAGAATTCTTTAAAAAGGAATTCCTTTTTCTGGCACGTCCTATGCAAGTACATCGAAAAAGGAAATCTTATGAAAACCCAATCGGAACCGATGAATGAATGTATTGACGTCTGTAATAGCCTTTTGCGTGGAGAATTATCCGCCGTAGAAACTTATTCCCATGTCATTCACCAATATAAAAATGAACCTCAAATCTCTCTTTTAAGAGATATGCGGAGCGAGCATCTCAAAAACGTTGAGCTCCTCCGCCAAAACGTTCTCTCGATGGGAGGAGATCCGGATACCGATTCAGGCGCCTGGGGAGTCTTCGCTAAAACGGTCCAATCGACTGCCAATTTGATCGGAGAAAATTCCGCTCTTCAAATCCTTCAACAAGGGGAAGATCACGGGATCAACGAATACGAAGCTGCCTTGAAAAATGAAGATGTGATGCCTGCGTGTAAAAGCTTAATTCGAGAAACGCTCCTTCCTCGGACTCGACCGCACGTCTCCATCCTGAAAACACTTGCCGCAAGAATCTCCTGAAACTTCTCCCTCGGGCAGAAGTTAAAAACGCAGGACCTCCTCTCACTTCCTTCCATGGAGGTGAGATTGGGGCGGTTTTGCGTCTCTTCACGAAGTAAACTCTCAAAAATTTAGAGATTCATTTGGCAGTCACATGATGTTGAAAAAAAACAATAAAATAGGGAAAGCAAGAAATCAGGATTCTTCTTTTTTTATGCGTTCCCCATTCAAATTGTTTTAAAATGAGTTCACTCCTGTGCTATCCCCAATTCCATCGGAACAATCACATCGAGTAGTCTCTTTATTTCATCTCCCCACATTGCTCTCAAAGGGAGTTCACCATTTACAAAAGCTCTCTCGAAAGTAGACTGAGAACCTCGGCGAATCGCAGCGCGGCTGCAGGTGAGTTAATCCTTAAAAAAAGAATAAAAATTATGGGCGATAGATCCCCGAAATCGAATCAGAAGAAATCCAATCAAAAGCAATCAAAGACCAACAGCTCCAATCAAAAGAAAGCCGCTGAAGTCGCTTCCAAAAAAGCCCCTCTTAAAAAGTAATCTTAGTCTCTCTCTCCTCATTCAAAATGAGGAGAGACGGAGCAAAAAGCGAGAATTCCCACATTCCATTTACCATTCGCTTCATCTCTCTCCTTCTTATTTCCCTCGAAATTGACTCGGGGAAATTCCTATTTTTTGTTTGAACATTTTTGAAAACTGAGCACGTCCTCATTGAATTAATTCACATGGATTAAAAAACCGATACAAAGGATAAAGAGATTTCAAGAGTGGCTATTTTCTTTGAGAGAATCATTCAATCTCTTGTATCTGCATTTTTTTATTCTTTCATGCATAACGCCTGAATCTTTGGTTCACTTTTTCTCGACGTCAAATCGCAAGCCGTTTTCTTTCAGGAGGTTAAGTAAAGTAGTCATGCGTGGCATTAGAATTGCAGCTTTTACTTAACTTAAAAAAAGGATCTTATGACCATGCTTCTCGTCGCTCCCATGTTCGGTGCCATCGGCTATTCCCTTCTTTATCTCTTGTTTGGAGGAGGATTAGGGGGAGCTATTCTGATTTTCATCTTTGTGAAGATGCTCGGTAAATAAATCCTTTGAATAAGGAATTTAAAAAATGGAGCGCCGCTGGCTCAGCGGCAGGGGCGAAGGGGGATGTTTTTTATCTTTCCTTCCTCGTCCTTCAAATCCACCCCTGATCCATGCCGCCGAGCCGGCGGCGCTCCATTTCTCATCCCCAGACGGGCATGCTTTACAAATTGAAAATAGATCTCTTCTCGAGATAACTTTCAATTGTTCTTTTTGCCCTTCTTTTTTTCGGCTCGGATCTTGCATGAAGAATTTTCGTGAGGGATCCCGCATGTCTGCATGAGCATCAACTTAAGAAAAGAAGAAAAATACGGTTTCACCACAGAGACATACCGAGACACAGAGTTTCAGAAGATCATTCTTAAAATTCCAGCTCGAATCCGAAAAAAGGCCCCTTGTTGGAAATTCACGTAAAGATGCCATGAACAATCCGAACTATGAAAGCCTTGAATCTTCTATGGACTTATGAGAGCCATCATCAGATTTGATAAAGTTCAATTCTTCCGCAACAATTCCAAAAAACTCTGTGTCTCGGTTTGTCTCTGTGGTGAAAACGGTATTTTCTTAAAATGAAGCCGATGTGCCCCTGCAGAATCACCAAATGGATCCTCATCAACGCATTTAGAGATCATCCCCTCTCTCTCCTGCGCCACGCATCGGTTTTCTGAGTGAGCGGTGGAAGTGCGAGCTTGCGTCATTGCGACCCGCGATCGCTTCCGAAAATTCCCCCCCACTGTTGAAATAGACTACTCTTTTTCTGTCGCTCCCGCTTCCATTTCTTCTTGAGCGGCTTGTGATCCAAAACTCCAACTCACAAGACTTAAAGCACATCCGACCGCCGTTCCCATCGCCAGTTTGAAAGCACTCCCAAAAAGAAGAGGACAAATGACTCCCGAAGCGATCGCAAAAACGGCCATAAAAATAAAAGTCTGCAATGAAGCGGCCAGACCGCGTCTCTCCGGAAAAAGCTCCAAACATTGAACGGTCATCGTTGGCATCACGATCGACATCCCAAAAGAATAAATCATCAGAGGAAGAACCGCCCAGGGCAAAGTGATCTGCATAAAATACGTATAGAAAACATTCGATAACGCGGAGAGCCCCATCGTGATATACCCGATTCGAATGATTTTCTCTCCACTAAAACGATGACTCCATTTCCCCGAAACCCACGAACCGATGGTCATCCCTCCAATGAGAGGTATAAAAAGCCATCCAAAATGGGTGACCGGCAGATGGAGAATATCCAACACAAAGGCAGGCGCCGATCCGACATACAGCATCACCCCCGTAAAGGAGAGCGCAATGCCGAGCGCTTGAAACATAAATGATCGATGCGAGATCACTTTTCCGTAACTCAGAAGCAGTGTTTTAAAATGAAACGGATGCCGTTTTTCTACCGCGAGTGTCTCCGGCAACCAACGGAGTGAACAAAGCATCAGAATAAAACTGAAAAATGCGATGAATCCGAAAATAGAACGCCAGCCCAAAGCGGATTGAAGCCAGCCTCCTAAAATCGGCGCAATTGCAGGCGCCAGACCAAAGACGATGGAGATGGAAGCGATGACCCGTTGAGCTTCGCTACCTTGATACAAATCTCCGACGACGGCACGACCGATGACGTTCCCTGCGCCTGCCGTCAATCCTTGTAGAAATCGAAATAATAAAAGAGTACTTAAATTTGTAGCGAGCCCTGCCCCCAGAGAACTCAAAACATAGGCGCCCATCGCCCACAAAATCACCGATCGCCGACCAAAGGAGTCCGAAAGTGTTCCATAAAAAAGAGTCATGAAAGCAAATGCAAAAAGATAAATCGCTAATGTCTGTTGCGCTGCTGCTGCGGTGACCGAAAACGCACTGGCAATGGCAGGTAAAGCGGGAAGATAGGCATCAATCGACAATGCGCCTAACATCGAGAGGGCCGCGAGGATTGGAATGAGTATTCGAGAATTGAGCAAAAGAGACATCCCTTACACCAGCGCTTCGACCTTAGCCCGTCAAGTCTCTCCACTCCGACTCGGAATCCCTCATCGCTTGCGCATAAATTTTCCCGGCATTTTCTCCGAACTCGTTCGTGACGATTCGCTCTCGTCCTTCCGATTGAAAGTTAATCCCTCTCAATCCAAACCGAGGAGTAAAGGATCCCCACTCATAGTTATCACACCACGACCAATAGAAATAACCGAGCAATGGAAGTCCCTCTTTCCGAATTTGCGTCACCGCTTTCACATGACCCCGTATAAAACGTTTGCGTCTTAATCCATCCCGCCGTCGATGAGAGCACTCTTTCGAATCGAACTGATAGGCCATTCCGTTTTCCGCAATGAGAATCGGCAATCCCCGACGACTCAACCAACGAGCAAAGAAAAGCATTCCATCCGGAATCGATCTCCAATCCCACCACTTGCTCATGATCGATTCCATCATCCAATCATGCCATGCACGCTGTCTCGACTCGAAATCCCCGAGATGAGGCCACCGGATAATATGGGAGACAAATGGATCGTAATAATCGAAGGGAATATAATCGATCAAAGGAGTCTCCTGTTTTCCAATCAACTCAAAGAGAGGATCCCATGCGGGATTTTCTAAAATCTGAGCGCCGATTGGTCGATGGAGAAATTTGAGGCCTTGTCCGATCCAATATCGAACTGTTCGTCGATCGAGCAAGTCCGCCTCTAAAAAAGCGTGATCAAATTCCCGCTCTTGAATTTGGAGTTCTTCCACAAAGCGTTGACGATCCTCTCCTTTTGTTCCGACAAAAAAAAGATCAATCCACGCTTGATCCCCCCAATACATATCACAGGAATAATTATTAAATCCGACGAAAGGACGGGTCATACCCTGTTGTTGATACAACTCATGGATCTTCAGGTAAGCCTGAGCATGCGCCATGAGAAGATGCGCAAAGCAGCAGGAGGTCGGCGTCAATCCCTGAGCATCTCCCGAGGGGAAAAGTTTCCAGGTATAATGATTGAACGCCAACATATTTGGTTCGTTGATCGTGATATAATAGCGAGGCGGCTCCACGCCATAGCGCTCGGGTAAAATTTTTAGAAAATACGAAATCGTGGTCTCCACAAAATGGAGAAAGTGCGGAAGAATTTCAGGCTCAAGCCATGGATCCATTCCGAGCCATGCGGGATGAGTAAAATGATGAAGCGTGACCAAAGGTTCGAGCCCCTCTCGTCGACAGTTTGCTAAAATTTCTGCGTACCGCTCCAACGCTTTCCAATCCAATTCAGGGGGGGATTGCTTTAAATTTTGATTCGAAGAATTCCATGAGGTACTCGGTTGAACTCGACTCCATTCAATCCCAATGCGAAATGCCCCAAATCCGAGCGAGCGACACTCTTTAAAATCCTCTTCTGCTTGATTCCAAAAATCTGAGGATTTCCCCGAGGTTTGAATCGCCCCCGAACGTTCGGCTCCTGCCCAGTTATTTTGAGGTTCACCGGGCCCATTGTATCCGCCTTCCACTTGATAACCCGACGTCGAAACTCCCCATAAAAAAGGAGGGGAAGAGGATCTCGATAGACTCATGGATGATGGCTTATATGGAAACCCGCCATCGAGATCCATCTCGATTTCCGGATTTTACTCCATGTTACAAAAACGTCACGCGGCTGTTTCGGAAAAGACTTTAACCTAAAATCATAGCCATCCTCATTGGAGGGGCAGACGCCGTCTGCCTTTCCCGTCCTCCCGAGGCACAGAGCCTGTGCCCCTCCAGTTCAAAATAAGGATAACGACGAGAAGATTCATAATTACGTTTCAAACATTCTCACGCACTCTCTGCGTGATAACGCAAAGTATAATAGGAAACCATTTAGAGAGCCGAGGGTAGGCAACTAGGAACAAAAGTTCCGTAGAGTCGAAAAGCTGCCCAAGTTTCCGCCCTATAAAGATATTGGATGGCCTTCGAAAAACCTGATTTCCCTATTCAAAAACCGTCGATTTAATTTATTTCGTACGTGTCGTAGTGCCGTTGTGCGAGGAAATTTTAATTCCCTTACCATTCCAAAATCGCACTGGCCCAGGTCAAACCGCCGCCAAAGGCCGTCATCAAAACCAAATCCCCTCGATTCACTTTCTTCGCCACATTCAAATCATGGAGCGCGACGGGAATACATGCTGCCGACATATTGCCGTAGCGGTCTAAATTCACATAGATCCGATCACGAGGGATATCGAGACGTTGCGCTAAGGCATCGATAATTCTTAAATTGGCTTGGTGAGGGACCACCCACTTGATTGAATCCGCAGTGACTCCAGCGGTCTTCAAACATTGAGTCGTCGAAACATTCATTCCATTTACCGCTCTTTTGAAGACTTCGCGGCCTTCCATATAAAGCGTGTTGGCTCCCGTCGAAACATTTTCAGGTGTCAGCGGAATTCGACATCCCCCCGCGGAGACCGTCAAAATATCGGCCGAGCCTCCGTCTGAACCTAAATCACTGACGAGAAGGCCACGTCCTTCTTGAGAGGATTGCAAAAGAACCGCTCCGGCTCCATCCCCAAACAAGACGCAAGTATTGCGATCTTTCCAATTGAGGACTGCTGAATTTTTATCCGATCCAATCACGAGAACATTTTGATAAAGACCTGAAACAATAAATTGATCCGCAACAACGAGTGCATACAAAAATCCGGAACAGACCGCATTCAAATCAAATGCCCCGGCTTTCTTGGCCCCTAAAGCATGTTGAATCCGACAAGCCGTCGAAGGACATTGATTATCGGGAGTAAACGTCGCGACAATAATCAGATCGACTTGCTCGGGTTTAAGATTCGCCATTTCCAAAGCCTGTCGACCGGCTTTGGCTCCCATATCCGAGGTAAATTCATCATCTGCCGCAATACGACGTTCTTTAATTCCCGTCCGTTCGACAATCCAGGCATCCGAAGTATCTACAATTTTTTCGAGATCCGCATTCGTCATAATGCGGGCGGGCAAATAGGCACCTGTCCCCGCAATCCGAGAGCGCAGCTTAAGCGGCGACGCTTTGAGAGTCATGATACGCCTTTACTTGTTCGACAATCAGAGGGTTCACTTGATGGGAGATTGATTCACGCGCAACACGGATCGCATTTTTGATGGCCTTCGGAGTGGAAGCTCCATGGGCGATGACGCAGACGCCATTGACTCCGAGTAAGAGAGAACCTCCATACTCTTCATAATTCGTTTTGCGACGAATGGCTCGAAAAGCCCCTTTCGCCAACCAAGCACCGAACATCCGGAAAGGACTCTTTTTTAACTCGTGTTTCAACCAATCAAAAATCGCTTCCGCAATACTTTCAGCGGTCTTCAAAACTACATTTCCGGTAAAGCCATCACAAACGACGACCTCAACGGGATTACAAAAAAGATCATGCCCTTCGACATTTCCTTTGAAATTAATCGGAGCTTGAGAAAGAAGCTTAAAGGACTCCTTTACGAGCGAGTTCCCTTTTCCATCTTCGGTTCCATTACTCATGAGACCGACGCGAGGATTTTGGTATTGAAGCACTTCACGGGAAAAAATACTTCCCATGATGGCGAACTCGACCAAATTTTCAGGATCAACTTCAGGATTCGCTCCCGAATCGATTAAAACAAAAAGATTCGTCTCCGTCGGCATCACCGTCAAAATAGCAGAACGCGCCACACCGGGTAAGGTGCGGAGTCGAATCTGCGCGGAGGCCAAAGCGGCTCCGGTATGACCTGCGGAAACAACCGCTTGCGCTAAACCATCGCGAACAAGTTCGACGGAACGGAGAATCGAGGAATCCTTCTTACGACGAATTCCTTCTACAGCTCCATCTCCCATCTCAATGACTTGAGTCGTATGCTTGATTTCAAAACGATGCGTCAGGTCTCGAACGTCATGCTTTCGCAATTCGCCCAAGATCTTTTGCTCATCTCCAACCAAGTAGACGAAAAGATCGGGATATAGTTTAAGCGCCTGAATCGCGCCCGCGACAGGGTTTTCGGGAGCAAAGTCCCCGCCCATCGCGTCGAGCGCGATCCTCACCGGCTCGGACGACATGCTTGCTTATTCGTCGGTGTTTTTGCTCAGAACTTGACGGCCACGGTACGTGCCCGACTTAGGATCAACGCAGTGACCTTGATGACGATTGCCTGTTTTTGGATCAACAAAAAGTTTACCCATCTTACTTGCGTTTGCTGTTTTACGGATGCGCAAGCGCATCTTTGATGTACGACGTTTGGGAACTCCCATAACTACTCCTTAGGTTTCAACTGTTCCAGTGCTTTCCAGACTTCCTCGTTCCCTAAAGACTTTTTTGCCTTTTCAGGGGTCGGCGGATGTGTCTCGCCGGTGATTGGACACCGGTACTCTCCATCGAGCTGACAAGTCGGCGCAAATGGAAGATCGATCAGAATATCTTCTCGAATCTGCGGAGTCAAGTCGACGGATTCAGGAAATGGAGCATCGAAAACGGCCTGAAAATCGGACTTTTTAATCTCCCCGGGCATCCATTCGCCGCATCTTCCGCAGCGATAAAGGAAGGTTGTGGCGATTTCGCCCGTGATTTCGATAAACTCTTCGGTCATAAACCCATTGAGGGAATATGTAATATCACCCTTGGATCGAACCAACTCATCTTCCACCGCAAGAACTTCAGGGGGAATCGATCCCTCCAAATGAAAAGTGGGAGAAAGTTTCGAAGGGATGAACTTTAAACTCATGCACGAGTTAAACCCGATCCTCTGGGTCCGTCAAGAGATCCGTCGATTAAAATACCCATCGCACAGCTGTCCCGATGGAATCGCATAGGCGTCAACTGAAGACAAATACCGTTTTTACCACAGAGAAAAGGCCGAGACACAGAGTTTCAGAGAACAATTCTTGAAATTCCAGCTCGAATCAAAGGAACATTAAAGTTAATCAGCTGTCCTACTTTTTTATGGGTCAATTTTAAATAGGTGATGAGCTGAGCTTTATGGATCGGCAAAAGATTTTCAAGCGACTTTATTTCTACGATAATCGCGTTCTCAATAAAAAGATCTATTTTTAAATCAGACCCCATATCTTGATTTTTATAAAAAATCGGAACTTTATATTGGGATTCAACATGTAATCCTTTTTGTTGAATCTCCCATTTTAAACATTTTTCGTAGACCGATTCTAGCAATCCTGCCCCTAACTGTTGATGAACTTGAAAGGCAGCATCAACAATCTGACCTGTTAAAACCTTGCAGGCTTCTATTGTCATATTTAATGAATCACTCATAAGGTTTGAATAGAAGTCAAAGTCCTCCTCGACAACCTTCTGAAACTCTGTGTCTCCGCCTTTTCTCTGTGGTAAAAACGGTATTTTTCTTAAGTTGACGGTCATGCTATACAGATACGTAACAGACAGAAGACGAGAGTTTTTGGTAAATTTCTAACGCAAGAAATGGAATCACAGGGAAAACAAAACTCAAATCCTGTCATTAAAACGTCACGAAAAAATTCTTGTCAAATTCTCTTGGGTCACGATTCTGGCAATCCACTCTTTAAAGGAATCTATGACACAACCAATACTCCCCTCTGAAAATAAAAACCCCGGCTGGATTGTCGTACTCGCCGGAATTGGAATCAATCTTCTGCTCGGAGTTCTTTATTCCTGGAGCGTTGTCAGTAAAAAAATTCCTGCCGATTGGAACTGGTCCGAATCCGATCGGTCCCTCCCGTACGCCGTCGCCTGCCTTACTTTTTCTCTCGCGATGGTTCCTGCAGGTCGAATGCAAGATCGGATCGGACCCCGAATCGTCAGCACCATTGGAAGTATTTTGATGGGATCAGGAATGATTCTCGCCAGCAGCTCCAATACTCCATTCTGCTATATTCTCGGATTCGGAGTCTTGGTCGGACTCGGCATGGGTTTTGGATATTCATCCACAACTCCTCCCGCCATCAAATGGTTCCCCGCCTCCAAAGTCGGACTTGTTGCCGGACTCGTTGTCGGTGGGTTTGGAATTGCCAGTGTTTATATTGCCCCTCTCGCGGAAAACCTGATTAATCGCTACGGAGTCCCCACAACCATGCTCTGGTTTGGATTGGGAATTCTTATCATTGCCACCAGCCTCTCACAATTCCTAAAAATTCCTCCTGCAGGATATATAGCTCCAGGCTCTATTCCTCGGACGACAGGAGCCACTCTAAAAAAGGCCGACTTTACTCCCTTTGAAATTTTGAAGACTTGGCAGTTTTATCTTCTTTGGTTCATGTATGCGTGCGGAGCGGGAGCAGGACTCATGATTATTTCAAAACTCGCCACCATGGTTCTCGTTCAGGCCGGATTAAAACTAGGCTTTGTCCTCGTCGCCTGTCTCGCCGTCGGAAATGGAAGCGGTCGAGTTATTGCAGGACTTGTTTCAGATAAAATTGGCCGCCAAACCACGATGTTCATCTGCTTCCTCATGCAAGCCGTCTCGATTCTTCTTCTTTCTCAGGCCACGAAAGAAAATATCCTCGGGTCAACTCCTGTACTCGTTATTCTCTCTGCTCTTATCGGAGCCAATTATGGAGCAAATCTTGCACTCTTCCCTTCCATGACGAAAGACTTCTACGGACTTAAAAACTTTGGTGTGAATTATGGACTCGTTTTTACCTCCTGGGGACTCGGAGGATTTATGCTCTCTTTTCTTGCAGGGAAAGTGTACGATCAAACTCACTCCTTTACTTTTGCTTACTACTGTTCGGCGGGACTATTACTCGCAGCAGCAGCAGTGACCTTCCTCGTCAAACCGCCCAAACACACGGAAGAATAGAAGGAAGTTCTCCACGGCTTTCTGTTTTTAACCCACTTCATACATTGGGAATTTAAAAATGGAGCGCCGCTGGCTCAGCGGCATGGGCGAAGGGGAAGGATCGCTATTTATTAAAAGCAAGTAGACTCTAGCTAAAGGCATTAAACCCAGATTCGTCATTAGGAATGATTTTATTCCGTAAAACACAGAATCCTTTTGATGAAAAAACGGGCGAGCCAAGCGATGCGCCGCCATGCTTCTGTTTCCTCTCAAAATCAAGACTGCTCCCGCATGTGCGGGATTGTCCCTCCCGTTTTTAAATTCCCAATGCAAGATCTGGGTTAAATCCACCCCTGATCCATGGCGCCGAGCCGGCGGCGCTCCATTTCTCATTCACCATTCTGGGCATGCTTTACAAATGAAATGGACTCCTCACGCAAGATTGGGGTTTAATAAAAATCTAAGATTACTTTCCTGACTCCGCCTTTGCGTCCTCAAACGGAATGATCGAAGGAAGTTTCCAAACGGGAAGTTGTCCCCGTCGTTGAGCGGAAAGCCAATTTAACGCAGCTTGATGAGCAATCTCATGTCCCCCTTCAAAAATCGTCAGACGCGCATAGGAAGATTCGCGACGAAAAACAGGCACCCATTTTTGATAAACCGGATCCGCTTCGGCCTGACTCCATCCCACAGGAAGTTTTTGAGTCTCATAAAATTCTGCGGCTTTGAGTTCATCTAATTTCGTCTCACCTTCCACGACTTCATTAAATGCACGAATCGAGTGCAGAAAGGGAACACTTCCCGTCCTCCCGTCATGGAATCCTCCATTGATATCTAAAGGAACTTTTTTCGCATTCTTAAGCCACTTTAACGGGGAGCGATGTTCTGCTTTTTGTAACCAGTCCGAATCTTTCGACGCTCCCTCTAATGCAAGTTCGATATCCCGCGCATAATTATCGGGAACACCATTTTGAACATGCTCCACGTACCATTGGTGAATATCGGAAATTCCACACCAAGCACTCACCGCCGTCCAAAGTTCTGGATGTCGCCCTGCCATCAACAACGCCATGTGAGCTCCCCCACTGACTCCAATTAAATAGATTCGTTCTTCATCTACATTGGCATTCGCTTTGACCCAAGCGACCGCCTCGACAATATCTTGAACGGCCCGATCGGACCCCATCGCCTCCGGAGTGCGATTCGGTCCACGAAATTGAGGGTGGATAAAATTCCAGTTTTGAGAGATGGACCATCGGGCATAGTCATAAGAACCGGGAGAGGAAATCCAACTACTGCTCCAGGTATGGAGTCCGACTAAGAGAGGCCTTTTTTCTTTTCCCTCCGCAGAATACCAGATTGCGGACTGCGACTTGCTGTCACTCGTCGGAATTTCAACGGAAAGAACCTTTTTGGGCCATTCGCTATGCATCGACTCGTTTGCCATGACCTTCTGCGATTAGCATCGGCGCTTCCAATTGAAAACTTTAATCCGATAAAATCGCGTGCACCCCATAAAATACAACGATCTCTTCGGAAGGCTGGAAAACAGGAAAATTAAAAAAGGGAGAATCGGCTTATTTTTTATGCTTTCCTGCATTCCTAAGAGAGACCGACGTTCACATGGTTCCAACCGTTGATTTTAAGAGAATAGAATCCCTTTCTATTCTCTTTTCAAAATCTTTCAAATCAGCGAATCTCCGTTCACTTCCATGAAACGCGACGACTATTACATGAACATCGCCATCGCCGTTCGCGATAAGGCGAATTGCCTGGGACGAAAAGTCGGCGCCGTCTTAGTCAAAGACAACCGCATCATTTCGACGGGATACAATGGCACTCCGGAAGGAATGACCAACTGTATGGACGGAGGTTGCGTCCGTTGTAAAAACCGAGATAAATATAAAAACAGTCTCGGTTACGATGTCTGCATCTGTGTGCATGCCGAACAAAATGCCCTCATTAGCGCTGCGCGTTTTGGAACTTCCGTCGAAAATAGCATTGCCTATTCGACCATGCGTCCTTGTTTCGATTGTTCCAAATCCCTTCTTCAAGCCAAAGTCAAAGCGATCTATTATTTGCATGAATGGGCTCATCCCGTTCAAGAGCTTCAAGATCAATACGCCCTCATCCAGGAAAAATTTGAAGGGGGAGTCAAAAAAATTGAGATGACCGATCCCCGTCATGAGTGGGCGAATAATCTCCTCTCTCCCAAGGCCTCATCTCTTCCCGCGGCCACCCGATCGAAACCGAAGAAGAAAACAATCTCCGGCACAAGATAAAGACATTTTCTCACGCAAAGGCGCAAAGATCGCAAAGTAAATTCATTATTTGTTCAAATTTATGAACCAATATTATATTAATATTTTCCTCATTTCCGTCGTGTCGTAGTGCCGTTGTGCGAGGAAAAATTCTTTTTTCTCTTCTTTAAAAAATCTGAGGCTGGCCTTCGATTAAAAATCGAATCTGACTCAATATTCCGGTTTCCGCAGCCGCGGCGAGAAGCCGCTGTTCGGGCTCGTGCATCGGTTCATAACTCATTCGATAAGAACCGTAGTGCATCGGAATAAAAGTCTTCGCTTTCAAGGTATGAAAGACCTCGATCGCTTCTTCTGGATTCATATGATGATCTCGCCCTGAGGGCGGGTCATAGGCTCCAATCGGCAAGAGCGCGATTTCAGGTTTTATTTTTTTGCCAATTTCTTCAAAGCCATCAAAAAGAGCGGAATCGCCGCAGTGATAAACGACCCGTCCTTCATACTCAATGGCGAATCCTCCATAGCCTCGAAAACGATCGGTAATGACGCGAGCCCCCCAATGTTTGGCGGGCGTAAATGTAATCTTCAGTCCTTTATAAGAGAGGCTCTCCCACCATTGCATTTCATGGATACGATCAAATCCGAGATCGTGAACCAAATTGCGAACCCCTTGGGGAATTAGAATGGGCTGACGCGCCGCAATTTGCTTGAGGGATCGACGACTGAGGTGATCAAAGTGCGCATGCGTCACCAGAACTAGATCGATCATCGGTAAATCTTCGATCGCAATCCCCGCCTCGCGAAGACGTTTCACGACAAAAACCCACTTATTCCAATTGGGATCAATAATCAGGGTATGTTTTGCCGTTTGAATTAAAAATGAGGCATGTCCGATCCACGTAATCGCAATTTGGTTTCCAGTCAGCTTCGGAAAAATCGGTTTTTGAGATTGCCCTCCTCGTTTAACAAAAAACGATGGCAATAAAAC
>JAZKBH010000082.1:0-24877 GCA_040388725.1 Verrucomicrobiota bacterium
GTTTTTTGTATGAATTCTTGATCTTCTTTAGAAAGAGAAGAGTCGGCGGCATGGACTGAGCTGATAAGGATAACTCCCAAGAGAGTTCCTAAAAATGATTTCCAACGCACGGGATGTTGAACGGGGTTAAACCATTTTCTCGAAAGAAAACGGCGATAAGGTTGTTCAATATTTGCGGGCTGGGATTGTAACTGAGTTGACATAGATTTCTCCATTTTAGTTTTAATTGTTGATCGGAAATTGATCCGATGGAGTTTTCTTTGCAAAGGATATGCCAAGGATCAATGGGGTCTCTTTCAGAAGTAAAAGAGAAGAGAGTCCACGAGTCCTGGGAATGCGATTTGCAAAATGTAGATCTTCCTCTGCGAAATGCATGACTTCAGTCTTAGGAGTTTCCTCTGACGGGGATCGTGAGAACAGGAAGATGCGAGTTTCGCAGGACATACTCGGCGGTGCTTCCGAGAAGGACGTGTTTAAGTCCTGTATAACCATGCGTGGTGAGAATAATTAAATCGGCTCCGATGGTTTTGGAGGTTTCATTAATTTGCTGAATCGGAGAACCGAGAGTCGCGATTGTTTTGACAGAGAGATCTACGGAGAAGTATTTTTTTTGAAGTCTTTGCAATTCTTTAAGGTGATTTTCGAGAGGGGCAGTGGGATCCAAAGAAATCGAGGCAGGAGGATAACCCATCTCAAAGGATGCCACAGTCGACTCGACAATCGAGAGGAGAACAACTTCCGAATTCCATTTTTTGGCAATCGCAATGGCATAGGGGATCGCTTTTAATGACGCCTTTGAAAAGTCGATCGGAACGAGAACTTTTCTCAATTTAAAGGAAGTGCGTTTCGATTTTGAAATCGGAATCGAGAGCACCGGACATTGGGAGTGACGGATGACGCGCTCTGTCACACTTCCGAGCCAGAGATGTTTAATTCCCGTATATCCGTGGGTCGACATGATGATCAGGTCTGCTTTTGTTTTAGATGCCTGTTCATTGATTTCGTGAAAAGCCTTTCCGTGGCGCACGGAGGTTCGAGTCGATATTTTTTTAAATTCACGATCGGCGACGATTCGAAGCGCAGAAAGAAATTGATCGTTTTTCTTGGGACGAAATGAAGGAAGGGGAAGAGGATAAAGTTGGGGAAATCCAAAGAGTGGATCCATGCCGGAAGGAGCAAGTGGAACGGGAATTTGTTGTCGGAGAGAAGGCTCTTCGACATGCAGAAGATCTATTTTTGAATTCCATTTTTCAGCAACGAAGGCTGCATATCGTAAGCCATAGAACGATTCCTTAGAGAAATCGGTGGTGGTAAGAATTTTTTGGATTTTCGGAAGCGATAAACGCCGAGGAGAAGTTGTCTTTTGGGAGGGAGGAGTTTGAAGGGCTTGTTTTTTCATAAAGATCTTGGGTTGATATTCTCTTTCATCCTGCATATCGAGTGCCATGGATGAGTATCTTTTTACAAAAGTACGAGGAAGAGATTCGCGATATTCTTTTGGTTTCTCCGTGGTAAATCAGTATTTTCTGCAATGTCCTCATTTAATCAGTAGATATAAAGGCCTCACACCGTTCGGCCCTCCCCGGGAGGGTGGAGCGATGCGACACCGCAATGGATGATAAGCAAATGAGGAGACGAACGGATTTTCCCTTCAGTTGATGTCCGAGTGATCTCTCTCGAAGCGAAATCCCGCTTGTCAGATGGATCTTTCCGGAGGATTCTAAAAAATATGAATTCTCCTGCTGCTTCTTGGTCTGTTCGTCAAATTCTCGGTCAAGGGGATCTCCCGAAGCTTGTGATCGAAACGCCGTTTAGTGTGGCGGAGATTTATCTTCATGGGGCTCACGTGACGCATTTTCAGAAAAAAGGGGAGAAGCCCTTACTCTTCATGAGTGCGAAGAGTCAATTTGCAGCAGGCAAGGCGATCCGGGGAGGGGTTCCTCTGATCTTTCCGTGGTTTGGTGCCAAAGAGGGTTCTGCCGCTCATGGGATTGGCCGAACGAACGGATGGAGGTTGCTGAACGTTTCTCCAACTTCAGAGGGAGGGGCGAAGCTTCGATTTGGGTTTCCTTCGGAGATCCGTGCGGTGGCTTATCCTGAGTTTGAGAGTGAATTTGAAGTGGAAGTCGGAACTTCACTGACGATGCGACTTGTTTTTCATAATTCGTCCAATGAAGATCTTTCGATCGAAGATTGCATGCATACTTATTTTCAAGTGGGCGATATTCGTCAGGTTTCTATTCAGGGGCTGAAAGGCGTTTCGTATTTGGACAAAGTCGATGGGGGAAAATCGAAGACCGAGACGAAGGAGTCGATCCGTATTGAGTCCGAAGTGGATCAAGTTTATCTCAATACATCAGGAACCACAGAGATTTTAGATGAATCTTTTCGCCGTCGAATTCGAATCCAAAAAGAAGGATCAAACTCTGCTGTGGTTTGGAATCCATGGGTCGACAAATCGAAATCCATGGCTGATTTTGGAGATGAAGAGTACGTGAATATGCTCTGCGTGGAGTGCGGTAACGTGGGGAGTCATCAGAGACGGCTTGCGCCTGGAGATCGTGTGAGCACCATGGTTCGTATTTCAAGCGAATCAATATAAAGCCGGAGGGTGATGGCCGCAAAGAGGCGCAAAATGCGCAAGAAAAGGTCGTAAAGGCTTTTTCACCGCAGAGGTAACGGGGTTAAACAGAGGAAGGATTTTGTTTTAAAACCAAAAATGCATTTTCTCCGCTTACTCCGTTACCTCTGTGATAAAAATGTATTTGATTGAATTTTCTGAAGTGGACGCTTACTGGATTGAATAATTTTTCATGTCAATTGAGGTTATATGATGCTCTGCAAAAGAGGGAGCGGTTGACAAAGAGGCTGTTCTCCACAAGGGTAGATTATGGCTTCTTCTGATTCTTTCACTCCATCTATCGGATGGAATTTTGACAACAGCTATCGTCTTCTTCCAGCGGATGCTTTTTCTCCTGCGCTCCCTCAAAAAGTTCCTTCTCCTGAACTCGTGATCTTTAATTCCTCTCTCTCGGAAGAGATGGGATTACATTTTGAAAAAACAACTTCGGAAAAAATTGCACTTTTATTTTCGGGAAATGAAATTCCTGATGGTGCTGAGCCGATCGCTCAAGCCTACGCGGGTCATCAATTTGGTGGGTTCAATATGCTTGGGGATGGTCGTGCTATTCTGTTAGGGGAACATGTCGCTCCGAATGGAACACGCTGGGATATTCAGCTCAAAGGAGCTGGGAGGACTCCCTATTCTCGACGAGGAGATGGAAAGGCCGCTCTCGGTCCCATGCTTCGTGAGTATCTCATCAGTGAGGCGATGCAGGCACTCGGTATTCCGACGACTCGGAGTCTTGCCGTTGTTCGGACGGGAGAAACGATTGCACGGTCCGCTCTTCTTCCCGGAGCTATTCTCACGCGGGTGGCGCAAAGCCATATTCGAGTCGGGACCTTTGAGCTCTTTGCTGCCCGAGAAGATCGTGAGGCGCTTCAAAAATTGACCGATTATACCATCGCTCGTCACTATCCTCATCTTCGTGAGAGATCGAATCCCTATCCTCAATTTTTAAAAGAAGTCATTGTTCGGCAAGCGGAGTTGATGGCTCAATGGATGTTGGTCGGTTTTATTCACGGGGTGATGAATACCGATAACATGGCGATTTCGGGAGAGACGATCGATTATGGCCCGTGCGCATTTATGGATCGTTATGATCCAGCGACGGTTTTCAGTTCGATTGATCATCAGGGTCGTTATGCCTATGGAAATCAGGCTCGGATGGCCTTCTGGAATCTTTCTCGTTTTGCGGAGACCCTTGTTCCTTTTTTGAGCGAAAAAATGGAGGCAGGAATTGCGATCGCGGAAGAACAGCTTCGTCATTTTTCTCCAGCCTTTGAAAATCGCTGGATAAAAGGAATGAGAGCAAAACTTGGAATCGTGAATGAAGAAAAAGAAGACCTCGATCTCTTTCAGGAATTACTCCGGTTCATGCATGAGCAGCGTCTTGATTATACGGAGAGCTTTCGATTTCTTTCCCGTCCTGAAACTCAAAATCATTCGATCTTTCAAAAATCAGATTTCCCGCTCTGGAAAAAGAAGTGGATCGCACGTTTAGACCGTCAAACCTCTTCACAAAATGATTCTTGGGAACGAATGAGATTGCACAATCCAGTCGTGATTCCTCGCAATCATCTCGTCGAAAATGCATTACAAGAGGCTTCGGAAAAGAAGGGCCTCTCGGCATTTCACCGTCTTTTGGAGGCGATTACACATCCTTATGAGGAGCGATGGGAGGGGGGTGAGTTCAGTCGGCCCTCCTCAGAGGATCAATCGGAGTATCAAACGTTTTGTGGAACTTAGCAGAGTTTGAAAGTTTACGGGAGGGGGTGAGCTCCCGCGAGTCCGCTCTCCCGATGAAATCGGGATGAGCTAGTTGTGAAGTGGATTAATGGAGCGCCGCTGGCTCAGCGGCATGGGAAATGGGGGTATTTTGTCTTTCCTGCGTTCTTAAACCGAGATTCGTCATTGGAATTGGTGTTATCTGAAATCAGATCACCAAAAAGGTGATCAAAACTGGAGGGGCACAGGCTCTGTGCCTCAGAGGACGGGGAAGGCAGTGGGCCACTGCCCCTCCAGTTCTAATGCAAGAAATGGGTTAAATCCACCCTTGATCCATGCCTCCGAGACCGTCGGCGCTCCATTTAAAAACAACAATACCGATTCAATTGAATTTTTTATAATGGTTTAGCGGGGAGGTGATTTAAAATTTTAAATTATTTGACATGCA
Organism: Verrucomicrobiota bacterium; assembly: GCA_040388725.1. Taxonomy (GTDB): domain Bacteria; phylum Verrucomicrobiota; class Verrucomicrobiia; order Methylacidiphilales; family CAMAQI01; genus CAMAQI01. Next base: position 4,797 of record JAZKBH010000082.1, read on the forward strand.
ACTAAATAGTTGCATATTCTGAATTCAGAATGGATGCGGTTTTTAAAGCTTTGGCGGATGGAAGTCGACGTTGCTTGTTGGATGAGTTGCGCAAAAATAATGGTCAAACATTGACCCAATTGTGCGCCCATCTCGAGATGTCGAGGCAGGCCGTTGCGAAGCATCTCGTTTTGTTGGAAGAAGCGAATCTTATCGCGACGATCTGGCATGGACGGGAAAAACTGCATTATCTCAATCCAGTACCGTTGCATGAGATCTACGAACGCTGGATTGCGAAGTATGATCGACCGCGTTTAGAAGCGTTAAGCGATCTGAAAAAAAGTCTCGAAAAAAACAAAACCAAGAGAGGATCTTATCATGCAAAAGCCTGAATTTGTCTATGTGACTTATATTCGAACAACTCCCGAAAAGCTTTGGGAGGCACTCGTCCAGCCGGAGATTACTCGTCAGTATTGGGGAAATATGAGAAATGTTTCCGATTGGAAAAAAGGTTCAAAATGGGAGCACCTGGCTCCGGATGATAAGGAGGCTTGGGTTTTTGGAGAAGTCCTTGAAATCAATCCTCCGAAACGACTCGTCATGTCCTGGATCGATCCCGAAAATACCACAGACAAATCGTGTGTGACTTTAGAGCTCGAGCCGAAAGAAGATATGGTCTGTCTTAAAGTGATCCATGGAGACTTCAGTGAGGGATCGACCATGCCTGGAAAGATCTCTCAAGGCTGGCCTTTGGTTCTCTCGAGTTTGAAATCCTATTTAGAAACAGGGAACGCGATCGATATCTTTGCGATCAAAGGAAAATGTAAAAGTTAAGAATCTCAGTGGCTCACTCCTCTTTCTTTATGGGAGAGGAGTGATTTTTTTAATCAAAGTAGATTATCTCGGAAAATCCAGAAATCGATTAAACCCGAATTTTGCATTAGACCTTTAAAATGGGGAGGGACAATCCCGCACATGCGGGAGCAGCCTTAGTTTTGAGGGCTAACAGAAGCGAGGCCTCGCATCGCTCCGCCCTCCCTTTCTATTCACTAAAAAGTTTTTTTCCTTTTTTCCTGCTTTTCCCTATTCGCCTGACCTTTAAAAGGATTTGTAGCGATCGACTTTCAGAATCCGTATTGTTTGTCTAATTTTCAATTCTCTCTCCAGGATTTATCCCATTTCTCTCATTAGGAATTTCCAAAAAACTCTCTTCTCCTGTTTATCCTGTAAATCCTGTCCAAAATTTCCCTGATTTTTGACAGGATGAATGGGATTTACAGGAGAAAAAAAATGCAAAGAGATGATTCTGTTTTTGTTGGTTTTTAGAGATCACCATTTTGGTGATTCATTTTACAGTGGAAAATAACTCTCGATACAAGATAGGGGTTTATTTGAAAATCGTTGACTCTATTTAACTTATAAGTTAATTAACTCATGAGAAGAATACGATATGCATGATACTCTGAGTCAAACCTTTGCCGCGCTCGCGGATCCGACCCGGAGAGCGATGCTCTCACGGCTCTCCAAGGGTGAGGCGAATGTTTCCGATCTCGCAAAGCCCTTTCTCAAAGAGATGAGTCTTCCGGGGGTGACGAAGCATCTCAAAGTTTTGGAAAAGGCGGGGCTCATTGTGAAGACCCGAGAAGCGCAATGGAGACCCTGTAAGCTCAATGGGCTTCCTTTGAAGCATGCTTCTCATTGGATGGATCAATATCGTCAATTTTGGGAAGAAAGCTTTGATCGGCTGGATGAATATTTAAAAACCGTGACGGCAAAGTCCAAGGTGAAAGGAAAGAAACGATGATCGCAAAAAATAAATCCAATGAAATTCAAATTACCCGAGTCTATGATGCACCTGTCAAAATCGTTTGGGACGCTTGGACAGATCCTCAACAAACTGCCCAATGGTGGGGACCACGGGGATTTACCCTCACGACGCATAGCAAAGATTTAAAGCCGGGGGGTCACTGGACCTATACGATGCATGGTCCGGATGGAACCGATTATCCGAATAAAACCATTTATCACGAAGTCGAAAAGTATTCGAAACTCGTTTATGATCATGGCAGTCATGACGATCGTCCCCCGATGTTTCGGGTCACTGTTTTATTTTCAGAACTTGCAGGAAAAACGACGATGGAGATGACAATGGCCCTTTCGACTCCCGAAGCGGCTGAAGAGACGAAAAAATTTATCAAAAAAGCCGGTGGGAATACCACTTGGGATCGCCTGGCAGAATTTTTGGAACACGAATCTTCTCAGAAAGAGCTCTTTGTCATCAATCGAACCTTTGAAGTACCGATTGAAACGATGTTTGATTTATGGACCGATCCGAAACATTTTTCACAGTGGCTTCCTCCGACCGGATTCACGATGAATTTTATTCGAGCGGAGATTAAGACGGGAGGAAGTACCTTTTACTCCATGACCGATGGGAAAAGTGTGACGATGTACGGACGCGCGAAGTATTTAGAAATTCAACGACCTCATCGACTTGTTTACGCGCAGCAATTTTGCGATAAAGATGAAAATGTGACGCGTCATCCCATGGCCCCCACATGGCCAGAAACGATGCTCACGACGGTAATTTTTAGCGAAGAGGGACCCGATCAAACTCGGGTCACGGTCTCCTGGCGACCCCACGATGCTGCCACAGCAGAAGAAGTCGATTGTTTTGTGAAGGCCCGAGGCGGAATGACTCAAGGGTGGACAGGATCTTTTGATAAGCTCGAGGACTACATTTCTCAAAAAAATTAAACTCAAAGATTTTCAAACGGATGAGAGAAAATCGTAGTGGATGAGGAGGCTTTGGTTTATTCAATGCTCTGGAAGTTCGTTTTTTCTAGTTCATAGAGAAACTCATCGCTCGCAGATCCCTTAAAATAATCGGCATCTTTAATCTCTTTGATTTTTTGAAATCCGAGAGATTCCATGAGGCGCCACGAAGCTTCATTGCGGGTATCCATGAGAGATGATATTTTTTCTAAATCATATTCTTCAAATAAAAGCTTCAGCATACGTGAACAGGCTTCTCGAGCCATTTTTTGTCTCCAGTAGGCAGGGAATATTTCATAGGCAATATAAGTTTCTCCCGTCTCTTTCAAAGTGGCCTGAAGAGTTCCCACGTAGTTTTCTCGATCCTTAAGTTTAATGGCCCAATTGAGCCAAATTTCATCTTTTTGATCGGAGTGGCGGACGGCGAGACGGGCGTAGCGTTTTTGGAGAGCTTCCACACTCTGCGGTGGTTGATGGGGAATAAAAATATAAAGTTCTGGGGCTTGCAGATTTTCAAATAGTTTTGGAGCATGTGACTCGATAATCGGTTCCAGTTGAAAACGGGGAGTCGTTAAGATTTTATCGGTAGGTACAAGGAGCAGTTTTTCAAAATTCATGAAGTTGATGTAGAGTGAGAGCTCCATTCAAAAAGTCAAATAATCCCGTGAATGGGGCCTCGTGATCATCCAATGATAAAAAGACTTTCGGATTGTTAACTTTTTCTGAGCACGCGAATCCGCTCACGACCCAAGCGTCCTTCAAAAGCGATATCCGGGACATAGTCCTCGACGATTTCGTAACCTTCGGCAAAAAGTGAGGTGAGGGCATCGACGCTAAAAGAATAAGGAGGGCCTTCATGATCAGGTTCTCGATCGGGATTGATATACCAGACGCCAATCAGGAGGCCTCCTTTCTTCAAAGTAAGATCGATTCCTCGTCGATAGTCCGGACGCAGGGAAGGGGGAAGGCCGCTCATACAGGTATGCTCGAAGACGAAGTCAAATGTTCCTTGGAGCTCCTGCGGAGGATCGAAGAGACTTCCCAAAATGAAACGCTCTTTGAGATGCGGGTAGAGAGCTTTTGCTTGTTCGATGCCTGTCGGGGCAATATCGAGTCCCACGGCATCGAATCCATATTCGATCGCGAGTGCGACCTCATGTCCTCGACCGCATCCGGGAACGAGTACGCGTCCCTGGATGGAATGACGCTCCAAATATTGTCGAAGGGGGAGAGAGGGAACTTGACGGTCCCAGGGTGCGTCATTTTTTCGATATTTTTCATCCCAATCCATAAGACCACTTGATCTATTCCTTAGACGAAGTCAATCGGATAGAGGCGTTTTTTGATCGTGCGATAAAAACGTAATGAAGAGAATTTAAGTTTATCATAGAGAAAAAGATCAAGATTTTGTAGAATTCACCGATGCCTACATGGGATGCCAGTCTTTACTTAAAATTTGGTAAGGAGAGAACTCAACCTTCGATTGATTTGGCGGCGAGGATTCAAATTTCTGAGCCAGGTCGTATTGTAGATCTTGGCTGTGGTCCTGGAAATAGTACCGAAGTCCTCGCTCAAAAATGGCCGAATGCTGAAATCGTTGGTCTTGATAATTCTTCTGAAATGATCCATTCGGCCTCTTTAAGTTTTCCAAAGGGAAAATGGATTCTTTCCGATATTGCTTCATGGACAAGTCCGGAGCCGGTCGATCTTCTTTTTTCCAATGCGGCTCTTCAATGGGTTCCTCAGCATGAAATTCTTTTTCCTCATTTGATGAATCAGACCTACGGGGCATTTGCTGCTCAAATCCCGGCCCATTATGATTCAAAGGTCAATTTGATCGTCCAGGAGGTTGCGATGGATTCCCAATGGAGAGATCGAATGGAGGGACCTCGTCAAGCGCTGATCAAAAAGAGCCCCGGTTTTTACTATGATCTGCTTCAGCCGCTCTCTTCTCGTTTAGAGATGTGGGAAACCGAATATATTCATATCATGGAAAGTCATCAGTCGATTTTGGAATGGTTTCGAGGAACAGGACTTCGTCCTTTTTTACAAGCACTTCCCGAGAAGGACCTTCAAATCGAGTTCGAAAAGCAAGTCCTTGATGGCTACTGTAAGGCTTATCCTCTGCAAAAAGATGGACGAGTTCTTTTTCCCTTTCGGCGTCTCTTTTTTGTCGCTTATAAATGACTATTTCGTTTGGGAAAAACAGATTTATTTTGGCGTAGAAAATAAGTATCAGCCTCCTCCGACCTCAGGTTTTAATTCTAAATATTCCAAAAGAAACAGGCCCCCATCTGTAAATTGGGTTTTTTAACTGAGGAACAAAGGGGAACGGAGGTTAAAAATGCAGTTTCCAGAGGTGCTTTAAGGTTTAGTAGCGATTTTTAATTATTGGTTTATGAGCTTAGAGAAACATTCAATGTCGTTGTAACTAAAATGTTACTGCAGCGAGATGGTGACGACACTTCCTCTTCCTATTCCTCATTGCGGTCAGAAATTTAATAACAAACAATTTAACCAAAGAGATTTAATATGAAAAAAAACTTTAAAAAAGAGGCCTTTGTCGCATTTGTTGTGGCTACGGCTTTGGTTGCTCCATTCGCTCGTGCCGTCGATCTTATTGCGGTCGGAAGTATTAGCGGCACGTATGAAGATTTTGCGACAGAAACATCGGCTCCTCTTGAAAACGGAATCGCCGGGAATACTCTCGGCGGGCTCGGTTCCGGTCTTGCCTATGCAGGTGGAACAACCTTTCTTGCCATTCCGGATCGCGGACCGAATGCAAATCCTTACAATCCACTGGTTGACGATACGGTTTCTTATATTAATCGTTTTCAAACGTTAAATCTGAGTCTTGCTCATCGAGTCGATCCCCTGACAGGCCTTCCTTTTACCCTCACTCCGATGCTTCTCGACACCACACTTTTATCGAGTCGGACTCGCCTGAATTATGGTACCGGCGCAGGATTAGGATATCGCATTGACGGAGTGACTCCCCTCGGTTCCGGCGCACCTGCCTTAAATGCGGTTCGTCATACGAACTACTTTACAGGTCGCTCGGATAACTTTGATGCAACGAAGCCTTCGACGAATCCGAATAATGGACGACTTGATCCTGAAAGCATTCGAGTCTCTAACGATGGTAAAACAGTATTTATTTCGGATGAATACGGACCTTACATTTACCAATTCGATCGTGAGACGGGAAGTCGCATTCGCTCATTTGAGCTTCCAACGAATCTCGCCATTACTTCTCTCAGCTCTCAGAGCGCCCAAGAGATTGCGAACAACCCGGTCGGTCGTGTCACAAACAAAGGAATGGAAGGATTGGCGATTACTCCGGATGGCAAGATGTTGGTGGGGATTATGCAAGCAAACCTTGAACAAGATAAAAAGGGGAGTCTCCGTATTGTGACTGTGAATATCCAAAATGGTGCGACCCATGAGTATGCCTATCAACTATCGGCAGGCGGTTCAGGAGTGAGTGACATTTTGGCGGTGAATAATCACCAATTTTTGGTGGATGAAAGAGATGGTACGGGACTTGGCGAAAAGCCATTGTTGACGGATACCGCCTCCAAAGCTCTGGTGAAAAAAGTCTATTTAATTGATATCGCCGGCGCTCAGGATATCACTCATGTAGCAGGTCCGAATGCGGATCTTTCATCATTTGCAGTTCCGAAGAGTCTGTTTTTTGATTTCGTCGCGAAGATCACTGCGGCCGGTTTCAGTAGCTATATGATTCCTTCCAAAATGGAAGGGCTGGCTTTTGGGCAGGACGTGGTCATTCAAGGTGAAACCGTGCACACCTTATTCTTTGCGAATGATAATGACTTTCTCGCGACGAATGCAGATCCACTAAAGCTCCCTAATGATCAGACCCGTGGACTTGTTGCGAATCCCAATATGTTCTACGTCTTTGCCTTTAAAGATAGCGAACTTCCGGGATTTGTTCCTCAGCGAATTCGTGACGATTCATCCGAAGATTGTCATTCAGATTTCGACGGAGGAAAAAGATAATTTGAAAAGGATTATCACTAAAATCCGATCATAATTATAACGGAGAAGGATTAAAATCCTTCTCCGTTTTTCATTTGTCTCGTAAATATTTATTTCGATGGCCTTCGAGGTTTGTGAAAAATGAACATGGATGTAAAAGGCAGATACAAGGGACTTACGATTTTAAAAGCAAAAATGGATTTACTGATCTTCATCCCGTGTATCGGTTTTACATCCATGTGAATCAATTGGCTTTGTTCTATTTTCCCTGTTTGCGACATTGAAAGGGATTCTCCAACTCCATGATGATTCGTTCGTCTCCCGACTTACTCAGGTTGCGTCCTGCAACCTCCCGCATTCGCGGGATCGTCCCCCGATAAAATCGGGGCAGGTCATCCGTTCCCAACGGATTCGGCACCATGTTAATAAATTGCCCTTTGTTCTATTTCTAATCTCGACAGCTTCTAGGGGGTCTAAAATTGCACATTGACGGAATTTTCTCTTGATCTTGCTTTATCTGTTTGAGTGGACCACGATTGAGCCATGAATGAAGTCGTAAAGTGTATTCTCTTTAGTATCGGAATCTCATTAATCTTTACGCTCGTATCGCAGTTTTTGAGGGTATTTCTCAAACATGAATTGAACGAGGAGCAACGGGGCTTTTTAAGTTCGATCATCGGGTTTGTCTCCACCCTTTTTGCCTTTGTTCTCGGATTTTTAATCGTGAATCTTTGGACAACTTATAATGGCGCAGAATCGATTGTTCAGAAGGAGGTAAATAGCCTGAGAGGAATCTACCGTTTGGTTTCCGAACTTCCCGATTCGGAAAAGGTCGTTCAGTCGATTCACAGTTATCTCGAGAGCCTCTCGCATGATGAGTGGCCTGCGATGCAGCAAGGGCATTTCAGTCCTAAGACCGATGCCTTTAAAGATCAACTGTGGCATGCCTGTATCCAGAAGACCCTTTTGCCCTCCTCCAGTCCCATTATTTCGGGAAAAATACTCGATTCTCTTATGGAATTTAATAATGCACGGCGGGAACGAATTGCTCTTTTGGAAAGCGAGCTTCACCCTCTCCTGGTGACCGCATTGATGATTACGGGCGGGCTAACATGGATTGGCTTTGTTATTTTGGGATCGGGAAGAAGACGGTTTTTATTTTTTACCGACTTTGTCTTCTCCGCCTGTATTGCCATTAATATTTATCTTCTTCTTGCTCTCGACAAACCTTTCAGTGGCAAGGGATTTACAATTTCAGATAGTGAGTTTGTTGAACTTGCCGAAAGGGTTAAAGCTCCTTAAAGGACTCACTATTTAGGGTAATGGAGAAGGAGTGATTTTAAGGTTTTATCTCTTTCGACTGATTGGTTTCATTTTCAATCATTTCAATCGGCGGCAGAAAAATGCCCTTTTATTTTGTGGGTTCTCTCCTACGATTTTGAAATGAAGATGTTTTTTCGTTTCGTTCCTCTTTCATTCTTTTTTATTTTTTTATTCACTTCTGCGTCTCTCCTTTCAGCGAAAGAACTTGAGGCGCTCAAGAACTCGAAGGTTGCGGTCATCGGAGATTCCATCACGGAGCAGAAGCTCTATGCGCGGTTCATTGAGCTTTATTTGACGGTTTGTCAGCCTCAGCTAGGAACCAGTTCGTTTCAATATGGATGGAGCGGTGAAAAAGCCGTTGGTTTTCTCAGCCGGATGGATCTTGATCTTGATTTCTATCGTCCCACTTTTGCGACTCTCTGTTACGGAATGAATGACGGGCTATATAAACCCTTTGACGCGACCGTCGGAGACGCTTATGAAAAGCCGCTCGTTCAAATTGTTCAGAAACTAAAGAAAAATGGCGCTTTTGTCGTGGTCGGCGGCCCCGGAGCGGTCGATTCGTTTTATTTCAAACGAATTCCTTCGGAGGTTTATAATCAAAATCTCGAGAAACTCTCGGAAATTGCAAAAAAAATCGCGGCGGATAATCAGTTCCCTTATGCGGATGTCCACGGAACGATGATGGAAGTCATGGCGAAGGCGAAAGCCGCCCTCGGTAATGAGTATGAAGTTGGAGGAGGGGATGGAATCCACCCTCAATCCAACGGGCACCTCATTATGGCGTATGCTTTTCTCAAGGCCATGAACTTTGACGGAGATCTTGGAACAATTACCTTGGATTATAAAGGGGAGAGCAAAGGAGTGAATGGACATCAGGTAAAGTCATTCACAGGAGGAAAAGCGGAAATTGAAAGTACCCGATATCCTTTTTGTTTTTCAGGGGATAAAACTTCACCAAAATATGCTTTGAGTATTTTGCCCTATCTCCCCTTTAATCGCGATCTCAATCGAGTGACGTTCATTGTTAAAAATGCTCCTGCCCCTAAGTTAAGTGTAAAATGGGGTGATCAGAGTAAAACATACTCCCGTGAGGACTTGGAAAAAGGGATTAATCTTGCGGATGAATTTATCCCCAATCCCTTTAATGATTCTTTTGATAAAATGAGTGAACAGATTTTGCAAAAAGAAGCGTATGAGACCGATTGGATCAAAACCATTTATCGAGGATTTCGCGTATTAGGACAGAAATTCCCAGGAGATCAGGAGGTCGCGGCGGCGACTTCGGTTTTAGATAAAAAAGCGGGTGAGAAATGGAATTCGTATTCGAAGGAGATCAAAGCATCCGTGAAACCTATTAATCATACGATTATCGTGGAAGCAGTTCCGTAGTTTTTCGGTAGAGACTGAAATTGTTCTCTCTTTGCATGGATAAAAAGGTGGATACAAGGGATAGAGTCCAGATAAGTTAAAACGCTCCCGGAAGATCCAAGGTTTCAGCAGAGAAAATCTAAAATATCGTTTTTGTTTTAAAACCAAAATTCCTTCCTCTGTTCCCTCTGCGTCCTCTGCGGTGAAAAATGCCTTTGTTTTCGACTCCTTTATGACGATCTCTCAGTTTTAAGTTGCGAAATAAAGATTTAGGGTCAGTTTACTTGATTATAAAGTAAAACCACTCTTTAGAGTAAAAGGAATCGTATGAAAAGAATCTGGATGTTGATATTGGTCGTCAGTTTGTTTTTGGAGGTTTTAAGGGCGCAAGTCATTCCACCGATTAAATTAACGGGATATGACCCGCTTCCTGCCTTTCAAAAGACTCGAATTACAGCCGGGAGATTCGCAGGAGCTTATACTGTGGCGGAAGATGATGCTCGGTTGAATTGGTATTTTGCGAACCTCGGATTGCTTGGTTTTGTGGATGTCATTCCTACGCAGGTAAAGACCTATATGAATCTCTATCTTGCGAATTTAAATGCCAATTTTAGCATCAATGATGTCTATTTCAATATTGTTTCAGGACGTGTTGACTTCAATTCGTTTTATTATCCTGTCGAATATACAAATCCGGATACCAAAGAGAAACAATACTCCGACAGCGATGATTCCTATGCGGCCACGTTTCTTTCGCTCTGTGCTCGATACTACGCCGTGACCGGAGATAAAGCCTGGTTTAACTCAGTGATTCCAGGTAAGGGGATCACCGTTTTGGAGGCACTCAAAAAAATTGCGAATAACAATCTCATTGCTTCTCAATGGCCGAATGGATTAACCCATGTTTTTCAAAGTGCATCCGTCTATCCTATTGCTTATACTGAAGATAACGCAGAAGCCTATCGCGGGCTGACCGATTTCGCAGTTTTAGTCAACAACCTCGGGGATCCCACTCTCGGCGCTTCCTACACGAAGATCGCCAATAAAATCGCCTACGGTATTCAAACTTACATGTATGTGAATAATTTAAAATCAGGGTCAACGCTTCTCAATATGAGCGGTTTTTATAATACATGGGAGAATAAAGGCAATTTTAACTCCGTAGGAGATCCGCTGGAGAGCCCCCTTACCTTTTATCCGGATGGCGTCACTCAAATCTTTACCGAAGCTTATCGAGTCGGCATTCCCTCCGTTTTCTATAATTCAGGATGGAATGTTCTGAATAAATATTTCCCCAATTATACGACCTATGCTTATGACGAGGATCCTTGGTTATTGATTGGCCTCGCTGCGGCTTACCATGGAAACAGTTCGTTAGCCCAAGCGATGCAGGCCAAAACGTTGAACGGATATGCTGCAGGGAAAGTGATCCCTATCAATAATTGGGGATTTTATCGTCGGATTAGTATCTATTTGCAGACGGGAAAAGCGTATTGAGATGCCTTAGGAACAGATAAAATTGTAAACACTGGATTGATCCTAGGTCATAGGACAATTGAGCATAGATGTAAAAGGCAGATACAAGCGATGAAAATGAGTTCTACATTTTGGCTTTAAAACCATAATCCCTTGTATCGGTTTTACATGCATGTGAATAACTGTCTTTGCCGTATTTATTGGGTAAACGTCTCATCAGCGGTGATTCTTCAAGTCCATGATGACTCCATTCGCTCCCGCTCACTCTGGGTCACCTCCTGTGACCTCCTTCTGATGAAGGATCGTCTCGTTTCCGCCCCTGCGGAACTCGGCACCATGTAAATCAATTGTCTCTGTCCTATTTCCCACCCCTGCTTCTGTTCCCTCTCAAATCAAGGCCGCTCCCGCATGTGCGGGATTGGCCCTCCCGATTTTAAATTCCCAATGCAAGAGACCTTTGGCATTCCGCTCAGGTGAGGGTATAAAGAAAAACGCCCATTTTCGGATCAAGTCGACGTTTGAAAATCGTCGAGGGAGCACGGTGTTGATCAAAAAATTGGGGAGCAACACACGCCCATTCAAAAGGATTCTTAGGATTGATAAAATTAAACGGCTCCTCCAGCGGAAGCGTCGGCATGGCTTTAAAGAGGTCGAAGACCTGATCGTGAAATGCGTCTCTCTTCAATTCGCAAAGTGCTTTAAAATCGAGGTACGTTGGCTTTTCTAGACCGCGTTGGATAAGTTTTTCCGCAAAGGGTCTGATTTCAAGAGGAAGGCTGCCGATCCCCCGATGAGGGGAGGCCGCCGAGTGATAGATCATTGCGCGGACATCTCCTTTGAAAACCTTTTCATCTTTCACCCGCCATTCGCCCTCACACTCAAAGACGCATGTATTATAGTAAGTCTTTGATTCTTTCTCTGGATAAATTTTGCATCGATTTTCCGGATCCATCTCGAGAAGTCTCAGTGAGATCTGATCGATGCAGGCATAATCGATCGTGGGGAAAAGATAAGAGTAATTCATCCACGCCCAAATCTTCCAAAAAGCGGTTCCGGAGGAATAGGCGAAACTGGAAGTGACTCTCGACATTCCGGGGATCGTTGCCCCCGCAATATCACAGGCATCGGAGGTCAATACCGTCTGAAGTTTTTCAGGCTTCATCGCATCGAGGGGTCCCAAAACGATCATATCTGCATCCAGATAAATGACGTTTTGGTAGGACAAAGAGAGGAACCAGCCGATCAAAATTCGGAGAGAAATGACCTCCCCTTTCCATGGGGCGGGAGTCTCAGAAATCAGATCCCGATATTCCTCTTCTGTAAAAATAAGAAATGGAATCTCGGGGTGAAAGGCATGAAATGAATTCCGAGTCGATTCTGCCATCTGCGGATAAACGGGGCCGAATGCCACGGTAAATGCGACACAGGCTGCTTTCTGCATCGATTTCGGATTCTCCTCGTTAGAATTCATGGCGGAAAAGTACCTGCCCGGGTTTTGGATTCAATATTATTCCCCAGGAATTCGAGAGAGAGGGTGCGCCACCAATGAAAGAGAAAGGAAATCAAAGAGGCATTTAATTCAAGATGTAGGTTGTTTTGTTATGATTTATGAGTTTATGTCACAAATCCCATCATGACGAGAACACCGCGACCTGAAGGCAATCGTTATTCTATTATTCGGTCATTCCCCATACGGAAGGGGTCGCGAATTCTAAAGAATTCCCAGCGGGATCATGAAAATAGATCGAATGACTTCCATTTCCCCAGGACGTTTCTTTTACAATGGGAACATGAGACGTGTTCAAGGTTTCTCGCCAGTAAGGCAGTTCATCGAGAGAGATCGCCCATGCCACGTGGCCTATTCCATGGGAGCCATGGAGGGGAAGTTCTGAAGGCGATTTTTCCGTTGCAAAAGGGTTGAAGATCAAAAACATTCCCGAGTGATATCGAAAAAAGAGATGTCGTCCCTCCATTTTTTCCACGAGATCAAGCCCGAGAACTTGAATATAAAATTTTTCAGCAGCAGCAAGATCTTCTGCATATAAAACAGTTTCAAGAATTCGTCCGAGTTTCATTTTTTATTTCCTTTATAGGTCTTATCGTGTGATCGGACTTTTATCGACTCTCTTGAGGAGAAAAATCTCCTTCTGTTTTTTAATGTGAATCTGAAGAGAAATCGGGATTTTTTTCAGAGGGAAAGTCTGGAATCAATGCATTCATGTAGAAGGGAATATACTGAAGAATGGCGAGGATACTGAGGATCAATCCAAGGAGTTCGAGTTCCGGAACAAGAAAAACTCCAATAAAGCAGGAGGCATCAGCTAAAGCCAAGCCGATGATCATTCGTAGAAAAACAGTGTTATAGTGAGGGGATCGAAGAAGGAATCCGTGGCGAACAATCATCGAAAGGACAAAGGGAATCAAGAGAGGAAGTCCCTTTTGCACTGAGATATCTTCGGGAAGAGAATGCTGTTTCCCAATAACAAAGTAAACCATCAAGACGCCATTGAGAATTGCGATCCAGACGACCCAGGGGACAAGAAGAAGCGGAGAAATCTTTGATTTCATGAGATGATTTTATCAAAAACGGGAGAATTGGTCTACCAGAGAGAAGGTTGATTCAATACAATTTAGAGGGACGATTCAACTCAACCCTGATTACTTTTTCAAATAGAGGAGCATATTTTTGAAGTCAATGAGAGCGGAGCCGTTTTTTAAGACATCGACTCCCAGGACGCCGTCAGCTTCCTGCAGATGCATAGCTCTCAAGGCTCCATTGATATGTTCGAGGCTCATCAGCATGATCGGTTGATTTTTGTTCTCGTAAGCGTCTCCGATCTCCAGCGTATTTCCGGTGGTGGCTTGAACTGAAAGGTTGCCTCCGCCGGCTCCGACTCCCATTAAAGAGGAGTTGATGGTCTTTAACTGAAAACGATCCTTCAGCTTGGTATCGACGATGGTTGCTCCGGCTCCAGTATCGAGAATAAACCGGGCATCGACGCCATTGAGTTTGACCATCGCATATTGATGTCCTGTCGGATATTTCTCGAGTTGGATCGATTTAAAATTTTTCCCGCTTAAAAAGGATGCCAATGCCATTGACTCGTCATCGAGTTTTTGGGTTTGTCCGTAGAGAATGGAAGTGACTGTTAGAGCAAAAAACAATGAGATAAATTTCGTTTTCATAGGGGAGAGTCTTTGGACAATAGAATGAAGCAAAGGCGTCAGGATGTCATTTATTAGTTTGATATCACATCGGAACATGAATTTTGGTCTGTGCGATTAAAACATCGAACGTTGGAGTGATCCTTTGTTCACTTTTTATTTTTGGAATCAAAGCTTCGCTAATGGGATAAGGGGTGCATTCTCAAGAGAATGTCATTCATTCAGTTGGTTTATGTGAGTGCGGCAACCAAGCCTTTTAGCTTGATCGAGCTTCGAGAGCTTCTCTCAAAGGCGAGAAAAAATAATACAAGCGTGGGTGTCACTGGCTTACTGCTCTACCATCAAAATTCGACTATTTTGAAATGATCTTCGACTCCTCCAAATTTTAGAGACGCTTTAAGAGGGTCTCACTAATGTATTGATGTCCCGCATCGTTAAAATGAAGGAGATCTGAATCCACATATTGAGAAAGAAAAGGTTTGGATTCATGATACAGATCCCATATCTCATATCGGTATTTTTTTGCCTTTTGAAGAGCGATCTTCATATATTGAGAGAATAAATCTTCCTCCACCCATTCACTATAAAAGGAGGTTATAAAAATATTTTTTTGGCCTGGTAATCTCTGAAAGAGGATTTCTAAATTTTCTGCATACTCTTCAAGAGAAGATCGTTGTGAGGTCGCTTGTTCGTTCTTTCGGGGCATATCGTTGCAACCCAGGAGCACAATCGATTGATCTGCATTGCATTTTTCTGCTTCTGATACGCGTGCGATCATTTCTCGGGTGGTATTTCCTCTGACGCCTTGATTCACGAATTTAAAATGCTGCTCATTTTGATTCAGAATCAATTCCATTCTTCTTAAAAAGCCTCCTTGAGAATCATTTGATCCGTACATCGAAGAAGCACCAAAGCCTAAAATCGTTTTCATTGCTTATAACATTTTCCAGGTTGCCAAGTCGTTTTTAAAACTTTCGTATACAAAGCCCTTTCGAGCATTTGATCTCGTTTTCATCGAAGGTGAATTTACAATGAAACCCCCACTCGGCAGAATAAAGCTTTAATTTGCTTTAATTCCTAAAATGGATTTTCTATCTCAGAATAACTTTAATAAATAAGTGTTATTGTTTGGGCTCATCGCGGTGTTCGTAGGATGTTCGTGTCATGATGTAATCTGTCATGAGGGAAAAGTGACAAATTACATCATGACCTCGCGTTTAATCCTGATCTCCCTTGTTTGTTTAATTCTGTGTCCTAATGAGATCTATTCGATCAATGAGTTCTTCTATTTTTTTATTCTTTTTAAAGGGAATAAAGCTTCGTGGTGCCGCAAAACTTAACTCCTTTCCAAAATCGGTTTCGCAGCGAAGAGTGATGGTGACTCGTGGTGGATTTTGGATGTTTTGATAGCTTACGTTTTTGATATCACGAAGATGAACTTTCACTTCTTTTCCTGAATTTCTAAAAATCAAATAATCGCCCTCTTCATAGACTTCATCGATAAGGTCGAAGACTAGTTTTTTCATAACGGAGTATCCAAGGACTGCCATGACAGGTGGAACGATGAAGAATGGGAGAGGAGGACGATGATTTCCTTTAAAAATTGCGCAAGCGACAAAAAAAACAAGAAATCCAAACCAGAAAATAGGAAACACCTTTTTTAAAAAGAAGGGGTTAGATGATATTTTATTCATAAAGATTATTTATGAGCGATGAGCAATTTGGTCAACGATTCATCCAGTGAAAGCAAACAATCTTGCGGTAAAAGTATAATGGATATGACTGTCTTTAAAATGGGAATAGGGATCTCAAAAGTGGGGAGTTCCACTTCTGTTGAAATCGATCGTACACGCCAAAGCCCGCTGCGAATTCCCAATAGGCCCAGGGGAGATGTCTCCATTCACATTCGCGAACCATGAATTCCATCCAGCGACATCGGGACTCGAGATCGGCTTTGGAGTAGGAACCAAACTCTCCGATCCAAATCGGACGTCGATTCGTCTCCCACCATCGGACGGCATGGTCGAGGTCCGCTCGGATCGCTTCCTTTTCGTCGCCGCTCCCCAGCCAATGAGTTCCGAGCCAGGCCTCACTTCCCTTCACCCATTCCGCGCCCTGATGGGTGAAATGGAAGGGGGAATAATAATGAAAGGTCCCGATGATAGAACGATCCTCCTCGGGAAGTTGAAGTTCAGAGAGTTTTTTCAAGGAGTTCCAGTCGGTCCCTCCCAGGATGATTCCACGTCGGGGATTCGTGGCTCGAACAAGCGGAAGAACTTCACGGACGATGGCATTCCAAGTCGATGAATCGATATCATGGGGTTCGTTGCAGAGTTCAAAGAGAACAGAGGAGGGGGCGTTCTGATATCGACTCGCAATCTGCGACCAGATGGCGCAAAAGCGGGGGCGATGGATGGTCGGATCCTTAAAGAGCTCGTCGTAGTGATGAAGATTGATGACGATATTTAATCCGCGACGGGTGGCATTTTCGATCGCCCAATCGATTCTCTGAAAGAAAACGGGATCGATGGTATAGGGGGAGGAGGTCAGGGCGTGAGCCGACCATCGGACAGGGAGTCGGACGGTTTTGAATCCCGCTTTTTGAATGAAGTCAAAGTAACGGGTTTCCAGTTTAATTCCCCATTCCCCCTCCTCGGGGGCCTCCAGTGCATTTCCAAAATTGATCCCTTCTCCCAAGAGATAGGCCTGTCGAAAAATATCAGGGGGAGCCTCTTCGGATTTTAGCGCGGGAAAAGGGAACGCAAAAAATAAAAGAGAGAACGCGCATAGGAGAGGGAATGAATATTTAAAACTTGATTTCATCGTTCTGGCCTGGCCCCAGGCTCATATAAGTCTTAGAGAAAGAATGAATCCTGTAAAATCTAGATTTAAGATCATGACACTTTTTGTATCGGATTAAAGACAATATCTCACGCAAAGCCGCGAAGATCGCAAAGGTCTGATCTGATCGGGACAAAAGGCATCAGGACACCTTTGATTTCCACTGTTTTATGTATTTAAAATGTATATTCTTTAATACATTGGACTGACCCGAGGATCATTGAAAATAATTTTGACAATCGTATCCTTTAGGATACATTGGAGTCAATGTATCAAATACGTAAAACAGAAGTTTTCGTAGAGTGGATTGATCGGCTGCGGGATCTGCAGGGACGTGCGCGGATTTTGGTTCGGATCGAACGATTGGCGATGGGGTCGGCGGGTGATGTCAAGTCGGTGGGGAGAGGGGTCTCGGAGCTTCGGATTGATTGTGGTCCTGGGTATCGGGTCTATTTTAGAAAACAAGGAGAGAAAATCATTATTTTGCTCGCAGGAGGAGATAAAGGTACTCAAGTCCGCGATATCAAAAAAGCAATTGTATTGTCCGAAAACTTAAAAGAGGTGAACGATGACTAAAACAAAAACGACTATCTATGATGTGGCTCAGCATTTGCGCAATTCCAAGGAGATGGCGGCCTACTTGGAGGCAACGATCGAAGAAGCGAATGGGGATGCGGCGATGATCGCAAAAGCCCTTGGAGATATTGCGCGTGCTCAGGGAATGAGCAAAGTGGCACGTCAGACGGGTCTTTCAAGAGAGAGTCTTTATAAGGCGCTCTCTGGCGAAAGGAGTCCCGAATTTGGAACGATTCTCAAGGTGATGAATGCGTTGGGACTAAAGCTTCATGCGGTACCTGCATGAGTAAAGTGAAGTGCTTTTTCAGGCCCTAGATCAAAATTTTGTATGAAAAATTCAAATAGTTCTGAAGCAGAGAAAGACTGGAAATATCTTTGCTCCATCAAGGATGAGTTGCTGGAGAATTGCTCTCGAAAGGGAAACGAGCAGATCCGAAAAATTTTAGAGGATGATACCCTCTCTGAAAATGAGAAGAGATATAAAATTTATAAATCAGTAAAGGATCACGATAAACTCATTGTAGTTTGTTTTAATGAGTGGACACGGAGCAAGATTTTTGACAGAGCGCTTTTATTGCGGAGGAATAAGATACTCGAAAATCGGTTCTACGAAAATCTTTCCGAAGAAAAAAGAAAAGGGATCGAAACCATTCTTGAAATTTACTCAGAGAGGGATTGACTGGATCGACCTCGTCTTATATTGAAAAAAACGTTAAACGTTGGACTGATCCCAGAGCAGGCATTAAAATGTATAGCCTTTAATGCATAATACATTGGACTGACCCCAGCTCATTGGAGTCAATGTATCAAATACGTAAAACAGAAGTTTTCGTAGAGTGGATTGATCGGCTGCGGGATCTGCAGGGACGTGCGCGGATTTTGGTTCGGATCGAACGATTGGCGATGGGGTCGGCGGGTGATGTCAAGTCGGTGGGGAGAGGGGTCTCGGAGCTTCGGATTGATTGTGGTCCTGGGTATCGGGTCTATTTTAGAAAACAAGGAGAGAAAATCATTATTTTGCTCGCAGGAGGAGATAAAGGTACTCAAGTCCGCGATATCAAAAAAGCAATTGTATTGTCCGAAAACTTAAAAGAGGTGAACGATGACTAAAACAAAAACGACTATCTATGATGTGGCTCAGCATTTGCGCAATTCCAAGGAGATGGCGGCCTACTTGGAGGCAACGATCGAAGAAGCGAATGGGGATGCGGCGATGATCGCAAAAGCCCTTGGAGATATTGCGCGTGCTCAGGGAATGAGCAAAGTGGCACGTCAGACGGGTCTTTCAAGAGAGAGTCTTTATAAGGCGCTCTCTGGCGAAAGGAGTCCCGAATTTGGAACGATTCTCAAGGTGATGAATGCGTTGGGACTAAAGCTTCATGCGGTACCTGCATGAGTAAAGTGAAGTGCTTTTTCAGGCCCTAGATCAAAATTTTGTATGAAAAATTCAAATAGTTCTGAAGCAGAGAAAGACTGGAAATATCTTTGCTCCATCAAGGATGAGTTGCTGGAGAATTGCTCTCGAAAGGGAAACGAGCAGATCCGAAAAATTTTAGAGGATGATACCCTCTCTGAAAATGAGAAGAGATATAAAATTTATAAATCAGTAAAGGATCACGATAAACTCATTGTAGTTTGTTTTAATGAGTGGACACGGAGCAAGATTTTTGACAGAGCGCTTTTATTGCGGAGGAATAAGATACTCGAAAATCGGTTCTACGAAAATCTTTCCGAAGAAAAAAGAAAAGGGATCGAAACCATTCTTGAAATTTACTCAGAGAGGGATTGACTGGATCGACCTCGTCTTATATTGAAAAAAAGTTAAACGTTGGATTGACCCTCAGAGTAGGACTGAATGCAGTGCGCGATTCAATATTTAAATAATCTAAGCATTTTTTCTTATCGGGTGTTTATTAAATGAGACTGCGATTCGATTCCAAAAGTTGGCCATTGAAATAATAAGAGTTAACTCAACAACCTCTTGCTCGGAAAAAAATTTTAAAATTTCCTGGTATTCAAAATCCTCTGGATGTCTCTCGGAAAGCATCGTTACAGATTCCGCCCAAGCCAATGCAGCTCTCTCTCGATCATCAAAAAACGATGATTCATTCCAAACCGGTAACATATCCAGGCGCTGCTGATCTTCCCCTAATACCCTTGCCTCGTGGCTATGAAGGTCAATGCAATAACCACATCCGTTGATCTGAGAGACACGGAGCTCGATTACGGCTCTCAACCTTGCATCCAAAGTAAATTGATCAAATTCTTTTCGGATCTCTCGAAGTTTAGTGAAGAGTTCGGGGTTTTCTTTGTAGTAATCAATTCGGTTCATAAATTAACGTTTTCCATCATTTTCCGTGGCATTGATCCGGACGCCTTTTTTCTCCACTTGGAGTGGAGGGACTGGTTAATAATAGTGATAGCATTTTCTATGTTTTGTTCAAGCTCTTGGCGTAGAGACCCGGAGAGCGTTGAAGGCAAGAGCTTGGATCCTCGCTTGGGATGTCACGGTCTTATATTGAGCTGGGGACACTCTTATTCAGAAATTCGTGTCATGATCTTATATCATATTAGAG
>JAZKBH010000083.1:0-4990 GCA_040388725.1 Verrucomicrobiota bacterium
ATAGGATTCTCTACGGGGAGATCTTTAAGACTATGAACGGCAAGATCAATTTTCCCATCGAACAACGCCTCTTCGAGTTCTTTGGTAAAAATTCCTTTACCGGCAGGAAGTTCTTTTTGGTTTTGTAACGCCCAAGCATCCCCCGTGGTTTTGATGATTTGAAGATCAACATTCCACTCAGGAAGGAGTGCTTGGATTCTTACTTGAAAAAGTTTCGTCTGAGCTAACGCGAGCGGTGAACCCCGAGTGCCGATAACGAGTTTCTGATGCATAAATGAAGAATGTTTTACCACAGAGTCACAGAGACAGAGAAAAACACCGAGGTTTTGGTTTCAAACCCAAAATGCATTTAAACTCTGTGTCTCTGCGCCTCCGTGGTGAAAATGCCTTTGTATTTATGCTGGAGCGCCTTGGAATCCGGGGAGCAATCCGTCATCTTTTTTCGGCTTAGCGGCCGGAGGATTCGCAGGGAGTGGCTCGGAAGGCGTTGGATTCGAAGGAGGATCAATCTTCTTAATCGGAGGATTGTTCATCTTTCCTTCTTTAATCAAATCGATGATGTGATGGCCATCTAAGACTTCATAATCTAAGAGGGCTTGTGTGATCAATTCCATCTTGTCGCGGTGTTCCAGAATCAATTGTTTTGCGCGTTGATAAGCGGAATTCACCAATTCCAAAACTTCTTTATCGATCGTTTGGGCGGTCGACTCACTATAGCTTCGTTGAGAGCCGAGATCGCGTCCGAGGAAGGTCATATTCGAATCGCCTCCATAATGAACCATTCCAAGTTTTTCGCTCATACCCCAATCGCAGACCATCTTTTTGGCATACCAGGTAGCCATGTTGATATCGCCGGAGGCTCCGCTGCTGATATCTCCAATAAAGATTTCTTCAGCGACGCGTCCGCCCATCGTGACGCAAAGGTCATCAATAATTTTTCGGCGAGAGTGACCCAAAAGATCTTCTTTTGGAAGCATCATCGTCACGCCGAGAGCGGGTCCACGAGGAATAATCGAAACTTTGTGAAGAGGATCGGTGTGTTCAAGAAGGACATTCAAAAGGGCGTGTCCGGCTTCATGATAAGCGGTGATCTTTTTTTGTTCCTCGGTCATCGCCATGCTGCGGCGTTCGCGTCCCCAACGAACTTTATCGCGGGATTCTTCGAGTTCGCTTTGTTCGATCGATTCTTTTCCGCGACGAACCGCGAGAAGAGCTGCTTCGTTCAAAAGATTGGCGAGTTCTGCGCCGGAGAATCCGGGAGTTCCTCGTGCAATCAAGTGAAGATCGGCTTTGATATCGAGTTTCACTTTTTGGGCATGAACTTTAAGAATCTCTTCGCGGCCTTTAATATCGGGGAGATTGACCATGACTTCGCGGTCAAATCGTCCGGGACGAAGAAGAGCGGGATCGAGAACATCTTTGCGGTTTGTCGCGGCGATCATGATGATTCCTTCGTGGGAATCAATTCCGTCCATTTCGACGAGCATCGCATTGAGCGTTTGTTCTCGTTCGTCATGTCCGCCACCCATTCCGGTGCCACGGGCGCGTCCGACAGCGTCAATTTCATCGATGAAAATCAAACAGGGGGCGTTTTTGCGTCCTTGTTCGAACATATCACGAACACGGGAAGCACCGACCCCGACAAACATTTCAACAAAGTCAGAACCGCTAATACTAAAGAAAGGAACGTCGGCTTCACCGGCGATCGCTTTTGCAATTAAGGTTTTACCGGTACCAGGAGGGCCGACCATGAGAACTCCTTTAGGAATTCGGCCTCCGAGTTTTGAAAATTTCTTAGGATCTTTCAGAAAGTCGACAATTTCTTGGACTTCATCTTTTGCTTCTTCGACGCCCGCGACATCTTTGAATGTGATTTTCTTTTTATCGCGTGAGAGCATTTTGGCGCGGCTCTTTCCGAAGGTAAAAGCATTTTTTCCTGCCATCTTGATTTGTTGACGGAACAGAAAGTACAGGAAAAGAACAAAAAGAAGAAAGGGGAGCATCCCAATCAAGGTTTGCGACCAAAGATTATCGACCGGCTTGGTATCGATATCCGGAAATCCATTGCTCGCCAAAAAGGCAGGAAGATCTCGGTTCCAGTCGGTATCGATATTCGTATGGAAAGCGGTTGAGACGTTTTGACCGGTCTTTTCCGCTTTCTTCAGATACTTGCCTTCAATGTAAGCTTTGCCGGTGTTTTCCCGAACAAAAACCAAAGATTCGATTGTTTTTTGACCGGTTTCTTTTTGAACTCGAACCATCTCTTTGAGCTTTGAGAGTTGGATGTCATCCATCGATCCCATCGGTTTTTGAAAGAAGTAAAAGGCGAGGATAATCGCGGCAATCGAGGCGATAAAAAGGAAGACGCCTCTCATCGATTCGTTCTCGTCATCTCCTCCGTTAGGATTCTCGTTTTTGGGACGCTTCCGTACAGGAGGTTTCTCGGTTTTGGGCTTCTTTGGAAATTTGACTTCAGTATCAGACATAAGAGTGACCGTAGAGGCTCCCGAGGGGATTGCAAATTCGATTTTTATCCCCCAGTTCCGACGACATCAAAAAGCCGTTTGAGCGGAGGAAATCAAAAAGAGGATTTTCATTTCTCTCCAGAATGTAATGGTTTTAAGGTTTAAATTTATCGACCTTCGGTTTGATCACGATTTGGCAATAGGGCTGGTTTGGATTGTTTTTAAAATAGTGCTGATGATACTCCTCGGCGGGATAAAACTCAGTAAGGGGAGAGATTTCGGTGACAATAGGGTCTTTGAAGAGGGATGCCGCTCTCTTTTTTGACTCTTCTGCCAGCGTCTTTTGGTTTTCATCTCCATAGAGGATAATGGATCGGTACTGGGTTCCCGAATCGGCTCCCTGACGATTTAAGGTGGTAGGGTCATGCGCTTTCCAAAAGAGATCGATGACATGGGAATAGGAAACAATCGAAGGATCAAACGTGATTTTTACGACTTCCGCGTGTCCCGTGGCACCCGAACAGACTTGTTCGTAGGAGGGATTTTTGATTTTTCCCCCGGCGTAACCGGATTCCACTGAAAGAATTCCGGGGGCCTTTTCATAGAGGGCTTCGACGCACCAAAAGCATCCCCCTCCAACAATAGCGGTTTCAGTTTTCATAACGGTCTCCTTCGATTGAACGGTTAACACAAGCGCGATCAAAAACAACAGGGATTTCATACAGGTAAGAGTCTTTGAGGTCATAAATATTCCAAGAAAAAGGGAGATGTCTCTAACAAAGGGGAACAAAGTTCTTAATTTTTATGTAGGTATTCGAAGTTGGGGATCCTTTTAATGCTTTCCTTCAGAGTTTCTTCCCCAAAGTTAATGAGAAGGCCAAGCGGCAGTTTTGCGAGACGTAAATAGGTGAGTAATTGTTTGGTGTGAATAGGGGCAAGTTTGTCGATAGATTTAACCTCCACGATAAAATAATTGTCGATCCATAAGTCAGCCCGAAATCCCTCTTCGAATGTTTTGCCTTCAAATTCAATATGGATTGTTTTTTGTCGATCCACGGTAAATCCTTTGATTGCGAGTTCGCTTGCCAGAACGGTTTCATAAACTGTTTCAAAAAGACGTGAGCCTAATTTTCGATGAATTTTTAGGGCGCTATCGACGGCTTCTTTCGCAATGATTTCTTGAGGTTTCATTTCATTGGTAAGTGGTCGATAAGATGGAAATCGTCAAGGGATGGTCAATTTTAAAACTTAGTTCCCCTTTGTTAGAAATATCTTTTGTCTTTAAGAAAAAGTCACGCGGTACCACTCGAGCATTCGTTTTAACCCTTCATCGAGAGTGATTTTCCAATCAAAGTCATCTCCCAGAGCAGCCATCAGAAGTTTGCTGTCTGCGCTTTTAATAAAGCGTCCTTCCGGTTTGGTTCGGTCGCATTGAATTTCACAAGTAAGACCGGAAAACTGGGCAAGGCGTTTCACCAAATCTTTAACGGAAACCGTCTCCTCGCGTCCGATATTAATCGGTCGCTCAAAGTAGCCATTTTCCACTAAGCGCAACATGACTCGCGAACAGTCCAATCCGTGAACGTAATTTCGCCGTTGATTTCCAGAACCCCAGATGATCATCGGATTTTCACCGAGCATCAGGCGGTGGATAAGCATAGGGATCGCTTGAGAGCTTTCGCCGACCCAGTGATAATGTTCTCCATAAATATTAAAAGGTCTAACTACGGTGATCGGGATTTTAGTCTCTTTTTGATAGATAATTGCTTTTTGCTCCAAAATGCGCTTGGCCCATCCATATCCCCAATTGACATTCTCGGGCTCGCCGGAAATCGGATAACAATCGCTCATCGGTGTCGGACCATCATCCGGATAAATACAAGAGGAGCTAACAACCAAAGATTGAATGGGTTTAATCGCGGCAATCGCATCGAGGACGTGAGTATTGACGAGATCGTTGAAGCGAAACATTTCAAAATTATTTTTCTGACTGAAGCCGACACCATAGGCGCGAGAAGCGAGATGGAACACATACTCCGCTCCTTCGAGGGACTCAATTGCGAATCGAGCATCTTCGAGACTCCCTTTGCGGTATTCGACTTTCGATTGAAGATCAGGAATATATTTCCAAGATCCCTTAGATTCGTCATCGACGAGAATGACACGAGCGCCTTGATCCACGAGCTCACGGGTGAGAAAGCTTCCGATGAGACCGAGTCCACCGGTGACGGCGACTTTTTTCTGGAAATAAAACGGTTGAGTCATAGGCCAGATCGTAGCCTTTCCTATCTGGGAAAGCAAACCAAAGACAGGAGGATCTCGCACAACGACACAATGACGCAACGAAAATACTATTTTCCCATACAACACGGCTTTTAAAGGTACGTTTTTATTTCAGAGAATATACAAGGTTCTTGGTTTTTTACCGTGGCGTTGTGCCGTCGTTCGAAACCTTGTCTTCGGTTTTATTTCTGCGGGACTGTCACTTTTCCGAAAGAATAGAGAATCACAATTTTGTCTTTGAT
>JAZKBH010000083.1:5000-13849 GCA_040388725.1 Verrucomicrobiota bacterium
AGGAGGGGCTTTACCTTCGGTCGCCTCCACTTTTTCAAACAGGCTTTGATGCTCTCGAATAATAGACTCAGGTTCGATGAAAGTTTTGCTTTTTATTTCTTTGTCAGATTTAAACAAAGCGAGAGCTTTGCCCTCGGATGGAACTTTAAGAACGGACGTTCGAGGAACATGCGTGAATGTTTTGTCATCTGCAAAATAGTGGACTTGATCGGCAAAGTCAGGGAGATGGGTTTTGAGTTGTTCCGATTTAGTCACGCGACGGGGATCGATCCATTTCAGAAAAGATTCACTCTGTTGGCGTTGCGACTCCAGTCCTTTTTTATCTGGAATCACTTTGGGTGGTGGAACGGGAAATTGTTGTTCAGCGGGAGGATTTGTTGTTTTCGGTGGAATCGTTTCACTGCATAGCGGGATGGCAAGAGCGAGAAACAATAAAAACCAGAAAGACATTTTTTCACCGCAGAGGAAACGGAGTTTAACGGAGGAGGAAAATGAAATGTTTTTAAAATAGGGAAAAAAATTATCATTCCCTTCGGATTTTATATCCATATAAAAAAGAATGGTTTTGCCTCTGCTAAACTCCGCTCCCTCTGCGGTGAATGGGTCTTTTTGGGTTTTATTCATAGGTGTGGATATTCGCTTTTACTCTCACGACGAATTGAACGGTCAGTGCAAGTTCAGAGATGAGTTCACTGGATTCAGGGATGTCAACATTATCGAATCGGTTATAGACCCGGAAGTAATGAGTGCCTGCGGTTTTCACTAAATCGTTAAGCTTAAGTGAGGTAGCATCTAGAGCCACAGGATTGGAAGTACTTGTTCCTGCAGTACCACTGAAAACAGTTTGTGTGGAACCATCGGGGTTTACGTGAATAATTTCCCATCGTGTGAGAGGAAATCCATTGGAAGCGGAGAGCGTGTAAGTCGGAAGTGCGACGGAGTCTGTTTCAAGAGAGTAGGCGATATAAGTAGTATTTCCAATTTTTTCGTTACGAGTGGGGGTTCCCAGATTAGACGAAAAGGCGCTTGTCGGAGTAGGGATAGGAAAAATTCGATACGTATTATAAGCAGCGACATCGCGAATAGAGGACTGCATCAGGGCGAGGTGAAAGCTGGAAAAAGAGATGGAATTGTAATAAGGCTGATTGACCGTTGCTTCCAGAGCGGAGGGGACGAGCGTGGCATCGGTTTCACTTCCACTAGCGAGCGCATAGGCATCGCTCCAGTTGTCTTGAGGAGCTCCGTCGGCTGAGGTCTTATAAGAAAGAGCGATCTGAGAGGTGGCATCAGTTGATATGAAGCTGGCAGAACTTCCCGATCTTGCGTACGTCGTTGCTGTTGTGGGGGCATCACCCAAGGGGGTGCTACCTGTGGAGAGAGCATAAGCGAGGTGCATTTGGAAGGGGAGGTCCCATCGCGTTGCATTGACTCCTGCTTTGGGTCCTGTGATTGAAATGGTGGCAATATCCTCGTAACCATTCACGGTCGCTGCCGCCAGGAGAACGGCGCTTAAGTTTCCGGCAAATAAGGTGGATGAAGTTGCTTCTGCCCAAAGATAATAGCTTCGCGAATGTGGAGGAGTGTTAGGTGTGGCTTGGGTGATTTGGTCGGAGATCGTTTCGGATGAATTAGAGGGGATTGTCTTTCTTATATTACCTGTAACTCCTAATGATGAATCAAGAGCAGTAGTGGATATAATATTTCCGGGAGTGTGATCTATACTTGTAAGTATTCCTTGATATTGACAAAAAAGACTCACAGAGCAGAAAAAGTATATGATCCAACATTTCATAAGATATCCAATGGTAGAAGAAGTTGAAGTCGTCAAGAAATTCTGATAGTTGTCGAGTAAGAGTGGGTCTACTACTAGATTTATATGAAATACAAAATAGCATTTGAAATATGGGCTGTCTTTATTATAGGAACCTCTTTTGGTTTAAGTGATATTTCATATTCTGGTCAAGGGCGCCGGCCTCCTGGCTCTGGTCCTATTTCAGGAATTTCAGAGTTTGATCAGTCTTTTGCAAGCGATGTTTCAACGCAGGTAATGACATTTTCAGGATCTACGACATTTAGTAGCTTAAGTGAGGGGTTTTTTAAGACAGATGGAATGGGCGCTTGGAGTTATCCAAGTTCTATTGTATTTAGCGGAGATTGTACTTCATATTCGTATGTTACATTTATTGTCAGTGGTAGTGATCTTAAAGAATATTTTAAGCAAAATAGTAATGCTGGGCTAGGTTTTTCAATGGGAGGATATAATAATATAATTTCAGTCTCGGGAAGTTATTCTGCTGCAATATATGGAGATAGAAATGCAGATATTAGTGCAAGTTTTGAGTTTTATAGAGATGGACAAATGAAGATGCCGGTTACTTTTTCTGACGCCATAAACGATGGAACAAATCAAGGACCAAAGGTGTCGTATGTTTATTCAGGCTGGACAGATTCTAGTATATTTTATTTATTTGTGGATCATGCTGTAGGATATTATAATGTAAGTTCGTATGTAGCGGTTCCACCATTTGCGTCTATTCCTAATGGACAATTGAATGTTTCAAGATCTAAAACTCGTTCTCAGTCACTTTCGATTTCTTTCGCTATTCAATAGTGGAGTAAAAGAGGGTATAATTGCCATCAAATCTCCGCCACTTCTGAAGATGGTGTAATGCGGTTTTAGTTTGAGGATCATTTTAAACGTGTTCTTATAAGACGCATTCTGATGTTCAATAAGTATGACTTTTGGTTTTATCTCCGAAAAATTTAATTGTTTTAAAATAGAATATTCATGCCCTTCTACATCAATGAGGAGGATGTCTAGGCTTTGAATATTATTTCGGCGCAATAATGTATTCAGAGTAATAGTCCTCATAACTTGTTCTTTAATAAAAGGCTTAATTTTTTCTCCAAAGTGACGAACAATATGGTCGTAGGAAAAGCCGTTTACGCCATTGTAATTATTTTTAAGTCCTTTGATTTGCTTTACGGCTTCATTAGAGACATAAAAAAATTTTTTATCTTTATTTGAATCTGAAATGGCAACATTTTCAAAGATTAAGTCGCTTCTGTTTTCGTAGTTTTTTAGAAGAAGATTGAAAATGTACTCAACGGGTTCTACTACGATTCCTTGCCATTTTTTTGAAGGTGAGACAAATGCATGAATAGGATCATGTGTTTTTCCGTCATTTGCTCCTATTTGAATGAATTTTACTTCCTCTTGTGAATTGAGTTTATTAAAAATGGCATCATAAATTTCTGGGGTGCAAATAGGAATATTTTTAAAGCAATCGATACAGTCATGGGATGAAAGCTTTTTTTGAGGTCTTTTCAGCCACGCTCCGATAGCTTTGTAAGACACGACAATAGCGGGAGCTTTTTTTCTTAAAATGCCTTGTATTTTTTTGATCATATTTAACTTATTGATTTGGGAAGTATTTAATTTGTTTTTGGGGAAATACTTGTTTTTTTACAAAAAGTCCAATTTATTAGTCATTAGGCGGGAGGGATTTTTCTTATAGGCTAAATCCATGCGAGATCTTATTTTTTTCTTGATATTTATCTTTTTGTATAATAAATATCTCCACACGAAATTTGACGACTTGTAACTCATCACCTAAAGGAAAATGTATATGGCAGCTAAATCAGAACCGAAGACGGCGGAATCTAAACCCGAAAACAAGGCTCAGGCTCTTAAAGATAAAAACCTCGATCTCGCTCTCCAGGCGATCGCTAAGGAATATGGCGACGGCGCGATCATGCGGTTGGGCGACGAAGGGTCGAAGTTGGATATTGAAGTGATTCCCACGGGTTCGATTGTGATTGATCATGCTCTTGGAACGGGTGGATTCCCTCGGGGTCGTATTATTGAGGTTTACGGACCTGAATCCTCAGGAAAGACGACGCTGACGTTGACGGTGATCGCCCAAGCTCAAAAGATGGGTGGTGTGGCTGCTTTCATTGACGTAGAGCATGCGTTGGATCCCCAATATGCCCGTAAGCTCGGTGTGAATATGAGCGAATTGCTTGTTTCACAGCCAAATTCCGGTGAAGAAGCGCTTCAGATCGCGGAGACTTTAATTAAATCGAATGCGGTGGATGTCGTGGTGATCGATTCGGTTGCTGCATTGATTACTAAAGCAGAGTTGGAAGGTCAAATCGGCGATGCCTCGGTCGGTGGTCAGGCGCGTCTAATGAGTCAAGCGATGAGAAAGTTGACGGCGGTGATTAGCCGGGCGAAGACCTGCTGTATTTTTACGAATCAAATCCGCGAAAAAATCGGAGTCATGTTCGGTAGTCCTGAAACGACTCCTGGGGGTAAAGCGCTCAAGTTTTATGCTTCGGTTCGTATTGATATCCGACGGATTGGACAGCTTAAAACGGCCGATGGAACGGTTTTTGGAAACCGCACCAAGTTGAAGGTGGTGAAGAATAAGGTTGCTCCTCCATTTACCGAGTGCGAATTCGATATTTTGTATAACGAGGGAATTTCCCGTGAAGGATCTCTTTTGGATCTCGCTGTAGAAGAGAATGTGGTCGAGAAAAAGGGCGCTTGGATTTACTACGAAGGCGTTCAAATTGCTCAAGGACGTGATGCAGCATTGGTCGAATTGAAAAAGAATCCTGAGTTGACCGCAAAAATTACAGCAGCGACTTACGCAAAGATCGGAAAAGTCGCCAAGGATGAGAGTTCCACTGCCTTGGAAGCGAAAAAATAGTAGATCGGTGAAGTAAGTATCGGCCACGAATCAAGTCCAGGTATTTTAATGGAGTGCCGATGGCTCCGCGACATAGATGAGGGAAGGGTTTTCGGTCAAAGGGGAAAAGACAAAAACGCTCCCTTTTGTCTATGAGGTAAAGCCGTCGTCGCTCCATTTTAAAAACTGAGTCAACTGAGTAAAAATTCATCAAAGACATTCTTTCACGTAACGACGCGATGACGCTACGTTCAGTCTGCTTCATTTCTTAAAAATCAAGAATAGGATGTAGGAGAGAAGGGGGCGAGATTTCCAAAGAAAAGGTAAGTAACCGATAAAGGAAGGGTAATTGATTTGAAAAACTACTTTTCAAGAGATTGTAGGATTCCTTCATGCATTTTCCCTGCGTCGCGTCGTTGTGCCGTTGCGTGAGACAATGTCTTTAAGAGTGTTTTCTAAGGGTGATCTCTATGCGTTTTATGGGTGGCGGTTTGCGGGGTGATTTTTAAGTCGCCAGCCGAATGTTTTTTGTTAAAACAGAGACTAGATGAGCGAGGCCTCCTATTTTAAATCATCGGGTCGATACCAGCCGATCAAGCCACTCGGAGAGGGTGGGGTAGGGAGTGTTTTTGTTGCGCTCGATACTCAACTCAACCGCGAAGTGGCTCTCAAACGCCTCAAAAATGCCGCGGATTTTGAAGCAATCATGCGCGAAGCGCAAATTCTCGCGAGTTTAAGTCACCCCAATATTGTTTCCGTTTATGACTTTGGTGTCGATGAAGAGGGTGCCTATGTCGTCATGGAGTTGATCAAGGGAAAGATGGTCAATCATTGGGCGAGTAAAAATCCGATTCCCCTCAGCTTATTTCGAGAATTTGCAGATCAGTCCCTTCAAGGTCTTGCCTTAGCTCATAATCAAGGGTTGATCCATCGTGATATCAAACCTCAGAACATCATGATTGATTATGATGGGAAGAAAGTTTTGGTGAAGTTGCTCGATTTCGGTTTAGCAGAAAGCACTCGCCTTCCTGGACAAGAAGAAGAGGCGGGGACGGTGATGGGATCAGTACATACGATTGCCCCCGAGCAATTGGTCGGAGAACCTGCAACCGCTCTGACGGATATTTATTCTTTAGCCTGCGTTTATTACTATTCGTTAACGGGACATTATCCTTTTGAAGGAAACTCGGTGGAAGCGATTGTTCAGGGGCACCTTCAAGGAACCGTGATGCCGTTGAATCAACGCCGTCCTGCAATTCCTCCTCTTTTAGCCCAGGTCATTGGACGGATGCTTTCGAGAAATCCGGCCGAACGTCCGGAGAGTGCTGAGAAGGCGCGTGAACAGATTTTGGCGATTACAAAGTCGCCTGCGTTTCATGAAAAAGATTTTGGGTTGAAGCAATTTGTTGCAAAATCATCTACAGGAACCGGGGTAGGAAAAATTGCCCGTTCGACCGAGGTGATTGATGTTCAAAAGCTGAAGCGTCGAGCAAAGACGATTCAAATCGCGTGGGCCGTGAATGCGGTTGTCATTCTTTGCATTCTCTCGTTCTTATATTTCAAATATTTTAAAGCTTAATTGTCAGTCTTTGTGCGACCATTCTTTCATCAAAAGTAGACTTTATCATGGAATGAGATGGGGAGGGACGAGGTCCCCGAGTCCAGCGTATTCAATCGTCCTTGAGTGACTCGCATTCTAAAACATGACGAATTTTGGCATCTTTCCCCTTTCCTGTGCTCGTTATCCCCTGGAAGATGCCAACATGAGCTCAGATGTAGGGTCATTCCATAAATCCAAGATCATCCAAAACGCTGGACTCGAAGAATCTCGTCCCTCCCGCTTTCAAATACAAAAATTCACTTTTGGTGAAAGGAGGGTATGAGAGATCGCATTGAGTTGCCTTGGTATTCTTCTTTTCTTCTGGCCAGGGTGATTTAAAAAGTACGGCTTCATGTCATCTGAATGGACTTATTTAAAACCTTCTCAGCCGCTGAGTCTTCCTGGAAATCCGAGGATTCAGAGGATTGGATTATTTAAGTTTCGAAATATCGGGGATGTTCTTTTAATGACTCCTGCAATTCGGGCGATTCGGGAGGCATTTCCGAAGGCGCGAATCACCGCCATCGTCAATTCGGAGACCGATGCGATGCTTCAAGGAAATCCTCATTTAGATGAAATTTTAATTTACGATCGATCGAAGCGAAAAGGGATCGAGAGACTTCAAAATGAATTTCGTTTTTTTCGAGAGGTTCGTCGTCGGCATTTTGATTTGACCGTGAATTTAGTCAGTGGCGAGCGGCCTGCCTGGTGTTCGCTGTTTTCCGGAGCAAAATGGAGAGTCACCTACTATAATTGGTGGCCGTTTTGGAGTTGGTATCACTTGGCTTATACGCAGACCTATCGTTATCCGACTCAAACGCTGCATCAGGTTCCTTTTCAATATTTTCTTTTAAAACAGCTGGGAATTCCGACGCCTTTGGATTCGGTGCCGACGACGGAGAATCGATTGGAATTGGTGGTAGCGGAGAATGATCAAATTTGGGCAGAGCAGTTTCTTTATCGACATGGAATTCAAAAGTTTGTTCATATTCATCCTGTTTCTCGATGGCTCTTTAAATGTTGGGATGATTTAAGAATGGCGCAGGTGATTGATTGGATTCAAGAATCACTGAAACTGGGAGTGGTTTTGACTTGTGGTCCTGAAGAAAAAGAAAAAGCGAAAGCACAGCGCATTTTAGATCTCTGTCGGATTAAACCTCTTTCGGTTTTGGGACAAGTTTCATTGAAACAAACGGCAGCTTTAATTCAGAAGTCAGAAGTTTTTCTTGGAGTCGATACTGCACCAATGCATATGGCCGCGGCTTTGGGAAGGCCTGTCATCGCGCTCTTTGGTCCGAGCGGAGTCGGAGATTGGGCTCCTTGGTCGGAGAATCGATTGATTTTAAATAAGGGATGTCCGTGTGGTCCCAATTTACAAGAGGGATGCGATCATCACGGTTTGCGGGCTTGTATGAAAGCGATCACTATTGAGGATGTGAAAGAGGCTTTAGAAGCAACTGTCGGAAGATAAAAACATTTTCTCACGTAATGACACAACCCCGACAAAGAGTGCGGGGCAGGCGACGCTACGTCAGAAAGTCTTATTTAAATCCAACTGCATTTACAATTTCGTTGCGGCGTTGTGTCGTTGCGTGAGAAAATGTTTTTGATTTGCTGAGTTTATTCTTTGTTTTTTTGTCGCTCGGCTTGGATTTCTTTCCAGCGAGTGAGGCGGTCGGAGATTGTTTTTTCGTACCCTTTGGTCGTTGGTTGATAAAAGGTCACTCCTTTTACACCGAAGTCATGAGAGGAGACTCCCTCTTCAGCGTCATGACTGTATTCGTAGCCCTTGCCGTGGCCTAAAAGTTTTTTATTGGCTCCTCCTGTGCTCCGAAGTTTGCGTGGAACTTCGAGGGTGGAGTGCGTTCGGATGTGAGAGAGGGCGGCGTCGATTGCGAGGTAGGCGGCATTGCTTTTGGCAGCAGTGGCTAAATAAAGAGTCGCTTCACTCAGAATAATGCGTCCTTCGGGCATACCAATAAACTCAACGGCTTGTTGTGCGGCGACGGCTAACGGGAGGGCTTGGGGATCGGCAAGGCCGATATCCTCTGCGGCAAGAATGACGATGCGCCGCGCAATAAAGCGGGGGTCTTCTCCGGCTTCGATCATTTTGGCGAGCCAGTAGAGTGCTGCATCTGGATCACTTCCACGGACGGATTTAATAAAAGCGGAAATGGTATCGTAGTGTTGATCTTCATCACGATCGTAGAGAACCAGTTTTCGTTGGACGCAGGCTTCGATAATTTCTCGAGTGATCCGTGTTTTTCCTTCTGTGGCAGGAGAAGTGGTTAAGGCGGCGACTTCTAAGGCATTCAGAAGACGACGGGCATCGCCCTCAGACGTTTGAATGAGATGGTGTTTCGCTTCAGGATCAATTTCGAGTTGAAAAGAGCCGAGTCCACGCTCGGTATCGATCAGGACCCGATCGACTAAGGCTTCGAGACTTTCCGGAGAGAGAGGTTCGAGTTGAAAGACTTGAGAGCGAGAGACCAACGGGCCTGTGATAAAAAAAGAGGGGTTATGGGTGGTTGCTCCGATCAGTCGAATCGTTCCTT
>JAZKBH010000083.1:13859-31271 GCA_040388725.1 Verrucomicrobiota bacterium
TCGACATCCGGAAGAAGGACATCTTGTTGTGATTTACTAAAGCGATGGAGCTCATCGACAAAGAGGATAGTTTTCTTTTGATGATAGCGGAGTCGTTGGACAGCTTGGGCGATAGTGGTTCGAACCTGTTGGACGGAAGCCTCGACCGCATTCAATCGTTCAAAATGAGATTCAGTTCGTTGAGCGATTAACTCCGCAAGCGATGTTTTTCCAGTACCAGGAGGACCAAAAAAAATGAGAGAGGTGATCCGATCCGATTCAATGAGTCGTCGCAAAGGTTTGCCCGGAGCAAGAAGATGAGATTGACCAATATATTCGTCGAGATTTCGAGGTCGAAACCGTGCAGCCAGAGGCTGATTCTTTTCGATCGCGATTTTTTCACCCGCGGTAAACAGATCGGACATAAGGAGTCACTTTAAGTGAAAAAAGTCACAAACAGTAAGAATTAAAGTCAAAAAATGTTTTAAGGATTGTTCTGAATAAAGGTTTCGATTTGAGAAACGTGGGAGGGAACATCGACGGCCAAATTATTCCAAACGACTTTTCCATTATGGATCAAGAAAGACATTCGTTTGGCGAAGCCGGTATCGGCAGGCACTCCAAAGGCATTGGCGACTTGTTTGTCAGGGTCTGCGATGAGGGTAAAAGGAAGTTGGTATTTTTCTTGGAACGCTTTTTGGCTTTCCGCCTTATCGGTGCTGACTCCATAGACGGTGAGTCCTTTGGAGGTCAATGAACTGAAATTGTCACGAAGGGAGCAGGCTTCTTTCGTGCATCCAGGGGTATCCGCTTTTGGGTAGAAATAAACAAGCGTCCATCCGGATTTGAATTTGGAAGAGAGGTCGATTGTTTTTCCTTCTTGATCGACGACGTGGGTAAGTTGAGGGGCGGGTGATCCTACGGCTAATGGTGCGGCGTGCATGATTCCTCCTAAAATTAAAGTGAATAGAATGGTGTATTTGAACAACATTTTAAAAGAATGGGGCGAAAGGGAAGAAAATCAAGAAAGGGAGTTGGTTTTGTTCTGTTTTGAGTTATATTAAATCCACTTGGAGGCCGAGTTCCAAGACAGCTCCTTTATGGCTTATCTTACCCCTCTTTCAGAAGGAGATTGGTCTCCTTTAATGGCCTCTCATTTGGCGTGGCGTATGGGATTGGGCGAGACGCCGGATGTTTATGAGGCTTTATATCAGAAAGGATTGCAAGGATCCGTGGATTTTTTTCTCTCCCAATTTGAGGGGGGCTCTGAATTTGGTCGTTCGGTCGGTTATGAAAAAATAACCTATCAGGAAAAGATGGATCAGATCACCGCGATTCGGCAAAAAATCAAAACGACAACGGACCCGAAGGAAAAAAAGGTTTTAGAAGGAGAGAAAGAACAGCTCCAGCGAGAATCCAATCGGATCCGTAATCAAAGTTTAGAAGAGATGAATCTGGAGTGGATTTCTCATATCAACTCCACGACACGCCCTTTTTCTCAGAAACTGCTACTCTTTTGGCATAATCATTTTTCAATTTCAGGAGAAAAAGTCGAAGCCCCGTGGATGGCTTCTTATATCGATCTTTTACTCTCCAAAGGACTTTCTAAATGGGGAGAGCTTCTCCTCGAAATTGCCCGTCATCCGGCGATGTTGGTTCATTTGGATAATCAAAGTAATGTGAAAGGTCATCCGAACGAAAACTTTGCCCGGGAGTTGATGGAGCTTTTTAGTTTAGGCGTTGGAAACTATACCGAAGAGGATGTTCAGCAAAGTGCGCGGGCGTTTACGGGATGGACCTTTGATCATGCGACGGGGCAATTCACTTTTTTAAAAGATCGACATGATGAAGGAGTTAAAAAGTTTTTTGAGAAAGAAGGGAATTGGAATGGCGATCAGATCATTACAATGATTCTGGAGCATCCTCAGTCCTCTCGGTTTTTGGCTACTAAAATCTGGAGTTTCTTTGCCTATGAAAATCCCGAAGAAGAGTTGGTGGAGGAATTTTCTCAGATTATTCGAAAAGCCAATTTTGATTTAAAAATAGCATTCAAAACACTTTTTCAATCGAAGGCTTTCTATTCTGCAAAAGCAAGGGGGACTCAGGTCAAAAGTCCGATTCAACTGATTTCCGGAACACTTCGTTTACTCGGTTTGGAAAAGCTCTCGCCACGCTTAGTGGAGAGATCGATGCAACTCATGGGAATGGATTTGATTCATCCACCCGATGTGAATGGATGGCCGAGTGGGTTTCGATGGGTCAATACGAGTACACTTCTTTTGAGATACAACTTCATGAATTTTGTGGTGAATGGAAAGCCTTTGGAGGATCGGCAACGAGGTGGAGGTGCGGTGGGCAATGCGTATAATCCAATGAAATTAGTGGAGGGCCGTTCCTTTTCCACAGCAAGCGATGTGGTCGATTATTTTTTGACTTACTTTATTCAAAGACCTCTTCAATCGGATTTAAGAAATCAGTTAGTTAAATATTTAGAAACCGATCGTTCCGGAGGAAGTAGTACGTTTGATCTAAAAAACCGATTTGCCGTCGATAAAATGAGAGGACTCATTCATTTAATTCTGAGCTCGCCGGATTATCAGCTTTGTTAAAAGGAGAAACACGATGAACTATTTACAGACGCGTCGAGAATTTTTAAGATGGGGACTCAAGGGAGCCTCTCTGATGGCGACGACTTCATTCGTCCCTTCCTTTTTAACGCAATCTCTCCTGGCCGAAGAAGATCAGGCTTTTTGGCAAAAATCGCCTGAACGAATTATGGTTGTGATACAGCTTGCGGGGGGAAACGACGGATTAAATACCATTATTCCTTATACGAATGATCTTTATTACAAAGCGCGGCCTCTCATTGCTCAGAAGAAAGAGACGATTTTGAAGATCAATGATGATTTAGGATTCCATCAGTCCTTAGAAGGTTTTAAAAAGCTCTACGATTCCGGGAAGCTTTCCGTTGTTCAGGGGGTTGGTTATCCGAATCCAGATCGTTCGCATTTTCGTTCGATGGATATTTGGCATGGAGGGATTGATCCGCATGTTCACTCCGAAACCGGGTGGTTGGGGCGTTATTTTGATGCTCAATGCGGGGGAGCGGATCTTCCTGCGGCAACGATTGGAATGAATTTGGGTAAAATTTTTCCGAATGCTTTTCGGAATGCGCATTCGTTAGGCGTTTCCTTGGAGGATCCTGAAAGTTATCTCTGGGAGCCGAGTGGAACAAGCAAAGCGTTTGTGGAGGCGCAGCAATCCATTTTTGAGGAATTGAATCGTCCCCAAATGGAAGCGGATCCGAGTCTCAGCTTTTTGCAACATACGGGGATGAATGCTCAGATTTCCTCTCAGGAAGTTCGATCCGCAGTGAAAAAGTATCGCTCTAAAGTCTCCTATCCTGCAGGAAAATTGGGGGAGAGCTTGTCCTTGATTGCTCGAATGATGTCGGGGGGATTGGGGACTCGAGTCTATTACGCCCATCAAGGGGGTTTTGATACTCACAATGATCAGAATGGGAGGCATGATCGATTATTGAGGGAGCTTGGAGAAAGTTGTTTGGCTTTTCAAACGGATTTAGAACAGATCGGAATTGCGGATCGAGTGGTTACACTTGTTTTCTCTGAATTTGGTCGTCGAGTTCAAGAAAATGCGAGTGGAGGAACGGATCATGGAGCCGCTGCTCCTCTTTTTGTTTTCGGAAAAGGAATTAAAGGAGGACTTCAAGGGGAGACTCCGAGCCTCAGTGATTTAGTGGATGGGGATCTTAAATTTGGAACCGATTTCCGACAAGTTTATGCCACCGTGTTAGATCGATGGATGAAAGTTCCGTCGGATTCCATTCTTCAGAGGGACTTTAAGAAATTGGGATTTATTTAAAATAATAGAAAACGGGAAAAGGCATTTTCTCACGCAAAGTTGCCCAAGTCTCTCCCCACGGAATTAAAACCCATTTTTTGTTTATGGGAGGAAACTTGGACCGCTTTGCGTCTTTGTGTGAGAACAGTCTTTGTTTAAGAAAGGGTTAACCGTGGGTCAGTGCTTCAAGCTCATCGGCCGAAATGACTTTATCAATATTGAGTAAAGTTTTTACAGATCCTTTGATCTTGGCCATTCCGGTGATGTAATCGGTTTTTAATTTATTACCGAAATCCGGGGTCTCTTCGATGTCGGAGGCGGGAATATTCACGACCTCTTCAACCGCATCCACAATGAGTCCGACTTGGGAAGTCACACCTGAATCATGTGTAATTTGCATGACAATAATACAGGTCCGTTCAGTGGTTTCGATCGTCGCCAATTTAAATCGCATGCGAAGATCGACAACGGGAATTACTTTACCGCGAAGATTGATCACGCCTTTCAGAAAATCGGGCATTTTAGGAACGGGCGTAATATTGAGCATTCGGATGATTTCACGAACTTTAAGAACTCCTACGCCGTAGGATTCGTGACCGAGAACGAAGGTGAGATATTTACTGGCGTTGGCTTGGACTCGAGGT
Source organism: Verrucomicrobiota bacterium (assembly GCA_040388725.1). Lineage (GTDB taxonomy): Bacteria > Verrucomicrobiota > Verrucomicrobiia > Methylacidiphilales > CAMAQI01 > CAMAQI01. The sequence goes on from JAZKBH010000083.1 coordinate 18,344, forward strand.
GTATCTGCAACCGTGCTCATGAGGTAAATCTACTTCATCCCCTCGGAGCGTCAACGCCTAAAAACCAAGAATTAATTCGCGTTTTCCATTTGCGAAAGCAATTGCTCTGAAAATGTTTTGCAGAGACTCGAAAAGGTCTCTTCGGCCAGGCTGAGGCGTTTGGTTTTAAGCGTGGCAATCCCCCAGTGACGTTTGAGTTTTCGTTTTCCAAGGGAGACGGAAACTAAAGTTCCTTCTTTGAGTTCTTTGGCGGCGATCCAAGGGGCAAGGATGCCGATTCCCATTCCGATTTTAATTAACTCTTTGATGGCTTCCATACTTCCTAATTCAAGCGCGGGAGGGAGGGAGATGTTGTCTTTCGAAAAATAGCTTTCGATCATTTTATAGGTGTAGCTTTGTCGGGGATAGAGAATGAATTTTTGTTTGGGGATATCTAAAATGGACGCTCTTCGGACCGTCGCCCAAGGATGAAAAGGGCTTACGATATAGGTCATCTCATCGACAAAAACTTCTCGAAAGTCCACGCGATTTTCCATCCACGGTTGAAGCGTGAAAGCGATATCGATTTGGTTGCTGACCAAGAGTTCAACGCCTTCGTTTCCGCTAATCGGCTCGATCGAAATCGAATACTTGGGGAAGCTTTCCTTAAATTCGCGAAGAACATTTGGAAGGATATATTGGCAAGCGGTGGTGCTTGCTCCGATCCGGATTCGTCCTCGGCCCCATTCATTCAAATGTTGGATATCAAGATGGGCCTCTTGCATCTCCTTAAAAATTTTGTGAGTTCGGAGAAGGAGCTGTTCTCCCGCTTGGTTAAGGACTGCTTTTTTACCGATCTTATCAAAAAGAGAGCATTTCAAATTTTCTTCAAGGGATTTGATGGCGTGACTAATCGCCGATTGAGTGAGTTCGAGTTCGACAGCCGCTTTCGTAAAACTTCCTGTGTGGGCCACTTGATAAAAGGCCTTTAGTTGGCGGGAATCGAGAATATTATCCATGAAATCATTTCATCATAAATTTAAAAACAACTCAAATCATTTATCGATAATAAACTTTAAAGTAAGGCAAAAGGGGAAAACAAGGATGTAAAAAAGAGGAGATAAACGAATTTTAAATTTGCTTGTTGAGATTTCCCTTTTTTAATAAGGGAAGAAAAGAAAACGAATGAACGAGGCTTATTTTTTAGAGGCAGCACAGGGATTTTTGGAGCTTACAATGCCGAAAGAGGCCTTGAAAGAATTGGAAAGGCTCTCGGCAGAACACCAAGAGGATTTGGAAGTTTTAACTCTTAAAACCAATGCCCATATGCGACTCAAGCAGTGGAAAAAGGGATTGGTCTATGGAAATCGCGGCTGTGAGCTTTATCCGCATGATCCCCGTAATTTCATTCAGAGTGCCTTTTGTCTCCATGAGCTTAAAAAAACTGAAGAAGCCAAGCAAAGGCTCTTGGGGGGACCTCCCGGAATTAAAAGTATTCCTGAATTTTATTATAATCTCGCCTGTTATGAAGTAGCCCTGGGCGAACTCGATAATGCAAAGCGGCATCTCTCCCGTGCTTTTCGGATGGAAGACCGAGGTGAATATCTTCGTAAGGCGGCTCGTGAAGATGAAGATCTCAAAGTGCTTTGGAACGATTTGGCGGAGTTGGAGTAAATTCAAAGTAATGCTTTTTCCTATCGCTGAATTGCCTTGGCGATTTTAGTTCGTTGCCTTTACTCTTGGGTCGATTTATGACGCCTCTACTTCTATCGACCGCGACGCAGCTTTGGGGAGATTTTAATGAGGAGATCACTCTTCCTTCGCTTTTGATCCGAGCGCTTAAACGACGCGGCTCAACACCTGTGGTTATTGATGCTTTTTTAGGGGATCGATCTTTGAACGGTTATCAAGCCCTAACGATGGGATTACTGTTTGCAAATTGGCTTCGTAAAGAAGTTCCTGAAAAAAGGGTTGGGATTGTTTTGCCTCCTGGATTCGGAGCAACGATTGTTAATCTAGGATGTATTTGGGCGGGAAAGATTCCGGTGAATCTAAACTTCACGGCAGGGCGTCATGCCAATGAATCTTGCATTCAAAGAGCAGAGATTAAGACCGTGATCTCGGTGGGACCTGTAATTGAAAAGCTTCCTGATTTTCCATGGCCCTCTCATCGGATCGATGCCAAAGAAATTCTTTTAGGATTTTCTAAATTTCAAAAAATTCAATCCTTCATCAAAGCATTTTTTTATCCTACATCGTGGCTTGAATCTCTTTTAAAGATTCCTCAACAGTCTCACGAAGAGGAAGCGGCCATTTTATTTACCAGTGGGTCTTCTGGAGATCCGAAAGGAGTGGTCTTAACTCATAAAAATATTATCGCGAATGTCTTGCAGATTCAAACGGCGCTTGGGTCACTTCCCATTGATAGCCTTCTCGGATCGCTCCCCATTTTTCATAGTTTTGGATTTACAGCGACGCTCTGGTGGCCGTTGTTAGGCGGCCCTCGTGTCGTTACTTACCCGAGCCCGATGGAGACGAAGGCTTTGGCAGAAGTGATTGAAAGACATCAAATCAAATTATTATTAAGTACCCCGACATTTCTCCGCGCTTTTATTCGTCGAGCGAGTCGTGAACAGATGCGCAGCATTAAGATGGTGGTGACGGGGGCGGAAAAGTTGCCTCTTTCCACGATTGAGGGATTTGAGGCGAAGTTTGGGATCTTGGTTTGTGAAGGTTATGGCATGACGGAGGGATCTCCCGGAGTTTCTTTTAATATTCCTAACCGAGATTTTACGACAGGACCTCTTCGTAAAATCGGAACAGTGGGGCATCCTTTTTCTGGAATTCAAGTCGAGGTGCGAGATCCGTATAGTGATGAGATTTTGACTTCAGGATCGGGAATGATTTGGCTGAAGGGCCCTAATATCTTTCCCGGTTATTTTCGCGACGAAGAGCGAACGGCGCAAGTCCTTCGCGAGGGATGGTATAAAACCGGTGACTTAGGTTATGTCACGGAAAAAGGATTTTTGGTGATTGAAGGGCGAATGAGTCGGTTCTCCAAAATCGGAGGAGAAATGGTCCCTCACGGTGTGGTGGAGGAAAAAATTCAACATGCGCTCGGGATCACGGACTCAGAATTATTGGAAGTCGTTGTTGCCGGGATTGAAGATGAGCGAAAAGGAGAAGCTCTTTTACTTTTAACGACTCGAGATCTCTCGATGGAGGATCTTCGTGCTCAGCTTTTAGATGAGGGATTGCCTGCTTTATGGATTCCCAAAAGATATCTCAAAGTCCCGCAGATCCCGACATTGGCGAGTGGAAAACTCGATTTAAAGGGGTTGCAAGAGTTGATTCAAACCAAGCGCCAAGAGTTGAATTAAGTTTTTGATTTGTATGAAAATAGGAATCCTCAGTGAACAATCCATCTCTCGACTCGATTGGATGCGCGAGCGCGGATTTGGATCATTTCAGTGGAATCGATTTCAGGATTCCGAGATTGCACAAGCGAGTGAAGGGGAGTGGCAAGGGAAAGCAAAGGAATGGAATAATGAAATTCATTCTCGTGGATTAAAACTCTCCGCGATCGGTGCTGTTTATTGTAATTCTTTGGCTCCTTCTCATCAGGATACGGTAAAGAAAATAGTGCGCCGCGCGATTGAGGTTGCTGAGTGGATGGGCGTTAAAACCGTTTCGTGTTTTAGTGGGGCGATCATTGAGTCTTATGAGAATCCGCGTCGCGGATCGCCCTCTGAAAAGGGGTTTGAACAATTTATTCCTGAGGCCTCTCGCTATTGGAAGCCGATTGCGCAATTTGCGCAGGATAAAGGCGTGCGAATTGCTTTTGAAAATTGTCCCCAAGGTTCCTACCACTTGCCGGTTATGGGATCGAACTTGATGGCTCAACCGAGAAACTGGGCTCCTTTTTTTAAGGAGATCGATCAGGAAAATGTCGGTTTAGAATGGGATCCGAGTCATTTGATCTGTCTGGGAGTCGATCCCGTTGAAAATTTAAAAGAATTTGCTTCCCGTGTTTTTCATGTTCACGCCAAAGATGCGGAACTCCAACAGGATATTATCCGTCGCTATGGTCGATGTCATCCCGAGGCCGCAAGGCACCGTTTTCCGGGAATGGGAGAAGCGAATTGGAAAGAAATCATTCAAACGCTTCGGAATGTCGGTTATGATTCGGATCTGACGATTGAGGGATGGCATGATCCTATTTACAAAGGGGAGAGAGAAGAAGAGGGTGTTTTATTTGCGAAGTCGCATCTTGAGCAATGGATGTAGAATTGGAGGGATGATCCCCGCACATGCGGGAGAGCCCTCGATCTTGCGACATTCAGGACTCGCAGCGCTCGTCCCTCCAATTGTGGAATACTTCTTTAAAGAGCTATCCACGGACGAATCCAAAGATAGATCCACGAGAGTAAAAGAGTGCCGGTCGTGATGATGAGCCAAAGTTTGACGATGACTCGAGTTTTGAAAATCATCGAATACATCATCATCAATTTAAAATCAAAGATCGGACCGGCGACTAAAAAGGCGAGCTTAGCATGGGTCGGTATTTGTCCCATCGGCGCAATAATAAAAGCATCCACGGTACTGCAAAGACTCATGCCTTGAGCGATGAAAATAGTGAGAAGAGGGGAGAGCCATGCATTCTCCATCCAGGGGGCAATTTTCCACCACGAGAGATAAGTATTCGCCCATGCAGCAATCGCCGCCCCGATGACGAAATAGGAACTCACGGTAATAAAGTCATGCTTCGCAACGAGGAGCATATTTTTCCACCAACCACCCGGATGCTCACATTCAGGAAGTTCCTGGTCGCTTTGAGGACGAAAGAGATCTGAGACGGAGTGACGGCTGAGCCAATATCCAATTCCAATGACTAAAATCAATCCGCCGATAAAACGACCGACGATCATTTCCACGGGATTTCTGTTTTGAAATGCAATCCATGTGGTGAAAAGGGTGATGGGATTTAAGATGGCTCCCGAGAGGAAATAAGTCATTGCGGCGTAAAGAGGAACTCCTTTTTGAACAAGTCTTCGAACGATGAGGATCGAAGAGCATTCGCAGAGAGGAAGAAGAATTCCTGCGAAAATTCCAGAGCCAATACCGGTGGCTCGATGAGTGAATCGAAGGGATTGGAAAAAACGGGGTTTGGCAATGCTATGAATGAATCCGGAAATCAATGCGCCGAATAAAAGAAAAGGGACTCCCTCCAGCAAAATGGCAGCAAAGGAGGTTACAAAATCCTGCATGCAGAAGATATAACAGTGGAAGAATGAAAAACCAGCAGTTTTAGACGCGATTAAATTTTCCACTCTTTGGTGGCAATCGGTTCGCGTCGATGAGTGGCAGAATTAATGAAAAATACTTTTTCCCACTGAACTCCGTAATCATGAACCTTCCACGTCGTCTTCACATCATAACAGCAGTACTCAGCAATTTCCTGGATCTTTCCTTCTTTCCACCATTTCAAAGCTTCGAGGCCATCGGCTGTTTTTCCGACGCCGAGCGTTTCGGTGGCAATGGAGTCAAGCTTGATGCGCTTGCCAATTTTCTTTTCGACATCGACGAGGAGATCAAGGGTAGGAACCTGGCTGAAATCAAAAATTGTATAAGCGGAGAGGACCTTATAATCGAAATCGATAATGTTAAATCCGACGACACAATCCGCGCGTTGAAGTTCGCGGACCAGATCTTCGGCCTGATTTTCAGGATATATTTTATAGGACTGTCGTGCCGTACTATAAGTGACGCCGACGGACATCCTCATGGCCGCTTTATTGTGCCATCCCCCGACTTCTTGGGCGCTCTTCTGAGTTTCGAGATCAAAATAAACGATATTTTTTGCGGCCATAAAAAGATTTGAGATAACCGTATCGTTCGGGGGATAGGGGGCAAGTGGAAAAATATCGCTCGATTTTAATTGGAGATTCTTTTGCAAAATAAAGATTTCATTTCCGCATCTTGCAAAGAGAAGAGAGGAAAACGAGGAGATGCTCTCTGAAAGGAGGCGTGGCATATCGATTGCAGAGAAGTGGAAACGCCTTCGAGGCTTGAATGAAGTCTCTCAACCCGAGAACTGATAAAGTTCAGAGGAGGGGTGTATTTTAATAAAAATATCTCAAAAGGAAAACATTATGCCTATTTTAACTGAACCTCGTATTAAAAAGAATCCTCTCAAAAAATATCCTAAACCCCCGTTTAAAACAGCGAAACAAACCGCCCCTGGTTCCGACGCTGACCTTCAACCGATCGCTGATCACGGAGAAGAGACCTATAAAGGAAGTTTTCGTCTCAAAGGAAAAGTCGCAATTATCACCGGAGGAGATAGTGGAATTGGACGAGCCATTGCCATTGCCTATGCCAGAGAAGGCGCAGATGTCCTTATCTCCTATTTATCCGAGCATCAAGAGGCACGAGAAACGGCTCGCTGGGTCGAACGTGCCGGTCGAAAAGCCATTTTAGTCGCCGGAGATATTTCAGAAGAGTCGCACTGCCAATCCATCGTTCGTCGAGCGGTTGAATCGTTCGGACGTCTTGATATTTTAGTCAATAATGCGGCACATCAAAGTTCGTTTGATGATATTACCGAGGTTTCGAGTGAAGAATGGGACCGTACCTTTAAAGTGAATGTTTACGCTCCCTTTTATCTCGTGAAAGCGGCAATACCTCATCTTCCCAAAGGAGGCGCAATCATTAATACGGCATCCATCAACTCGGCGTGGCCCTCTCCTGGATTGCCTGCTTATGCGACAACCAAAGGGGCAATTTCAAATTTTACCGCAGGTCTGGCGCAATCCTTAGCCAAACGAGGAATACGAGTGAACAGCGTCGCGCCGGGGCCAATCTGGACCCCTTTAATCCCCGCCACGATGCCTGATAAGAAAGTGGAAAATTTTGGAGAAAATACCCCCTTCAAACGTCCCGGACAACCCGTAGAAGTTGCGCCTGTCTTTGTCATGCTGGCTTCAGATGAGGCCAGTTATATTTCCGGCGCCATGATTCCTGTGACGGGAGGGGAACCGATTCTTTAGAGATCTTACTTAGTTACTTTGGGTTCCGGATAGAAATTGTTTGATGAAGAACATTTCTATCCGGAAGACGCATCCTCGTTATGAAAACAAATGTTTTACAAGTTCCCGATCGTCTCGCGGCTCGCTCAGTGGGACTTCATTATACGCTGGATTCGAAGAAAGGGATCACACGAAGAAGAAAAGGAGATGAGTTTTTTTATGAGGATTCATCCGGGAGAAAAATTCGAGACTCCCAAAAGCTCCTTCGCATTCGACGACTTGTTCTCCCTCCTGCCTGGAAAGATGTATGGATCTGTCCCGCGAAAAAGGGCACTTACAAGCGGTTGGACGTGATGCACGAGGTCGAAAACAGTATCGGTATCACCCCGACTGGCGCTCATTTCGAGATCGGTCGAAGTACGATCACCTTTTAGACTTTGGTCGAATTCTTCCGAAGATACGAAGTCGAGTTTCGAGAGATCTTCGGCGAAAAGGATTACCCCGAGAAAAAGTGTTGGGAACGGTCATTGCTCTTTTAGAGATGACTTTGATTCGAGTGGGAAATGACGAGTATGCCCGCACCAATCACTCCTACGGTCTCACGACCCTCCAAGATCGACACTTCAAAATGAAGGGGAAAACTCCAAAATTTTCTTTTGTCGGAAAATCTGGAAAAAAGCATGAAATCGAGCTTCGAAATTCTCGACTTATTTCCATCGTTAAAAAATGCCGGGATCTTCCAGGACAAGAACTTTTTCAATACGTGAATGCTCATGACCAAGTCGTGGATGTGACCTCGACGGATGTGAATCAATACCTTCATGAGATCGCAGGTGTGGAATTTACCGCGAAAGACTTTAGGACGTGGGCAGGAACGGTCTTGGCTTTTAAGTTTCTACGGGAGTTTGTTCAGGTCTCCTCAAAAAAAGAGGCGAAGAGCAATTTAATCCAAGCGATTGAAAACGTCGCTCGACTTTTAGGGAATACGCCTTCGATTTGTAAACGATGCTATATTCACCCCCATGTTCTAAACACGTATTTAAAGGGATCGTTTCATCGTTACGCAGAAAAAAGAGGGACTTCGAATCGGAGTCATTCGAGGTTAAGTGCCGATGAGAGTGCTCTTTTAAGCTTTCTAAAAAACTTAAACTAAGCTTTTTAAAATTAGGGAAGTCATTTGGTTTTTAACGAGGGATCGGAATATGACTGCGTTTTAAATCGCGTTTTTGTTGTTTGAAGTGAGGGCGCAAGCGGGTTTTTGAAACATGATGGAGCTTCAGACAGAGGATGTATTTCATCGAAACTCTTTTAGCGGGATCTATGCCATCCGTTCCTAAGGAAAAGCCATAGAAATGGTTATTAAAAGGATGCAAAATGCTTTTTATCCCATGACTTCTCGAGGATTTTTGCAAGCTCCTCCTTATCGGTTACAGAAAGGCTATATTCAATTTCTTCATCCCCTTGGGATTTAAGAGCGAAAAAGCAAACTTATCTTTGTTTTCCGTGATTTGGATCATTATTTGCAGGAGAGGGGAAATGAAAACGATATGGAAGGGATCTATTAGTTTTGGGTTGGTGAACATTCCGATTTCACTTTACCCCGCAATTCGCCGTGAAGAGTTGAGTTTTCGACTTCTTCGTGAGAGCGATTTAAGTCCCGTCAATTATAAGCGAGTAGCGGAAGTTGATGGAAAGGAAGTCCCTTGGGAGAATATTGTCAAAGGGTATGAATATAAAAAGGGGAAATACGTCGTTCTAAAAGAAGAAGATTTCAATCGCATTGATATCGAGGCGGCTCAATCCGTCGATATCCTTCATTTTGTTAAGCTCAGTGAAGTGGACCCTCTCCTTTTTTATAAACCTTATTACATGGAAGCCAATAAAGGGGGAGATAAGGCCTATGTCCTTCTTCGGGAGGCGTTGAAGGAGAGTGAAAAGATTGCGATTACGAAAGTGGTGATTCGAACCCGACAACACTTGGCCGCGATTAAGTCACAAAAAACGGGATTGATGTTGGAACTGATGCATTTTCCAGATGAGCTATTAAGTCTTAGTGAATTTAAAGCTCCTGCCGTTAAAAAAACAACGAAGGGAGAAATTTCAATGGCCCATAAACTGATCGAGAGCATGTCGGCACCTTGGCGCGCCGAAGACTATAACGATGATTATCGAGATGCTTTAGAGAAGATGGTGAAAAAGAAAATTGCCGCGGGAGGAAAGACTCCTCGTTCCGTTCGCGCCCATGCGAGGAAACCGACGAATGTCATCGATCTTACCGCGATCCTCCGAAAAAGTGTCGATGCCGCAGAGCATCGAACTCCCAAAACGCATCGTCGACGAAAGGCGGCTTAATATGCCTCTTCAAGAATACGCTCGGAAGAGAAATTTTAAAAAGACGCCCGAACCCGGGATCGAAAAAACCGAGAAATCTTCAGGTCGCTTTGTCATTCAAAAACACGCCGCCAGTCATCTGCATTATGATTTTCGTTTGGAATGGAAAGGCGTTTTGAAATCATGGGCCGTTCCGAAGGGAATGCCGTATAAAAAAGGAGAAAAGAGATTGGCGATCCAAGTCGAGGATCATCCCGTTTCGTATATTCATTTCGAGGGAGTCATTCCTGAGGGTCAATATGGCGGCGGGACGGTCATGCTTTGGGATCGGGGAACGTTTTCTGTCGTCGGAGAGTCTCTCGAAAAAGAGTTTAAAAAGGGAAAATTGAGTCTGCATTTAAAAGGAGAAAAGTTGAATGGAGAGTGGCATTTGGTGCGTTTAAAGGACTCCTCGCAATGGCTTTTGATCAAGGCAGATAAAAATATGAAGCCGGTTTCCGTAAAAGAAGATGATCATTCTGTTCTTTCTCATAAGACGATGAAAGCCCTTTCTCAAAGCACAAAGATTTGGGATTCCTCTCGAAAATCAACAAAGCTTCAAAAAATAAAAGCGAGTGCCACCCTCCGATCTTCCTCTAAGAAAACAGTTCGATTTCCAAAATTCATTGAACCGATGAAAGCATTATTGGTTGAAGATGCTCCTGCCGAAGGATGGGAGTATGAACTCAAATTTGATGGATATCGAGCGTTGGCCTTTCTTCAACAGAAGAAGATTTCACTCCTTTCGAGAAATCAAAAATACCTGGGTGAAAAATTCGGTGAAATCCAAGAAGCTTTATCTTCTCTTCCAATAAAAGATGCGATTATTGACGGGGAAATTGTTGCTTTAGATTCTGAGGGAAGACCTTCTTTTCAGTTGCTCCAATCTTATCTTTTAAAAGATGAGAAGCCTCCGATTTACTACTATGCTTTTGATCTCCTCCGTCTGAATGGAAAAGATCTCACCAAACTTCCACTTTCCGAGAGAAAGGCGCTTTTGGAGGAAGTTATTCAAAAGGCTCCGGAGATCATTCGTTATTCAGGAAATCTGGGAAAAAATGTAAAAGAGTTGCTTCATCAAGCTAAAAAACGTGGGCTCGAAGGACTGATCGGAAAACGACAAGAATCACTCTATGAATCGGGACGACGAAGTGGAAGTTGGATTAAATTAAAGCTCCATCAAGAACAGGAGTTTGTGATCGGAGGGTTTACCGAGCCCGCAGGAAGTCGCCGCTATTTCGGAGCTTTGCTCGTAGGAGTTTACAAAAATAAAAAACTCCACTTTACGGGAAAAGTGGGAACAGGATTTGATCATAAACTTCTGAAGTTCTTACATCATCATTTTGTTCGCCTGATTCAGGTACAATGTCCCTTTTTAAATCTTCCCGAAAAGAAGGAGTCGCGATATGGACAAGCCATTACCGCATCCCAGATGAGGAAATGTCATTGGATCACGCCCGAGTTAGTCTGTCAGGTTCGATTTAGTGAGTGGACACGAGATGAAAAACTTCGGCAACCCGTCTTTCTCGGCTTACGTGAAGATAAATCGTTTGAAAAAGTGATTCGGGAAAAGGCTGTATGAAATCGAAAGACGCCGAAATTACTGTTGGAAAGCACAAGGTTCTCTTAACGAACCTTCAAAAGGTATTTTATCCGAAAACCGGTTTTACGAAAGGAGAGGTGATCGATTATTATATTCAAATATCGGAATATATCCTCCCTCATCTGAAGGATCGCCCGATCACATTAAAACGTTATCCCGATGGCGTTGATGGGTTTTACTTTTATGAAAAACAGTGCCCGGCTCATCACCCGAACTGGCTAAAAACCACTTCTGTGAAGAAATCGAATGGAGATTCCATTCATTATTGTTTAATGAACGATCTGCCGTCTTTGGTTTGGGCCTCCAATTTGGCAGATTTAGAACTTCATACATTTCTTCATCGAAGACCTTATCTCAACCGTCCTACGGTTTTAGCATTCGATTTGGATCCAGGTCCGCCCGCGACGATCCTCGACTGTGCTCATGTGGCATTGCGATTAAACACCTTTTTCGAAGGGTGCGGCCTTCAGAGTTTTCCGAAAACATCGGGATCGAAAGGGATTCAGGTTTATGTCCCTTTAAATACACCGACGACTTATGAGAAGACAAAAGCATTTGCTCATGAAGTGGCATTGGAATTGGAAGAAGAGTTCCCGGAGTTGATCGTTTCCAAAATGCAGAAAAATTTAAGGACGGGCAAAGTTCTGGTTGATTGGAGTCAAAACGACGCTCATAAAACAACGGTCTCAGTGTATTCCCTTCGTGCAAAAGACAGCCCCACGGTATCGACCCCTGTCACCTGGAATGAGGTTCAACAGGCATTAAAGAAAAAAAATAAAAATCTTTTATCGTTCGATTCTCAAGACGTCTTAAAAAGAGTGAAAGAGAGGGGAGACCTTTTCGAACCTGTATTACGACTTAAGCAGAAACTTCCCCGGATTGAGGTTTCGGTTCCGGCTTAAGTTGTTCATTTAAGTGGTGTGTTGAAGGTGATGCGGATGGGTTTTGCAGGTGCAATGCTTCTCCGACGAGAAAAAGAGATCCGGTAATGAGTGTCGGATCAGGAGATGATATCAACTGAGGCCAATATGCAGAAAGACTTTCTTCGATCTGAACCGGAAGGGGTTGAAATAAAGAGGCAATTTTTTGAGGATCAATGGCTCGTGGATTATTCGGTTTCACGAGAATCATATTTTTAGAAATCGGCATCAAGGTTTCAATGATTTCGAGATGAGATTTATCCTGCATCGCACCGAAAACGACTTGTACTTTGAGTTCACCAAACGCCTCTTTCCACGTATGAACTAACGCCGAAATCGAAGAAGGATTGTGGGCTCCGTCTAAAACTAAAAGAGGGTGCTCGCGAAGGATTTGAAATCGACCAGGCCAAATGGTTTTGGAGAAGCCTGCTTGAATCGTTTCTTTCGGAATTTTTAAGATTCGAGAGAGAATGGCATAAGCTACGGTGGCATTTTGAATTTGATGCTCGCCGAGAAGAGAAAGTTGGAAGGGAATTCCTTCGATTTCCAAATTTTGTCGGCGATTCTGGATTCCTTGATTCGTGCTCCAAATCTCTTGGGTATCGATCCAAGGGGATTTCATTTTTTTTGCCACATCGTGGATCGCTTGAAGGACTTCGGGATCGCGCACTCCACAAATCGTCGGAACCCCCTGTTTAATGATCCCTGCTTTTTCTAATCCGATTTTGAGAAGAGATTCTCCTAGAAACTCTTGATGATCGAAGTCGATCTGAGTAATAGCACTCACGACAGGAGTGACGATATTGGTTGAATCGAGTTTTCCTCCCATTCCTGTTTCCCAAATGACCCACTCTACTTTTTCTCTCTCGAAATAGAGGAGCGCGCAGGCTGTAAGAATTTCAAAAAAAGTGGGGGACGTTTCCCAGGCACGAGTGACTTCGGCAATTTCGTTTAAAAGAGCAATGAGAGTCGGTTCGGGAACCGGACTGTGATTGATTTGAATTCGTTCGGTAATGGAGATGAGATGG
>JAZKBH010000083.1:31281-31562 GCA_040388725.1 Verrucomicrobiota bacterium
GTTTCGATTCAGGATTGCCTAACGAGTCGGCAAGTCGTTGCATCGTCTCGAGTCCGAGTTTCATCCCGAACTTTCGAGCATGAATCAAAAAATCAAAGCCGCGCATGGATTAAAAATACGGAGGGAAAGTGAAAAAGGCGAGAAGAGAGAAATACAAAAAACAGGTTTCACGCAAAGCCGCTAAGAGCCCAAGATGCCTCCCTTTTTAAAAAAAGATTTTGCTAAATTCGAATATGCATTTGTATTGAGATATTGGACGAGCGCTGCGAGTCCTCGATATT
>JAZKBH010000083.1:31607-45239 GCA_040388725.1 Verrucomicrobiota bacterium
CGCTCGTCCCTCCAAATGGGGGCCAGTGATATTTGCTATAATACAAGGAAGTGCGTGAAAAATTTCTTTAATTCTGATGAATCTTTTCTTTCGCAAAGGCGAGCGCTTCTTCTTTGGTTTTAAGCTGTCCTTCCAATTGGGCATCTTCCACCAGACGAAGAAGATCTCCTAGAATTTTACCAGGCCGAGCGCCGATTTCGATCAGATCGTTTCCATTGACGAGTCGAGGAGGTTTGATTTCTTCCGCCGGAATCTCGCGTTGCTTCTGACGGATAAATTCAAAGACCGAGAGATCACCGTGACTGGAGAGACAATCGACCCGATGGAGTTCCATTTCGTTTTCGAGCGTTGGTCTCCCTAAGAATCGCTTCAATTTGCTGACTCTCATTTTAGGAACATCTTTGAACGCCATATGATTTTGAACAGCAAGGACCACCTCATCGATGATCTCGTTGCTATATCTCATCCGTTCTAAGATTTTGAGCGTCATTTTAGCCCCCACGCTTTCATGTCCATTAAATCGAATACGTCCTGTCACATCGACACGCGAAGTCGGTTTTTTCCCGATATCATGAAAGAGTACGGCGAGCGCGACAGGAAGCGGAGGATCTTTCAACATGGAAAGCATGATCCTCGTATGAATAAAAACGTCTCCTTCCGGATGAAATTGAGGGGGCTGCTCGACTCCATGGAGCCCGTGAACTTCGGGAAGAATCGGTTGCAATAGTCCGCTTTCATCTAACAACGTCAGCCCTCGATCGGGATGGGGAGAGGTCCAGATTTTATCAAGTTCATCACGCACTCTTTCAATGGCTACAGTGGTCACTTCGGATGAAAGCTTTTGAATGGTTTCAAATGTTTTGGGCTCAATCTGAAAATCTAGTTTAGTTGCAAATCGGATTGCGCGAAGAAGTCGTAATTTATCCTCTCGAAAGCGGTCTTCGGGATTTCCGATCGTCCGGATAATCTTTTTTTGAAGATCCTCCCTGCCGCCGACATAATCAATAATTTCCTGGGTTATGGGATCATAAAACATCCCATTGACTGTAAAATCGCGACGTTTGGCATCTTCTTCAGGAGTCGATTTTTGAACGGACTCAGGGCGTCGCCCATCGATGTATTCTCCGTCGGTTCGAAACATGGCGACTTCAAAAATCTGATGATCTTCCAGAACACGAACAACGCCGTAGCATTTTCCTTCAAGGCCGGTGACTCTCGGAAAAATAGATTGAACCTCATCGGGAGTGGCGCTTGTCGCGATATCGATATCTTTACTCGGTTTTCCCAAAAGATGATCACGAACGCATCCGCCCGCATAAAGAGCGGTATGGCCGTTCTTTCTCAATCGTTCCACAATGCGTTGAGCAGCAGGGTTGTTCATGATTTTAACTCAGGATGACGGTAGCCTAAATAGAAGAATCCACCAATGACACTCCAGCAAAGATTTACGCAAAAGTAGAGGAGAGAAAAGGTGATCGCATGTTCTTTATCAATCCAAAGGGGGCCGAGCCCTAGGTAAATCACAAAGAGTCCTTCACGAACCCCAAATCCTGAAATGGAAATCGGGACCGCCATGAGAACTCCAATGATCGGAAGGGTGCTTACAAAAGGAAGGAAATCGACTTCAATCCCCAGAGATCTCAGAACGGCGAGGGCTGAGGTAAAAAGAAGGATATGAATGACAAACGAAATCAAAAGCGTTTGGATGTTGGTTTTCCATGATTTTGTAAAAACGACGTATGACTCAAAAATTTGGCGTCGCTGAGTTTCAAACGGGAGTCGATCGATGAGATTTTTTAAAAATGAATTTTTTTCTAAGATGGGAAGAAAGAGAAGGCCGGTAATCCCCGCAATTCCTCCCAGAATGACGGCAGTGACAGCAAGAGCCGCCGCTTTAGTTTCGGGGGTCTGCGTGAGAAATCTCCATTGAAGAGGAATTAAGATCAGAGCCATGATTAAAATGGCAATGAGACCGATGATGCGATCGATCAGAATAGTAAGAGTGACGGCGCTTTTTTTATCTGGAGCCGCTTGAGAGGCGTAAAAAATTTTGACCAAATCTCCTCCCGTTGTTCCCAACAGGAAGGCATTAAAAAAATGACCGACGAAAAAAAGATCGAGAACTTTTCGATACGACAGATGAATCGATTGAGAGGAGAGAAGGAGTCTCCATCGAACGCTTGCAAGCAATGGGACGCCTCCCCAAATTAAAATCGAAAAAAAGAACCAGCGAAGATCCATTCCTTGAACGACATGAGAAAGCTTTTTCCAATCGAGCTTGGATGCGATCAAGGCCAGGACCCCCCCTGAAATGAGAAGCCGGATGAGAAAGGTAAAAGTGCGTTTCATAAAAAAGAGCGTTTTTCCCATTGGCGAAGATTTTCAATGAGGTGTTCACGTGGAATTTTTGGACTCAATTCCAAAACAGCAATCGATTTTTCAGGGAGCAACGGAAGGAGCTGGTCGAGAGGAAGAGATCCTTCTCCTAAGGCTAAATGGTCGTTATCGGGAGGAGAAAAATCTTGAAGGTGCGCTCCGAGAAGATGCGGAATTTGGTTTTGAAGGAATTGATGGTGATTAATCACGCCGAGCATTTCCATCAAGGCGGCATGTCCAAAGTCGTGCCAATAGTATAGAGGGGAGCCTGCGTATTCCCGGAAAAGCCATTCAAAATCATCCGCATGAGGAAACTCTTCAATGTCGGAACGGAATTCAACCCCTAGCTTCAATTTAAGTTCGGATGCCTTTTTGAGAATGGGATCGAGACATTCTCGAAGGCGGCTCTGAATGAGGGGCATCGCCTTTTTCCGTTTTAAGAGATAAGTAATTTTGGAGGAGGACGTTTTCTTAGTAAAAAGAGATCTAGACTTCCAAGCCTGGATGAGTTTTTCAGTGACCTGGGCCTTTCGCTGATAGGAGCCGAGGTGAAGGACAACGGCAGAGGCTCCAACTTGGGCGGCTGATTCTAGCGTTTGAAGAGTGGCTTTGACGGCAGCTCGTCGGTCTTGCGGACTGAGGGAGGTAAATTCAAAGCAATTTGGCGAAGGGCGAATGACTTCGATGGGGACAGGACAAAAATTGTGAAGGGAGCAGACGTTGACGATTCCTTCATTCACCGCTTTGCGGACTCCGGGCCAAAGTGAAAAACGGAGGTTATGACCGAGTTCAACGGTTTTAAATCCCATCTCTTGGATCTCTTGGAGCATCTCTTTTCCGTCTCGATGACGGGGGGCATTCCAGCAGGTTGAAAGGGCAAGATCCATAGATGAGATTAGAAAAAGGAAAGAGAGGGGCAATCGAAAATGAAAGAAGTTTGGGCTTCTTTTGCGAGAGACAAAAAAAAGGACGCCGAGTGGCGTCCTTCTTTGTAAAATTTTGAGCAACCGATCGGTTTACGCAAAAATTGGTTTGAAAGCGTTTTGACGCGCTTCTTTTGCTTTGCGACGTTTGCGTTCGCTGGGCTTTTCGTAATTACGACGGATGCGCGCTTCACGAATCACGCCTTCGCGATCGAGTTTCTTTTTCAAGCGTCTGAGCGCCTTGTCGATTGATTCGCCTTTTTTGAGTCGAATGTCTACCACGAGAAATCACCTACCTTTCAATTGGGAGGTCAAATATGCGCAATTGCGTCTTAAATGTCAAACCTGCGCTAGAAAATAGAAAACAAAGTCATAAGTGTCTTGCTATTAAGTTCTTATTTTAATAATTATCATTTTTTATTGTGAATCTTTCTTGAGTTTTAAAGAAATAAACCCAGGTTTTGAGTGTCATGAATCCTCCTCAAGATAATTCAAGCTCCTCTTCACCGATGAAAGCCACCAATTTTTCGGTTTTTGATCGTGCGAATAAGAGCGAAATTAAAGAGAGAAAAGAGGAGCTCAAGAGTC
The DNA here is from genome assembly GCA_040388725.1 of Verrucomicrobiota bacterium. Classification (GTDB taxonomy): domain Bacteria; phylum Verrucomicrobiota; class Verrucomicrobiia; order Methylacidiphilales; family CAMAQI01; genus CAMAQI01. The sequence continues at coordinate 35,495 of JAZKBH010000083.1, forward strand.
GCTTCCAGATTTTTTTAGATCGTGATAGCAGCATTCCGGGTTTTCCCATTGCGGTCGCTCGAGTACAGACCTTAATTTCAAAAGGGAATGTCGATTTTAAAGAGGTCGCTGATGTGATTCTTTTGGATCCTTCTTTAGCGGCGAAAATTACATCGCTGGCGAATAGCGTTGTCTATGGGGGAGGAGATATTGCTCGCTTAGATCTGGCGATTCAACGTATCGGATTGGCTCAACTCAAAGGAGTCATCATTATTTGCGGAGCAGCGACGGCCTTGAAAGATTTTAAAGTGAATGCCAACTGGGGGCACTTTTGGCTCCATAGCATCTTGGTTGCTCGAATGACGGAAAAGGTTTACGGGTGTTTTGCGAGAGTGACAGGGGATGAATATATCGCAGGACTTATGCACGATACCGGAAAACTCTTTCTTCAAAAAGTTTTCCCCGCGGAGTATCGAGAGGTTTTAGAGCTCGTCAAAAATAATAGACTCTCCTCGGAACAAGCAGAATTTACGGTCTTTGGTTTTTCCCACGCCGACGTTTCGGCTGAGCTTTGTCAGAGATGGGGGATGCCCGGGTCGGTGACGACGGCCGTCAAATTTCATCATGATCCTTCTTTTCCTGATTTATCGAGTAAAGAATCGTGTTTAGCGACCTGTTTAAATGTTGCGGATAGCTTGGCGAATTCTTGCAACCTTCAATTGATCGAAGGACAAAAAGTTTTGAAAGAAAACGATATCTACCGCATGCCCGGTTGGATCAAGCTTGCTGATTATAAGCAGATCAAAGAGTTGGCGGTTGATGTGAAAGATGAGCTCGCAGAAGTCGAAGCAATTACGCACGCGTTGATTTAGAGAGACTGAATTTTACGGTGTGTAAATTTTGGAGGGACGAGCGATGCGAGTCCTTACTTCCACCGCAAAAGGACTCGCATCGCTCGTCCCTCCATTTTTTTTGAGTACCCTCTAAATCCACTGCCACGTATTTTGGGTGGAAAGTAATCCAATTTCGATCAAATCCGATTGCCATTGTTGAATGCCCTTTTCGAATCGGGAGTCATGTTCGAAGCGAAGATAGTGAGCTAGATATTGAAACTCCATCGGGGTTTTGGCATACGTTGCGATTTTGGCTTTTCCGAGATTCCAGGAGTTTTGAAGAAGGGTCGCTGCTTGTTGGGCCTCTTCCTTAGAAACCCGCGGATGAATGACCCAAAGAGCAAAGACAAAAGGAAGTTCTACGGCATTCCACCAAGCATCCCCAAGATCGATTAAAGGATAAGTCGGATTTGCTGCTTTGAAGGAAAAGGCGAGATCTCCAATAATCACTTCGCCCTCTGCTTCTTTATCTTTCCATGTGAAATTGATCTTTTGATATTTACGAAGAATCACCTCAGCAAGGCGATTGGAGGTCATCGATTCAGGACTGGCTTGGAGCGTTTGAAACGAAGTGATCTCGGGAGAAACGGGTTTAATAAAAACAGAGTAGACGGTTCCTTCGCATCCAATTCCTAATCCTCGAACGGCGCGAAGATTTTGATTTTGGAGGAGATAATAGGTGGGGAGTAATGCCACATCCAAGGAGCCTTTTTCAAATTCCTCCGCGAGATTTCGAGGAGGGAGAAGGGTCAATTGATCGAGAGGAATGCCCTCGATGAGAGGCTTTGCATTGAGATAAGAAACAGCGCCAATACGGAGATTTTTGCTCACGTCGACAAAACCTCAAGAGGCTGTTTTTCTAACGGTTCGTACCAGGTATTGCGAGCAATGGGAGTGCGGCCTGTTTCTCGGATCGCCTTTTCCAATCGCTGACGTGTTTGCTGTTGAGGGGTTTGAGCTCCTGCCATGTGGAAAATGCGTTCGACTTCAATCGTTCCGTGGAGATCGTCGACGCCGTAGCTCAAAGCGATTTGAGCCAAAGGAAGTCCGAGGCTTACCCAATAAGCGGTGATGTGGTCAAAGTTATCGAGATAGATCCGGCTAATCGCAAGAGTTCTCAGATCATCATACGCCGTGGTTCGTCGCAATTCGGAGAGCTTGTTGTTTTCAGGTTCAAAAGCAAAGGGGATAAAACCCGTGAAGCCATGGGTCTCATCTTGGAGCGATCGAAGTCGTCGTAAATGGTCGACTCGTTGAGCGAGAGATTCCAGATGGCCGTACAACATCGTGCAGGTGCTTTTTCCGCCGAGTGTGTGCCAGAGACGATGAACTTCGAGCCACTCGTCGGCGGTCTCTTTTCCTCGGCAGATTTGATCGCGAATCGTAGGATCAAATATTTCAGCGCCTCCTCCAGTCAGGGAGTCAAGGCCGTGATCTTTTAGCGTTTGAAGAGTCTCTTGAAGTGAGAGCTTGGCGATGCGATCGGCAAAATGTCGGATCTCCACTGCAGTAAAAGCTTTCACGAATATGCCGGGGCACGCCGCTTTAATCCCTTGAACCATCTCTAAGTAATAACTGAAGGGAAGTTTCGGATGGAGTCCTCCGACGATATGAACTTCACAGGCTCCTTGATCGTAAGAGGCTTTTGCGTCGGCAACGACTTCTTCGACGGAAAACTCAAAGGCACCCGGTTGATTTTTACGACGATAAAAAGAGCAAAATTGGCAGCTTAAGATACAGAGATTGGAGTAATTGATGTATCGGTTGAAAATGTAAGTGGCTCGATTTTTGTTTTTTCGAACATTGATTTGATTTGCCAAATAGCCCAAGGCTTGAAGGTCGCCGCATTCGAAAAGTTGAAGTGCTTCTTCTTCGTTGATTCGAGTCTGGTTCTCAACCTTTTCGGCAATGGAGAGCAAACCGAGTTTCTGCAGCCTTTTTTTCATGGAGGATTGAAAAGATGCTGGGTGGAGAAGTCGCTGTCAATCGTCCTGAGAGTTTAGAGACAAAAAAGAAAAGGATTAGAAAAGAAATGAAGTTTAAAGGCTGATGAGAGGGAAGGAGAAAAGTTTTAAAGTATTTTTCTCTTTAAATATTGAGGCTTTTCACGTTGACGAATACAGAAAGTCAGGCTACAAAAAAGCCACTATGTCACTTACTCCCACCTATATCGGCAAGACGATTAAGATCAAAGGCGATGTTTTTGGCGACGAAAATATCGTGGTTGATGGTTATGTTGAAGGCACTGTCAAAATCAAAGAAAATTTGACTGTTTCTCAAGGAGGCGAGGTTAAGGCTGAAGTCTCTGCTAAAAGCGTCCAAGTTTCAGGTCGCGTTTCCGGTTCAATCGAATCCAGCGATAAAGTCGATGTTGCTCCGACCGGTGTAGTGAATGGAAACATTAAGTCCCCTCGGTTTATCGTCTCTCAAGGCGGTGTATTGAATGGTAGCATTCAAATGCCTATGCCTGAAGGCGGTCAAGCGGCACCGAAAGTCTCTTAAATTAGATTACTTTAAGAAAAACCCCGGTCGAAAGTCCGGGGTTTTTTGTTGCCCCTTGACTCACTTATTTTTTACAGTAGCTTTCATAGAAAGGGGATGGATCTATGGCTGAACAGCATTTTGCACCTTTAATTCTCAGTGGAACCTATGGGGGGAGTATTGAAGAGCCGGATTGGACTTTACTCGATGTTCCCTCGGAAAATCACGATCGGATTTTTGAGCGTTTTATCCGTTTTGATCAACGGTTTAGTGGAAAGCCGATCGTTCATCTTTCTCTTATTGGTTTTGACATCGATAACTCCCGAAATGCCCGTCTAAGTTTAAGTCCTCAAAATATCACGAACGATGGTTTTTCGTTGCAAATCCGCACGTGGCTCAACACGAGAATGTGGTCTGTCGAAGTTTCTTGGCTCGCCATGGGGTCGGCCTAAGTCGTTTTTCACCACAGGGGATGGCCGTAAATCAACGTTGATTTCGCCATTCCCCCTGTGGTGATTTCAGTTTTAATTCTTGTTTTTCAATGGACTCACGAGATGAATTTGGTAGCAAGGATTAAGGTAACTCTCTGCAATCGAACACATTCAGTGAGTTAAGTATCACACTTATGGATTGGCATCACCCGTTGTATCAAGTTTTCATTGCTCTTTTTGGGGCGTGTATCGGTTCTTTTCTTAACGTCTGTATCTATCGAATTCCCTCTGAAGTCGATCTAGTGACGCGCCCTTCTTATTGCGGAGCGTGTGGAACTCCGATTCCTTGGAGATTTAATATTCCGATTCTCGGCTGGTTTTTCTTAAAAGGTCGTGCCCATTGTTGCGGAACGCGAATCGATTCCCGCTATTGGATGATTGAAGCCTTAACGGCATTTCTGTTTTGGTGGCTTTGGAAAAATCATGGGGCGACGCCTTTATTTTGGATCTACGCCTTTGTCACTTCCGGTTTGATGGTCGCGAGTTGTATTGATTTGGATTATTTTATTATCCCCGATCGATTTACTCTCGGAGGCTGCGTTGCGGGATTTGCCGTGAGTATGCTTTATCCCCAGCTTCATGATCAGTCGACCTTGTGGCACGGATTTGTGGAGAGTTTACGCGGAGCCTTCGTCGGAGGACTCATCTTGTTTGCGATCGCAAAGATTGGAACATGGGCATTTCGCCGAGAGGCGATGGGATTGGGAGATGTGAAGCTTCTTGCTGCGATCGGTGCATTTTTTGGTCCTTGGGGAGCGGCTTTTGTTTTGGCGGCATCCTCGGTGATTGGATCCGTTGTGGGGCTGGCGATTATTATCCAAAAACGGAGAGCGATGGGATTGCGGATGCCTTATGGTCCTTTTATTTCCGTTGCGGCGGTGATTTGGATGATGGGTGGAGATGTCTGGATGAGTCGTTACATTAATAACTTGCGCCAACTCTTCGATTTTTTCACTCGTGCCACCCCTTAATTCGATGGTGACTTATCTCGATCAGGCTCGGGAGATTTTTTCGATTCCCGCGGCTCCTTTATACGAACAGCAAATCATTTCGGCGCTTCGAAATTTATTAAAAGATCTCCCGCACGTCTCTCTTACTTCGGATCGATGGGGAAATTTTGTGGCGCGCTATCGTTATCGTCCTCAGGGATTACAAAAAATTTCTTTTGTTGGTCACATGGATCATCCGGGGGTCGTGATTGAAAAAGATCAGGCGTATTTAAAAGGGGGAGTTCAAGAGAGTTTTTTAAAAGGGGCCTCGATTCTCTTTTTTGATGCCCAAGGAAATCGATCTCCGGGTCGATTTCAAGTGACCGGAACTGATTTTCAAAAAGAATCCCACCGTCTCATTTTGAATCAAATTCCCCCTCAAGCCGCCTATGGCGTATGGGATTTGCCTGCGTTTCAATTGAAAAATGGGGCTGTCATTGGTCGTGCATGTGATGATCTCATTGCCGTGGTCTCGATGGTTTCACTGATACAACATTTGAGCCAACAGAAAATTCCTGCGGACGTCGAATGTTGGTTTACACGGGCGGAGGAGGTCGGTTTCTGGGGGACATTCGGGAGACTTCAAGAAGTGAAGCCGTCGTCAGATCGGGTCGTCATTTCCATTGAGGCGAGTAATGCGCAAGGTTTTGCGAAGTGGGGAGAAGGAATGATTGTGCGAGTCGGTGATCGTTCATCCGTTTTCGATGCAAAGGTCACTCGTTGGCTCTCTCATCATGCCGAAGTCTTAAAAAAAGAAGCGACTCCATTTGCGTGGCAACGATTGCTCATGGGAGGAGGAAGTTGTGAGGCGACACCGATTCAGGAAGCAGGATTTTTAACCGGAGCAATCTGTCTTCCTTTAAAAAATTATCATAATCACGGAAGCCGGGGTCGACTGGCTCCTGAAATGGTTTCTCAGAAGGATTGGGATTCTCTTCTGATGCTCATGCTAAGAGTCGCGACATCCAAGGAGACCGTGGAATCTGTGCAGAAAAAGTTTTCGGCTCTCCTCGGGAAACGACGCAAAGAAGCGCTCAAGCATTTAAAATCAAAATATTAAGCACCAAGAAAAAGGCGAAGTAGGAAAGAAGATCCATTCGACCCAAATCTTGTATTACCAAAAAATTCTCTTCTCTTGTCTATCTAGTTCATCCTGTCCAAAATACCCCGATTTTTTGACAGGATAAACAGGACTTACAGGAGAAAAGAAATACAAAGACATTCTTCTGTTTTTCTTGGTTTTTAATCACCGAAGATTAGCGATGATGATGAGGTTAAATGTATTTTTTTGGCGTCCTTTGCCCTGTCTTGGCGGTTCTATTCTCTTGTCGGTAGGATTCGTTTTTTCTTCCACCCCTTTATCAAAACGCTAATTTTCGGTCGAATCACTTAAGACTCTATGTTGGAAATCATTCTCAATGGACTCGTTCGAGGGGCTTGCTACGCGCTGGTGGCGTTGGGGTATACGATGGTCTATGGAATTTTGGGGATGATTAACTTCGCGCATGGCGAGGTCTTTATGATCGGGATGTTTGCTTCTGTGTTTGGAATCGGTGTGGCAAGCGTCTTATTGCCGGGATATCTCTTTATCGCTCTTATTGTTGGATTTATCGTCTCTATTTTAATTGCGGCGGGATTTGGTTATGCCAACGAAAGAATCGCGTATCGACGTTTACGAGGGGCTCATTTAATGGCTCCTCTTACGAGTGCAATCGGCCTTTCGATCGTTCTTCAGAATTTTATCATGTTGAGTGTCACAAAAGATAAAATCGATTTTCCTCAAGCGCAGAGCCGATTTTTTTTAGAGAATCAGTGGCATGTTTGTGAAGGGTTAACTATTTCTTATTTGCAGTTGTTGATCCTCGGGACGTCGCTTGTGGTCATGGGGGCTCTTTTTTGGGTGATTCATCGCACACGGTTAGGAATGGCCATGCGGGCGGTGGCACAAGATCGAATGATGGCTCAGTTGGTCGGAGTTTCCGTGAATAAAACAATCACAACGACATTTGTGATTGGATCTGTTTTAGCATCGATCGCAGGAGTGATGGTTTCAATGTATCAAGGAGTGGCTCGATTTGATTCCGGCTATTTGATGGGACTGAAGGCATTTACCGCGGCCGTATTGGGAGGAATTGGAAATATTCCCGGAGCGGTGCTTGGAGGATTTATTTTGGGAGTCACGGAGGATCTCACAAGTTATGGGGTCGGAAGCGACTGGAAAAATCTCACCACCTTTTTGATTTTGATGGTGGTTTTGCTGGTCAGGCCCCGAGGTCTTCTGGGAGAAAGGACGGCAAACAAGGTATGAAGACTCGTGCGTGGGGATCGACGATTCTGTTAGGAATCTTGCTTGTGGCGATCACGTATCCTTTTATTTGGCTGAAGCTTTCCTATGAGCCGCTCTCGGGCGTTCTAAGGGCGATACCCGATTTTAAACGGGGCTTCGCTTTTTTAAGTGGGCTCGCTCCTTTAGTGGGGAGTGGTTTAGGAATCTATTTTTTATTTCGGTTTTTAAAGCAAAATTCCTTTTTTCAGAAAAAAACAACAGCGGTCTATCATTCTTATAAACATATTCGTCGAAATTCTTTTTTCCCTTTGATTCTCTTTTTGGTCTTTGCCTCTCTTGCTTTTTTCTCAGGGCCGAAAACGTTGAACGTTTTGATCATGGTCGGTATTTATATGATTTTATCGTTGGGGTTAAATGTGACGATTGGGATGACAGGACTTTTGGTTTTGGGGTATGCCGGATTTTTTGCGTTGGGAGGATATACCTTTGCGATCCTTCAGCAAAAAATCCCAGGAGTGACTTGGTGGATGGCGATGCCAATGGCTTGTCTGATTGGAGCGGCTGTCGGAGGCTTAGTGGGGCTTCCTTGTTTGCGATTAAAGGGAGACTATTTGGCTATTGTGACTCTCGGCTTTGCGGAGTCGTTTCGTGAAATGGTTCGTAATATGTCTGGATTTACAGGGGGGGATAGTGGGCTTGTGATTCAAGCCGCATCCAAAGTTCAACCTCTCTTTGGACTGGGGGTAAAATCGATGGTTTATCTTTGGGTTTTAGCTGCAGTTTTTTTGACCGTGATCATTTTACATCGTCTTTATTATTCCCCTCTTGGACGGGCATGGACTGCGATTCGTGAAAACGAGATTGCGGCAGAGGCGATGGGGGTTCCTGTCGTAAAAATGAAATTGTTAGCGTTTTCATTGAGTGCTGTTTTTGCGGCGATCGCGGGAGTTTTTTACACGGCTCATATCGGTTTTTTAAATCCAGAATCGAGCGCTTTTGAAATTTCGGTTTTAGTTCTGGCGATGGTTATTTTAGGAGGATTGGGAAGCATTCCGGGTGCATTATTGGGAAGTTTTCTTCTCTATTATATTCCGACGATTCTTCGCGATTATTTTCCTACCATTGCGGACTATCGGTTACTGCTTTTTGGAACGATCATGGTGATCATGATGCTGGTACGTCCTCAAGGATTATTGGGGTCAAAGGATCGCGTATGAGACAGCTCGTCCTCGATGTTCAAAATGTGGGAAAGCGCTTTGGTGGATTAAAGGCGATTGATAATATTTGTTTTCAAGTCGGAAAAGGTGAAATTCTGAGCGTCATTGGCCCCAATGGAGCTGGAAAGACGACGCTCTTTAATTGTCTCTCCGGGTTTTATCAACCGGACGCGGGAGATGTGATTTTGTCAGGGGAAAGAGTCAATGGCATGTCGCCCCATCAAATTTGTCGACGAGGGATGGCACGGACTTTTCAAAATATTCGTCTCTTTGATCACTTAAGCTTAGTCGATAATGTTTTGGTGGGAGATACGAATCATCACTCGACATCGGTCTGGGGAATGTTGATCCGCTCTTTGTCTTATCGAACATTTCAACAAGCCGCTAAAGAACGTGCGATGAAGTGGATCTCTTTTGTCGGGATAGAGGCGGACCCGCGGAGCAAAGCGGGACATCTTTCCTATGGGAATCAAAGGCGTTTAGAAGTCGCTCGCGCATTGGCGACCGATCCTCAGGTTATCTTATTGGATGAACCGGGTGCAGGAATGAATCCGAGTGAGATTGGGGGAATGATCGAGCTGATTGCTAAAATTCGTTCTCAAGGGATCACAGTCGTCTTGATCGAACACCATATGAAAGTGGTGATGGATATTTCGGATCGCATTTTAGTTTTAGATCATGGTGAGGAGCTTGCAATCGGGAAGCCTGAGGAAATTCGCAATCATCCCGATGTCATTGAGGCCTATCTCGGAGGCTCTGGAGAAAAAAGGAAGGTTTCATGATGACGCCTGTTTTAGAGTTAAGAGATCTCCATGCGGGATATGGTTCCGGAGAAGTACTCAAAGGAGTTCATCTGGAAGTGAATGAGGGAGAGATCGTCACTTTACTGGGAGGAAATGGGGCAGGGAAGACGACCACGTTGTCTGCAATTACTCGTGTGGTTCGTCAACAAAAGGGTCAAATTTTATGGCAGGGGCATGTTATGACGGAGAAGACACCGGATCAGGTGTTGGCCCAGGGAATTGTTTTGTGTCCTGAGGCGCGTCATATTTTTCCATTAATGACCGTGGAGGAAAATTTAAAGATTGGGGCCTATCTTTTTGATCAAAAAAAAGATGCTTCAAAAATGGAGCAGGTTTATCACTATTTTCCTAAGCTTGCTGAGAGACGAAACCAATTAGGCGGAACCTTAAGTGGGGGAGAGCAGCAGATGTTGGCGATCGGACGTTCGCTGATGAGTGAGCCAAAGCTTTTGATGTTGGACGAACCCTCCCTCGGATTGGCTCCTTTGATTGTAGAAAAGATTTTTGAAATTTTACTCCAAATTAATCAAACGGGAATTCCGATTCTTTTAGTCGAGCAGAATGCTCACCAGGCATTAAAGATTGCTCATCGTGGGTATGTCATG
>JAZKBH010000084.1:0-13138 GCA_040388725.1 Verrucomicrobiota bacterium
GGATTGGCCCTCCCGATTTTAAATTCCCAATGCAAGTTTGGGTTTAATTTAAACATGCAAGGCCCGATCGTGGGGTCGATCAAATAGACATCCATGCGTTGTCTCTTCTGGAAAGGAAACGGCAGTGAGCGCTGCTCCTCCGTTTTTATACAAAGAGGAATTAATCAATAAATCGACGGGTGATATCCTGATAAGCATCGATACGTCGGTCTCTTAAAAAAGGCCAATGGGTGCGAACGGTATCGATTGCATCGAGATTTACGGTTTGAATCAGAAGCTCTTCTTTATCGATGCTCGCCTTCTTCAAAATTTGTCCGGAAGGATTCGAGATAAAGCTTTGTCCCCAAAACTCGAGTCCATCTCCACCGATTGGTTGTTCGAGCCCAATACGATTCGTCACTGCGACATAACATCCATTCGCGACGCCATGCGAGCGTTGGATGGTTTCCCATGCCGTGTGTTGTCCTTCTCCATATTGGGCTTTCTCGGAAGGATGCCAGCCAATGGCCGTGGGATAGAAAAGAATTTCAGCCCCTTGCATCGCGGTGAGACGAGCCCCTTCGGGATACCATTGATCCCAACAAATTAAGACGCCAATTTTAGCGAACTTCGTCTGCCACGATTTAAATCCGAGGTCTCCGGGAGTGAAATAAAACTTTTCGTAAAAAAGAGGATCATCCGGAATATGCATTTTTCGATACATACCGAGGTAAGAGCCATCGGCGTCAATAATGACCGCCGTATTATGATAAAGACCATGAGCCCGTTTTTCAAAAAGAGAGCCAATAATGACGACGCCGAGTTCTTTCGCAAGCGCCTGAAAGGCTTGAGTACTGGGGCCTTGAGGAATCGCTTCTGCGAGAGCAAAGTTTCCATGATCTTCACTTTGGCAAAAATAGTAGGAGCGAAAGAGTTCCTGGGTGCAAATGATTTGAGCCCCTTTTTTCGCACATTCACGAATTAAGTCGCATTGGCGCTTTAAATTTTCTTCCGGATTGGCGACCACAGAGGTTTGGACTAATCCTAAGGTGACTTCACGGCTCGATTTCATGAGTCTTTCGTACGGATTTTTTAGAGCACACGCAAGTGCTAAAACCACTCTAAAACGTGACATTCCGGAAACATCAAAAGACATGTGTTGAACCACCAAGGGAAAGGCAAAGGGAATACAAAGAAGAGAAGCAGAAAAATAATGGATTTCTCTTTCTCAGCGAAATCAGGAGTTTTTAAATTTTGGTGTTCCCTTTTGTCTTTCCTTTCGTGGTTCAACCCTTTCCGAGCATTTTTGATGAAATAATTATTTTGTTCAAAAAATATTGAACAAAATAGGTTTTATGCGTAGTTTCTTGCCTATGAAACAGGCTTTGGAATCTGACTTCACCCCTCCTGTTGAGGCATTGTCTCCTAAAAATTTCCAGGTCGTGGAAGTGGAGTCGATCGATTTGTTTGTACGGATCGCTCAATTTATCGGTTTTCCGAAGAGCTTTGGCGAAATCTATGGGCTTCTTTTTACCGCCTCCGAACCCCTTTCTCTGGATGATATTTGCGAACGTCTCAACATGAGTAAAGGTTCTGCCAGCCAAGGACTTAAAGCGCTTCGCGGCGTTCATGCGGTGAAGACGACTTATGTCCCAGGCGATCGTCGAGATCGATTTGAATTGGAAGGGAATATTCGACTCCTCATGCAAGGCTTTCTTCAAGAGCGTTTGGAGCCGGGAATTCGTGATTTGGGTGTACGCATTGAGAGTTTGAGTTCCAAAGTTAATGCCTTGCAAAATGGCGAAAAGAAACGTTACAACGAGCGTTTAGGCAAGCTACGCAATTGGCACAAACAAGCGCAAAAAATTATGCCGGCGATGGAACGCCTTTTAGGAGGATAGATGACCATCGAAAACGCCATGATCCTTCCTGAAAATGTGGAGAGTCCGTCGACTCCGATTTCCTGGTATTGCCTGCGATCCCAACCGAAACACGAACATATTGCCGCCGCCACTCTTCGTAAAATCGAAGGTGTTGAAGTGTTTTGTCCCCGAATTCGACTCCGAAAGATGACTCCCCGAGGAGCGGTCTGGTTTGTGGAAGCTCTTTTTCCGAATTACCTCTTTGCAAAATTTGATCTCACTCCGTTGAAACTCCAAGTCCAATACAGCCAAGGCGTGAGCAGTATTTTGAAATTTGGCGACCGTCTTGCGACTCTTCCCGAGCATGTCATCACCGATCTTCGCCGCGAAATGGATCACGAAGAAATACGGGTGATTCCCGAGATTCCCGAAGTCGGTTCTAAAGTCAAAATTGCAGAAGGGGCATTCAAAGGAATTACAGCCGTCGTGCATGAGGTTATGCCTGCGAAAGAACGCGTTCGCCTTCTTTTAGATTTCCTCGGACGCCCTGCAGAAGTGCAATTGAATTTTAAAGAAGTGGTTCCTTATCGCCGCAAGGCGGGTCACGGAGAAGACTCCGAAGAATGATAGATGCGAGGAGCAATCCTCACCGATCTCCATATGGGAGAGCGAAAAAACAGAAACACGGCTCAAGGCGCGAAAAATCGATTCGCGACCAAGGGCGGTAGCGTGGTCTAATATGGAAGATATCTCTACGGAATACCTCGCGCTTCTCCGTCGAATGACACCGACCCAAAAATGAATGTGCTTCATTCGCTTTACCTGACGGCCCGAGCTCTTCAAAAGTCACGTCTTCAGAAGAAGAACGCTTCATTGAACGATGAAGAATTAGAAAAAGAAGTCAGTCGTTATTTTCTCCGTGCAACCACCTGATTTACTTTCAGGAAGTTTTACCTCAAAGAGCGCATGGATCTCAAAATAGAAAAACTTTTAGAAAAAGTCAGACAAACGGCTTACGAGGTGCACGTATATTTTAAACACGGACACCTAGAAAAAGTTTACGAAAACGCACTCGCATCAAGATTGAAGAAGAGTGGTATAAAAATATCCCAACAAATCCCCATTATTGTTTTAGATGAAGATGGGAGAAATGTTGGAAATTATATTTCAGATTTACTTGTTGAAGATCTATTGCTTATTGAACTTAAGACTGCCAAAAATATATCAGAGGAACATGAGGCGCAAATTTTAGGCTATCTAAAATCAACGAAAATAGAGCATGGGTTGTTGATTAATTTTGGATCATACAAATTTCAAATTAAAAAATACATTTGGAGTAATGATAAAAAGTAGATCTTTGAGATCTATGTGGTTAATTCCATGATTGTGTCCCTCCAAAATAAAAAAGCTTTGATCACCGCCAGTTCCAAAGGGATCGGTTTTGCAGTCGCCTCGCTTTTTGCAGAACTGGGAGCCCAAGTCGCGATTTGTTCCCGTTCGCCCGAAGCAGTGAAAAAAGCGGCAAATGAAATTCAAAAGAAAACGACGCAACCTGTGTTGATGTTTCACGGGGATTTGGGGAGTCGTGAATTTATCGAGTCGATGAGTCAGACCCTTTTGCAGGAATGGGGAGGAGTTGATATTTTGGTGAACAATAACGGTGGGCCAAAGCCAGGAGGTATTTTTGAAGGGACCGAAGCCGATTGGGAAAATGCACTTCAAGCCACTCTGATGAGTGCAATCCGTCTTACGCGTCTTCTCGCGCCAGCAATGAAAACAAAAGGTTGGGGGCGTATTATCAATCTGACCTCCTCAACGGCGAAAGAGCCGGAAGCGACGCTTTGCATGTCGAATGTCACACGCGCCGGCGTCATGACTTTTGGGAAAACAGCGGCGACGGAGCTCGGACCTTTTGGAATAACCGTGAACACGATTTTGACCGGGCGGGTAATGACCGATCGATTGGAGAGCCTTTTGAAAATCAACGGAGATCGTCAAGGACTCACCTATGAGCAGATGGTGGAAAAGACCGAAAAAATGATTCCAGTCGGAGCAATCTCTTCTGCTGACGATTTTGCAAAGACGATCGGCTTTCTCGCTTCCGAACATTCTGGTTATTGGAATGGAGCCGCGCTTGCTCTGGATGGTGGCGCCATGAGATCGATTTAAATTTTATGAAGAATACACGTCCTCATCAACCCGCTTACGGCTGGATTCGTGATAATCCCGATCATCGTGATTTTCTATTTTCTGAACGGATTTCTCCGCGGAAAAAACTCCCTCGTTCGGTGGATCTTCGAGGAGGATGCTCTGTCGTTGAAAATCAATCGACACTTGGAAGTTGTACGGCGAATGCGCTTGCAGGGGCTTTGGAATATTTGGAAATTGCCTATGATGGAAAGCCGATGGATTTGAGTCGTCTCTTTCTCTACTACAACGAGCGCGCGATGCGTGGAGTAGAGAGTGAAGATGGGGGGGCGCTTCTTCGAGATGGAATTAAGACACTTCAAAAACAAGGAATTTGTCCCGAAGAACTTTGGCCCTATGACATTCGTCAGTTTGCGGTGAAGCCCAAAGCGGTTTGCTACAAAGAAGCCTTGAAGCATCAAATTACCAGCTACTGGTCGATCCGTACTTTAGATGAAGCCAAAGCTTCTCTCGCAGAAGGATATCCTTTTGCTTTTGGATTTTCCGTTTTCACCGGTTTTGAAACGGCAACCGTGGCCCGAACCGGTGTGATGAATTATCCGACCTCCCGCGAAAAAATGCTCGGCGGCCATGCCGTTCTTGCGGTCGGCTATGATGATGCCTCGAAGCGGTTTCTCGTTCGAAACTCATGGGGAGAGGGTTGGGGACAAAAAGGCTATTTTACGATGCCCTATGCGTATGCTTTTGGAGATCGGACCCATCAACCTCTCGGCGCCGATTTTTGGACGATTCGGCAGATGGAGTAAGAAATTCAGTGAATATTTGGACCTACTAAAATTATGATCGCCTTCGCACCTAAGACATTTAAGGAAAAACTTTACCGCAGATTAGTGAAGAGATGGAATCTCACGGGGTATCAACGGTTTTGGTATCTTTTTAGTACGTATGCAAGGCCTTACTGGAAGTGCTTTGTTCTACTTTTTCTTCTTAATCTTCTGATTTTTGTTTTGGGAATGTTACAGACAGGCTTTACAGGAGCGACGATAACGGCTTTGACAGGTTCAGATATGACAGGATCAGCTGATCAGCTGCCTGCAATTCGAGTTATGGGAATTAACCTCAATAATATGGGGACTACGGTGAACGGATGGTTGGGTATTACGGAGTCAACCGACAAATTTAAAGCAGTTTTTTTGGCAGGAGGATTAGCATTTGTATCTGACTTATTGATCGCAATAGTTACTTTTTTTGCGAGCTGGTTAGGAGCTTATACCTCCCAGTCTACAGGCAATCTAGTTCAGCTATCCCTTTTTCGACACTACATGTCTTTTTCGATCGGCTTTTTTAATAAAAATAAGGCAGGTCAGTTAATTTCACGTATGGAGTCAGATGCAGGATCATCGACGGGAGGATATCAAAGTTTGATCAATGGATTTGTCGTTTGTCCCCTGATGATTTTGTTCTTTTTTATGATTACAGTTCAAGCAAGTTGGGTTTTGGTTGCCGCGGTAGTTGTGGCAGGGTTTACCCATCATCTTTTAACAATGTTGATCAGCAAACCGATTCAAATAAACACGAAAAAATCTTTAAACATTAGTGCAGGCTATCGGTCGACATTAATGGAAGCATTTACGGCGATTCGTGTTGTAAAGTCATTTGCCGCAGAAGACTTTGAAATCGCTCGGATTAAGGCTGGAATTCAGGAAATGTTTAAAAATAGAATGTGGGGCTCGATGTTAAGTAATATTCAAGGGCAGGGAAGAAAGGTGATCAACGGGACAGTGAGTCTAATCATTCTTTCATTTTCAGCGTATGAACTCTTTGTTACAAAAAGGATCAATACATCAAGCTGCCTCTTTTTTGTCTACATTTGTAACAAAGTGGTGGCTCCGATCTCACAACTCAGCGGAACATTTATTAATCTTCAGACCTTGATTGGAAGTTCCCAACGGGTTTATAAATATTTTAAAATGATGCCCGATGTTCCTGAAGGAACAAAGCCCATTGAACAATTTCATTCTGAGATCGAATATCAAAACGTTGGGTTCTTCTACGAAAAGAAACCGGTTCTTCAAAATATAAATTTAAAGATAAAAAAAGGAGAGACCATTGCCCTCGTCGGACCGAGTGGTGCGGGGAAATCAACCTTTGTCGATATGGCACTCCGTTTTTATGATCCAAAGGAAGGATCAATCTGTATCGATGGAACTGACCTCCGTAAATTTAAACAAGCCGACTACCGTCGTCTCTTCGGCGTAGTCTCTCAGGAATCGATTCTTTTTAATGCGACGATTCGCGAAAATATCGGTTATGCCCGCGAAGGAATTACGCAGGAGCAAATCGACATAGCCGCCAAAGTAGCCAACGCTTACGATTTCATTATGGATACTCCGCTGGGCTTCGACACCTACGTGGGTGATCGCGGTATCCGTCTCTCCGGAGGGCAGAGACAACGAATTGCGATTGCACGTGCAGTCGTCGGCAATCCTCAGATTTTAATCATGGATGAGGCCACCAGCTCATTGGATAGCGAATCGGAACGTGAAGTGCAAAAAGCGATCAAGCAAGTAACGCAGAACATGACGGCGATTATCATTGCACACAGACTTTCTACAGTCGTTCATGCGCATAAGATCGTCGTTCTGGAAAAAGGTCATGTAGTCGATTTTGGATCTCATCATGAATTATTGGAGCGCTGTGATCTTTATCAAAGCCTCTACAAACATCAGTTTGAGATCCAAGAGTCCTCAACGGTTTGAGATACGGGGAGTTTAAGAGATAATATCTATGAAAAAAATCGTGGTCACAGGAGCAGAAGGATTTATCGGGTCCCACCTCGTCGAGACTCTTTTAGATCAGGGATTCGAAGTTAAGGCACTCGTTCTTTATAATTTCATGGGCTCCTGGGGTTGGCTCGATCAAATTCCTCATGCGAAACGCGAACATCTGCAGGTTGTTTTGAATGATATTCGCGATCCGAAGGGAATGAATGATTTGGTCAAGGGTGCAGATGCAGTTCTCAATTTAGCAGCGCTTATTGGAATTCCTTATTCTTATCAAGCCCCCGATCTCTATGTGGATGTCAATATCAAGGGAACTTTAAACCTCCTGAATGCAGCTCGCGAATTTAGTGTTCAACGATTCATTCAGACCTCGACGAGTGAAGTTTATGGGACAGCTCGGTTTGTTCCCATTACAGAACTTCATCCTTTGCAGCCACAGTCTCCTTATTCAGCGACAAAAATTGCAGCAGATGCGCTCGCCTATTCTTATTTCGCTTCATTTGGATTGCCTGTCACGATTCTTAGACCTTTTAACACCTACGGTCCTCGACAATCAACAAGGGCGGTTATTCCCACGATCATCGCTCAAATTGCAAATGGCGTACGTGTCATCAAGCTCGGATCACTGACCCCAACCCGGGATTTTAATTTTGTGAAAGATACGGCAAACGGATTTCTCTCCGCGCTTCAGGCGCCTGCGATGGGTGAAGCGATCAATATCGGAAGTAATTTCGAAATCTCCATTGGCGACACGGTTCAAATGATCGCGGAACTCATGGGAGCAAAGATCGAAATCCAAGAGCAGTCTGATCGCGTTCGTCCCGCTAATAGTGAGGTTGAACGGCTTTGGGCAGATAATACTAAGGCGAATCAGCTTCTCGGCTGGAAACCGCAGTACGCGGGACGTGAAGGATTAAAACGTGGATTGAAAGAAACGATCGAATGGTTTTTGAATCCTGAAAATCTGAGACATTACAAATCAGATCTCTATAATGTCTGATTCAGCAAAATCACTTTCTGAACAAATTCTGACCGCATTAAATGCGGTTTTGGGGGAAGCCTGTTCTGCCATTGGACTTCATGAGCCATGGCTGACTTCATCGGAACAGGAGGCTGTTGCGAAATGTGTTGCGAGTGGATGGGTCTCCAGTGTTGGCCCAGAAGTCACCCGATTTGAAGAGCGTCTTGCGGCACTTTTTGATGTTCCATATGCCGTCGCCATGGTAAACGGAACGGCAGCGCTTCATTTGGCGTTGGAACTCTCTGGAGTAATGCCCAACGAGGAAGTTCTCATTCCCTCGCTTACTTTTGTTGCAACGGCAAACGCTGTTTCTCATTGCGGGGCGATTCCTCATTTTGTGGATAGTGAAACGACGACGCTGGGAATGTGCCCGATTCGATTAGAGTCACATCTTCAGCAGGTTGCTGAAGTTCGAAATGGATCGACGTATAACCGCCAAACGGGACGTCGAATCGCCGCATTAATGCCTGTGCATCTTTTTGGTCATGCCGCACAAATCGACAAGTTGGCTGAGATTGGCCAACGGTGGAATTTACCATTGGTTGAAGATGCGGCTGAAGCATTGGGAACCCGTTACAAGGGAAAGGCCTGCGGATCATTTGGATCATTGTCGGGTACGAGTTTTAATGGGAATAAAATTATCACCACGGGTGGCGGTGGTGCGATTTTGACAAATGACGAATCTCTTGCAAAGAGGGCAAAACATTTGAGCACGACCGCCAAACTTCCGCATCCTTGGGCCTTTGTGCATGATCACGTCGCCTATAATTACCGTCTTCCCAATTTGAACGCGGCGATGGGATGTGCACAACTCGACAAGCTTCCCGTGATTTTACAAAATAAAAAGGTGTTAACGGAAAAATACCGACATGCATTTTCTGGTATGAGTGAAGTGACTTTCTTTTTGCAGACAAAAGACTGTGAAAGTACTTATTGGCTCAACACGCTCATTCTTCCTCCGAACGATGGTTTGTTGCGCGACGAAGTTCTCTCCACCGCTCATGCGAAAGGTTATTTGCTGCGACCCTTGTGGCAACCGATTCATACCCTTCCAATGTACCAAGCGGCTCCTCGAAGTGACTTGAAGACTGCAGAAGATCTTGCAAAGAGAGTGATTAATCTTCCGAGCAGTCCCCAATTGATCCAGTCATGAAGCAAAAAGTTTTACTCGTCACGGGATCACGAGCCGATTATGGACTGTGGTACTGGTTGTTTCGTGCGCTTCGAGATTCCAAGAAGTTCGAGCCCTCTTTTCTTGTGACGGGATCACATCTCAGTGATCGTTTTGGGAAAACCGTGAATCAGATCCGAGACGATGGTCATTCGATTGAGGCAGAGATTCCCAGCAATTTGGAAGACAATAGCCGTCTCGGTGTCGCTCGCGCCCTAGGTGAGGTGACGGAGGGAATGGCAAAGGAACTGGAAAAGTCAAAACCTGACTTGCTTCTCATTCTCGGAGATCGCTACGAAATGTTTGGAGCAGCTCAAGCCGGATTGATTCTGGGAATTCCATTAGGGCATATTTTCGGTGGAGATATAACCGAAGGGGCTTTTGATGATGCGATGCGCCATGCCATGACGAAAATGTCGCACTTACATTTTGTCACGCATTCGCAAGCAGCAGATCGTGTGCTTCAAATGGGAGAAGATCCTCAAATGGTTTTTAACGTAGGAAGCCTCGGGATCGATGGATTTTTAAAGTTTCCTAAAATGAATCGTCTCGATTTGGAAAAAGATCTCGGATTTCAATTCCGTGAAAAGAATCTTTTAATTACTTTTCATCCCGAGACTATTTCCACGAAATCTTCTGATGAACAGATTAGCCCACTTCTTCTTGCTTTGGAGAAATTGCCAGAAACAGTCGGGTTAATCTTCACCCTATCCAATGCCGATCCGGGAGCTGTGGCAGTGAGCGAGAGAATCCAAAAATTCGCGGCTTCACACCAAAATGCCGTGGCAGCGACATCACTGGGATCGATTCGCTATCTGAGTTTGATGGCACTCGTGGATGGAGTGGTGGGCAATTCTTCCAGCGGCATTTACGAAACCCCTTCCTTTCAAGTTGGGACATTGAATATTGGAAATCGCCAAAAGGGGCGTCTCGCAGCGAAATCGGTTTTACAGGTATCGAATGATTTGGACTCCATTCAAAAAGGGATTCAACAGGTATTAACTGAAAAATTTGAAAGTGTAACCAATCCCTATGGAGATGGAAATACAGCAGAGAAAATCGTTCAGATTTTAGAAAAAATACCTAATTTCAAATCACTTCTAAACAAGTCATTTCATCAAAGAGTAGAAACAGAGTCATGAAAAAAGGAGTCTTTGTAATTGCTGAAGCAGGAGTGAATCATAACGGTTCTCTCAAGTTGGCATTAAAATTAGTCAAGGCGGCATCAGATGCGGGCGCAGATGCAGTTAAATTTCAGACGTTCATTGCAAAGGATCTTGTCACAGCGAGTGCATCCAAAGCAGATTATCAAAAAGAGAGTGATGGAGTAAAAGATTCTCAACTTCAAATGCTTCAGCGTTTGGAACTCTCGTCGGAAATGCACGATCGATTGATTCAGGAATGTCGGCGTCTAAAAATTGAATTTATGACAACGGCGTTTGAAATGGAAAGTCTGAAGTATATTCGTAGACTGGGACTACAGAGATATAAAATCCCTTCAGGAGAAGTCACGAATGCGCCTTTTTTAATGGAATATGCTCGGTTAAAAAAACCGCTGATCCTTTCGACAGGCATGTGTGATTTGAAAGAAATTCGGGAAGCGATCGGAGTCATTGCTTTCGGGCTTCTCGGCAAGAAATTGCCAAGCCGAAAATGTTTTCAAAAATTAGGGAAGAAAAAATCCGTTTTGAAGAGACTTAAAGATTCACTCACCATTCTTCATTGCACAACCGAATATCCTGCGCCTGATACGGATTTAAACCTGAAAGCATTGGATACACTTTCGGAAACGTTTGGACTATCCATCGGCTATTCGGATCACTCTGTCGGAATCACCGCAGCCGTAGCGGCCGTCGGGCGTGGTGCGGCAGTGATCGAGAAACACCTTACATTGGATCGCT
This sequence comes from Verrucomicrobiota bacterium, assembly GCA_040388725.1. GTDB lineage: Bacteria > Verrucomicrobiota > Verrucomicrobiia > Methylacidiphilales > CAMAQI01 > CAMAQI01. Next base: position 10,866 of record JAZKBH010000084.1, read on the forward strand.
CTATGACTGGTCCTGATCATGCTGCCTCCATCGAGCCCCAGGAATTCAAGGAGATGGTTGATCAAATCCGACGTGTCGAGAAAATGCTAGGAGATGCTAAAAAGCGCGCAGCAGATTCCGAAGTGAAAAATAAAGTCATTGCTCGTAAAGTTTTAGTCGCTGCGCACGACCTTAAAAAAGGAATACGCTTAAAAGTTCATGATATTTCTATAAAAAGGGCCGGTAGAGGTATTTCTCCGATGAATTTTTGGAACCTTATCGGAAAGAAATTGAAGAAGAACTACAAGCAGGACGAAATTTTAAAATGAAAATCGGATATTTTGCAGATGGTCCTTGGTCTCATCGAGCGATTAAAAAAATCCTATTGGATCCAACGCTCGAGATTACATTTATTTGCGCAAGATATGATAATCCGGATTTGATTTTAAAGCAGATTGCCATAGAATATAAAATACCATTTTTGACTCATCCAAAAATAAATGCGGATGAATTTATAGGACACATTCAAAATCTACAAAGCGACATATTTGTTTCCATGTCCTTCAATCAAATATTCAAAGAAAAAATTATTGAGATTCCTCGATATAGAACTATTAATTGTCATGCGGGGGCGCTTCCATTTTACAGAGGAAGAAATATTCTCAATTGGGCGTTAATCAATGACGAAAAAGATTTTGGAATAACGGTGCATTATGTTGATGTTGGCATAGATACGGGAGATATTCTTATTCAAAAAAAATATCCGATCACGGATAAGGATAATTACAAAAGCCTTTTAGAATTTGCACATCAAGAATGCGCAGAACTTCTTTTGGAAGCAATAAAGCTCGTACAGTCAAATCAAGTCAAGCCGATCAAGCAAAATGAAATCCATCCGATTGGGTTTTATTGTACTCAGAGAAAAGAAGGGGATGAGATTATAAATTGGGAAAATTCCTCCAGGGAAATATTCAATTTTGTAAGAGCAATTACGGAGCCCGGTCCGGTCGCGCGAACATTTTTGAATGACAATGAAATTAAAATACACGAAGTGAAATGGATAAAAGAAGCGCCTCGATTTAAAGGAATTGAAGGGGCTGTCATTGGGGTTGATGACGAAGGGTTTTCTGTAAAAACAGGAGATTCATTTGTTAAAATTATAAAATTTGAAGGATACAAAAATCCTAAAATAGGGGATCGTTTTTCAAATAGTAAAAAATAATTGTATGATAGAAATCCAAAAAATTTGCATTAGCAGCCAAAAAAGCATCCTAGAAACGCTTCAGGTCATTGAAAAAGGGTGCGTTCAAATCGCGTTTGTCATTAACGAGTCGGGAAAATTATGTGGAGTGATTTCGGACGGCGACGTTCGAAGGCACTTACTTGGGGGGGGCGCTTTATCCGATAGGGCTGAGACAGCCATGAATAAAAATCCGATCGTCGTTCAAAAAAAAGATTCTCAAAGTGTAATCCTTCATCACTTACAAACCTATGGGTTAAGAGTTATTCCGGTGATCGACGATGATAAAAAAATTATCGATGTTCATACCCTAGAAGAGCTGCTGGGTATTGGATCCAGACCTAATACCGTCGTCATAATGGCTGGGGGAAAGGGAATAAGGCTTAGACCGTTAACGGAAAATTGTCCAAAACCACTCGTTAAAGTGGGAAATGAGCCCATGATAGAGCACGTTTTTCGTAACCTCGTAGAAGCGGGATTCTCAAAATTTATTATATCGGTCAATTATTTAAAAGAGATGATGATCGACTACTGTGGGGATGGGTCAAAATGGGGAATCACCATCGAATATTTGGAAGAAAATGAACCTCTGGGGACGGCAGGAGCATTAGGACTCATGACGAAGGAGCTTCAAGAGCCTCTTTTAGTGATGAATGGGGATGTCATCACACATGCCAAATTTGGGAACATCCTTTCTACACACGTTCGTACAGGATCAATGGCCACCATGTGCGTTCGAGAGTACGACTTTCAGGTTCCTTACGGAGTTGTTCTTGCCAATGAAGACGAATTCATGGGGGTTGAAGAAAAACCAATCCATCGATTTTTTGTAAATGCGGGGATCTATGTTTTAGATCCAAAGACTCTCTCTAACATACCCAGAGATCGTCGTTACGATATGACGGAATTTTTCAACGATTTAAAGAAGCAAGGGCATAAAACCAACATCTATTCCCTTCAGGAGTATTGGGTAGATGTAGGGCGTCACGAGGATTTGAAAAGTGCATCGGTCATCTAAATTGAATAAAAAAGTATTGGCGATCATACCAGCCAG
>JAZKBH010000084.1:13148-13478 GCA_040388725.1 Verrucomicrobiota bacterium
TTGTGTAGTGAGTTCTGATTCTGAGGAGATTATCCAATGTTCGAAAAAGTGGGGAATCAACGAAACGATCAAGAGATCTAAGCAATTATCGACAGATAAGGCTTCGACCGTCGATGTGGTTTTGGATGTGATTGAAAAATATCCTCAATATGAAATTCTTCTTCTACTTCAACCGACATCTCCACTAAGAACTGAAAAAGAGATCGACGAGGCATTAAAGTTATTTCTCGAAAAAAAAAACAGATTCACTGGCGTCTTTTACAAAAGTAGAATTAAAGTCGAATCTTTACTATTCAATAGACAACAAAACGAACAAACGCCTTTTCTCAA
>JAZKBH010000084.1:13515-33913 GCA_040388725.1 Verrucomicrobiota bacterium
TTGAAAACATTATCTAGCTAAATGGAGCTATCTATATAGTAGAAAAGAAATTTTTCTTAAAAGAAAAGAAATTTCTTCATAAGAAAACCACTCCATTTTTAATGCCTTCAAATTTATCTGTAGATATAGATACAAAAGAAGACTTTATTTGGGCAGAACATATTTTTAAAAATGAGAATAATTTCAAGACTTGATATTAAATCACCGAATTTGGTGAAAGGAGTTCGACTGGAAGGCCTTCGAATCATAGGGGATCCTGCGCTTAAAGCTGAAAAATATTATCTAGATGGCATTGATGAAATTTTTTATCAGGACATTGTTGCAAGTCTTTATCAAAGAAATTCAATCCATGATCTGATTCAAAAAACGGCTAAAAATATTTTTGTCCCGCTTACCGTTGGTGGGGGGATACGATCATTGGATGATATCTATCATGCACTGAGGTCTGGGGCAGATAAAGTATCCATTAATACAATAGCGATTGAATCGCCAAAGTTTATTACAGAAGCAGCAAAGGCATATGGGTCGCAATGTATTGTGGTCGCTGTAGAATCTATACTGCAACCAGATGGGGTTTGGAGAGCATTCACAAATAATGGAAGGGAAAAAACAGCATTAGATGTTGTGGAGTGGGTGAAGAAAGCCGTTGATTATGGCGCAGGAGAGATCGTATTAACTTCTGTTGATCGGGAAGGGACTGCAAAGGGGTTTGATTTACGTCTGATCGAAAAGGTTGCCGGAATAATTAAAGTTCCTCTCATTATTCACGGCGGAGCCGGAAAAATAGAAGATCTCATCGAAGTGGCTCAGATGAATATTCAAGGAGTGATGTTAGCTCACGTCCTTCATTACAATAAACTTTCAGTAATAGAGATCAAAGCGGCGCTCAAGGAAAAAGGGTTGAACATAAGGCCTCTATGAAGATCGCCATTATTGATTACGGGTTGGGCAACTTACAAAGTATTCATAATGCCATTTGTTATGTTGGCGCGGATGCAGTAATTACCGATAGCAAAAACGAAATTGAAAATGCAGATAAAATTATACTACCAGGTGTGGGGGCATTTCAGGATGGAATGAAAGGACTCATTGAGAAGAATTTAGTTGAGCCCCTCCATTCATCCCTCAAAAAAGGAAAACCGATTTTAGGAATATGCCTGGGAGCTCAGCTTCTGACTCAATCGAGTGAAGAATTTGTAAAAACAGAAGGATTAGGGTTTATTGAGGCAGAGACTCTCTATTTGCCTTCAGACCGAATACTCATTCCGAATACCGGCTGGATAAATACAAAATTAAATCCATGTAAAACAATTCCTGCCTGGTTAAATAATCTGGATTGGAATGATGCCTGGTTTTATTATGTTCATTCACTTTACATGAAAGTCTCAAATCCAGAATTAGAGTATGCATATGGGGTTAAAAACAATTTCAATGTAACAGGAATTATAGGTATTGAAAATTTAACATGCATCCAATTTCATCCGGAAAAAAGCGGGGAAAATGGACTGAGGCTGCTTAAAAATTACATCGAGAAAGCATAAATGAAAATTAATCTGCCCGAAATACAATTTCCAAAATTAAATATCCAAAAACAAGATAATATTGGAAAATATCAATTACCGTCGAAAGTTATATACTGTAAAAAATGTGTAATTTCCAATCAAAGACCCCGTATCGTTTTAGACGATGAAGGCGTTTGTGGCGCTTGTCGGTATGCGGAATACAAAAACACAAAAATCGATTGGAATAAAAGAGATTTGGAACTACAGGAATTATGCGACAAACACCGCAGAAAAGATGGACAATTCGATGTGATTGTTCCCTGTAGTGGAGGAAAAGACAGTGCATTTGTCGCTCATATGTTGAAAAACAAATATGGAATGAATCCATTAACCGTCACTTGGGCTCCTAATCTTTATATGGATGTGGGTTGGAAAAATATTCAACACCTCATTCACACGGGATTGCACAATATTACTTGGACACCTGATGGGGAAACCCATCGAATTTTAACAAGATTATCATTTATTCATTTGGGGGATCCCTTCCAGCCGTTTATTTATGGGGTAAAAACATTTCCACTGAGGTTAGCTGTCATGTTCAATATCCCTTTAATTGTGTATGGAGAAAATGGTGAAGTGGAATACGGAGGGGATATGAAAAATGCAAATAGTCCCTGCCATGATACACGGGATGATTTAAAAAGGCATTATTTTTCGGGCATGAATCCAGAGAGTTGGGTGGATTATGGTTTAGCGAAAGAAAAACTTGAATATTATCTCTCCCCATCGCAAGAGGCATTAGCCAAAGTCGGAGTGCAGTGCCATTTTATGGGTTATTATAAAAGATGGGTTCCTCAAGAGATGTATTATTATGCCTGCGAAAATACGGGGTTTGCGGCAAATCCAGAAGGTCGTTCTGAAGGAACATACTCCAAATACGCGAGTTTGGATGATCGCTTAGATGGATTCCATTTTTATATGGCGCATGCAAAATTTGGAATTGGAAGGGCGACCTCCGATGCGGCCCATGAAGTGAGAGATGGGCATATATCGCGAGAAGAGGCAATCGCATTGGTAAAGAGATATGATGGAGAGTTTCCAGGACAGTATTTTGATGAATTTTTAGATTATACGGGCTTATCGAAAGAAGATTTTGAAAAAGTGGTAAATTCCCATAGGAGCGATCACTTGTGGGAAAAGATAGATAATCAATACAAATTAAAAACCCCTGTTTGGGAAAGTTAAAAATATGGAAAAAATGAAAGATAAATCTTGGAGTAATATTTGGCAGCGCTCCTTTGATCAATATGGTGAAGTTCTGTATAAACGAGCAACTGGTGAACTCCCTGAAATGGAAAGCGCCAAGGCGTTAGTCAAGGTGATTGGGGGGAAATTAAATAAAAAGACCCGAGTGCTGGATATTGGATGCGGAGCAGGTCACTATCTCAGAACTCTACGACAAGCATACGGAACTGATTTTCATTATACAGGCATTGATGCAACAGAAAATTATATCGGATATGCAAAAAAAGCATGGCGAAATGATCCGCAGACGGAGTTTAAAGTTGGGAGTGTGTTTAAATTACCTGTAAAAGCCGAATCCTACGATCTTGTCATTTGTTGCAATCTCCTTCTTCACTTAGCAGATGCAAAGAAGCCTCTCTTAGAACTCATTAAAGCAACAAAATCTTGTTTAATTGTACGAACATTGATCTCGGATCGAATGTTCATTGTTAAAGAAATGCTTGAAAAAAAATCCAAAAATTCATCGCTCGAGGATCTCGAATATAATTATTTCAACGTCTACAGTGAAAGATATTTTAACGCAATTATCAAAGATTCTAAACGGAAGACCAAAAAAATTACATTCTCGGATGACAAGGATTTTAACGCCAAAGCAATTAATAAAGATGTAAAAATTCATAAAAGAGGAAATGGAACAGAAGTCATAAATGGTATGCAGGTAAATGGGGCAATTATCTGCCCATGGAAGTTTTTAAAAATTACATTTTAGAAATACCGATGGGGAAAACGATAGGATTCATTGTAGATCGAAGGAATTATTATAGAATATATTCTTCGATAATTTTAAAATCCCAAGAAATAGGATTGAAAGTCGTTATTTTTCACCATGTGGAAAATCAAAACGATAAAAGATTCAGGATTAAAATATCAAACGACGAGGTTAAAAAAACATTTAACAACGTTGAAATTTTAGATTTTAATTCAAATCCAGAAATTATTTCGGGGATTAATAAATTTAATATATCTGATCTATTTCTATTATCCCCTAAAAGAGCCATAGAGATAAAGAAATTTTTCAAAGCGAAAATCAAGTGCCATGTAGTTGAAAGTTCGCCATTAGACTTAGTTAGTTACTTTACATCCGAAGATGAAATACAAGGTGTCGACAGTATATTAGTTTCAAATGAATATTGGGCGAATTTAACCTGTTCGGCATTTATGAGTAGAAGCAAATCCAAGCTTTCAAAAGCTGCCATAGAAAGCTTTTGCTCAAAAGTTCGAGCGGGAGGATGGCCAAGGGCCGATCAGTTCCGCGAAGTTAGAAAGAATCCTCAGGCAAGTTTATTAAAGCATAATACGATCTTGCTCTGCGCTTGGTGTCCTATGGCGGAGTTTGGAATTGATTTCGCCTTATACCCTGAAGAAAAATGGTCCAAGCGCTGGAAAATTGCGAGTTCATATAATACGGATTGGTTTAAAAAAATAAATGCTCTGCGAAGAGTGAACTACGAAACTGTGGTGGAAACCGTCCACCGTTTCTCACGGAAAAATAATTTGAAATTGGTTATAAAAAAACGGGAAAACGACCTTCTTTTACCTGCGGAAGAAAAGTTCGCGGATGAAGTGGTTTCTGACGAGATATTACATCCATGGTCGATCATGTCGATTATGGATAAAGTTGATTTGGTTGTTGGCTATTTTAGTTTTGTGGTTCGAGAGGCGGCATTGTTTAATAAACGTTATATTTCAATTGATATGCCCGGGACAAAAACATTGTCGGTTCACGGGGAAAGTGGACCCACTTTGGGGGAGGAATATTACAAAGAGTTGGGAATGCTGAATTACGATTCGGTTGCATTTTATACGACAATAAATAAATTAAATCATAAATTGGAAAGTATCTTTAAAAAAGATGACCCCGAATTTAAAAAATTTGATAAATACAATGAAATTTATGCCGGCGTCAAGGCTGACTCCCAAGCATTATTTATGTTAGAACAGTCAGTTTATAGAAATAAATAAGTATGGAATTTTCAGAAAAAATTCAAGAAAAATACGAGGCTTATTATAAGTCGTATTATGATAGGGAATTGGGATTAAAAAACTGGAAGAAATTGATCGAATTTCGTCTTCAAGAAGATACGACTTTTGGTCCTCGTGTCCTCAATTGGGTGAAGGATTGGATCCCCGTGCAGATCACTGGGGCAAACATCTTGGTGGTGGGAGGAGGGACGGGGGCGGAGACGGTTGCATTTTCGCAGGAAGGGGCAAAAGTCACCGCATTGGAACCGAGTGTGGATGCTTGCGAAATTATACGAGACAAGATCGAATTCTATCACCTTAAGGATGTTCAGGTAGTCAATGGGATTGCCGAAAAAATGACTTTCAAAACCGATGAGTTCGATTTGATGGTTTGCTTTACCGTTTTAGAGCATACACAAAACCCTGAAGCATGTCTTGAGGAAATGGTGCGAACACTCAAGCCGAAAGGCTGGCTTTTTCTAGTGACTCCCGATTACAGAGGCGTTTATGAACAGCATTATAAAATGCTTTTGCCTCTTTTTGCGCCAAAATGGATCACCAAGTGGATTCTGAGAAGTAAGGGGCGTCCGGAAGAGTTTTTGGACACGCTTCAATTTGTCAATGCGCGTCAGCTCAGAAATAAGTTTCAAATGCTCTCCGTCAATGCGATGCAATTATTCCATCCGTATCCGGAGAATTGGATCCGTCAAGAAACCAAGGAGATCAAGTGGATGATGAGGTGGTCGAAATGGTTTGGAATCCAGAAAGATCAATTTTGGCTTGTTCAGAAAAAATAAAAATAAAATTTTTATTTTAAAGATAAATTACAACAGCGACGTTAATCTCATAGGAAAAAATGAATCTCGAACATCTTCAATATCTCAAATGTCCTCACTGTTCTCTGGAGCAGGGAGAATTAAAATTAGTCTCCTCGGATCTGGTGGATGAACTCCAAAGAGTTAAAGAGGGGGTATTGGAATGTAGGGGTGGACACCGATTTCACATCCATGATTTCATCGCTGATTTCGTTTCAGAAGATGACCAGACTGTTCGGAATAGTCATATTTATGATACGTTGTGGGATCTCCATGATTGCCAAAGTTACGAGGGTCGGACAGACGAATATATTTCTAAATTTCAAAAAAGCGCCAGAATGCCAGGGGAGCTGAAGAGCTATTTTGAAAATAAAGTGATTTTAGATGCGGGATGTGGTGAGGGACGATTCACTTATTTAAGTTCGAGTCTTGGAGCAAAGGCCGTGATCTCCGTGGATTACTCGGCAACGGCTCTGCGCCGAGCTCTCAAGCAAACAGGACACCCACAAAATGTAACTTTTGTTCGAGGAAACCTGGAAGTTCCGCCCGTGCAGCCTAAGATTGAATATGCCTTTAGTATGGGAGTTCTCCACCATACTCCTTCCACAAAACGATCATTTGATCAGGTGGTCGCAACCATTGTCCCGGGGGGATATTTCAGTCTCTATGTTTATAAAAAATGGAGTCTTCCATGGATCTATTTGCTCGTACGTCCGCTAACACTGCGGCTATCCAAAGACTATGTGAATCGAGTCTGTGAATTTTTTGGATGGGGATATAATCCGAGGACGCAACCTGTTATTCCCTTGGGAAAGTGGTTTAAAAAACTAGGAAAACTTGATATTTTGGGCTTTGGGCGAATCACCTATGAAGGCCTCACGACGCCCTTCCTTTGGGAGCATCAGAAGAGCGAAGTGGAAAACTGGCTCAGGGACGCTGGCTTTGAATTGATTTCATCGACCAACGAAGTGGCCGCAAGCGGAAGAAAGAAAGAGGAAAAATGAAAATTCTAGGAATTAGTTTGGGACACGATTCAAACATGGCTTTGATCGAAGACGGGAAAATCAAAGCGATTTGGGAAGCGGAAAGATACTTTCGTCAAAAGAGATATAAACTGAGTGCAAAACGACTCGAGAGCGGAAAGTATGCGGACGGTTTTCAGTACTCCGATGTTGAAGAGTTACTCTTTATGCTTCGTCGAGTGAAGTCCCAATGGGGGGATTCATTTGATGTCATTGCTGTGCAGAACCAGGGACGGCTTGATGAACAAGCAAATTTGGAGGCGCTTTTAAAGCAAGTGAGTATTCAGTTTGAAAAAATTGAAAATGTAAACCATCACTTGAGCCATGCCTCTTTGATCTTTTATACTTCTCCGTATTCCGAGTCACTCGTGTTGAGTTTTGATGGAGATGGGAATGATGGGCAGACTGTTCTTTTCAAGGCCACAAAAGAAAAAATTGATTACCTCGAAAATTATCAGCAAAGATTTGGACAAAGTTACAACAACCTTGGATTTGTGATTGGAATCAGTCCCGATATTTCAGGAACCGGTTCTGGAAAAACAATGGGATTGGCCGCCTACGGAAATTTTCGATCCGAATGGTTTAGTGCCGCCAAAAAATATGTTCAGGAATATCGTAAACGGAAGGGAAAGAAAGTCGAAGGGTTGAACTCCTATGGGAAAGCCCATGTGATTAATCCAGTGGGACTTGATGAAATTAAAGAATTAAAAAAATATCATGCCATTTCCGCGCAAGAAAAAGGTGTTTTTGAAAAACTAAAATCTCTGATTTCAGGTAATAAAGACGAAATTAATACCGAAGGTAATTCAATGGTACTTCCGGGTGTGGATCACTCTGACTCGCATGATCTCGCCAAAACGGTTCAAAAGGCATGGACAGAAGGCGTGATTGAAATTCTCGAGAAACATACCTCAGTGAGTCAGAATCTTTGCGTCGTGGGAGGTTGTGCTCTGAACGGAATCACGAACTACGAAATCCAGCAAAAGGGAATTTTTAAAAATACCTATTTTGTTCCCAATCCAACCGATTGTGGACTGGCCGCTGGAGCTGCTCTGAATTTGTACTACAAATATTCAGGGAAAACTTATGAAGGTTCGACAGACTATTATTCTCCGTATTTGGGAGAAGAAATTTATGATAAAGAAGATCTTCCGAAGCTTCGAGAAAAATACGAATATCTCGATGTCTCTCCGAATGAAACAGCATCAAGAGTCGCAAAATATATTTCTGAAGGAAAAATTGTTGGAGTCATTCGAGGTCGCTATGAAGTCGGGCCGCGAGCATTAGGGAACAGATCGATCCTTTCCAATCCGATTGATCCGAATATGCGCGAAATTTTGAATCACAAAGTCAAACATAGAGAGTGGTATAGACCTTTTGCGCCCGTAGTGACAGCGGAAGATACCCATCGTTATTTTACGAATGCAGAAGAAATTCCTTATATGTCAGTCATTTGTTACACGAAAGAGGAATATCAAAAAATGCTCCCTTCAATTACGCATGTAGATGGGAGCTGTCGATTGCAAACGATACGAAGAGATCAAAACGAATTCCTTTATGACACGATCAAAGCTTTTGAAAAAATTACGGGACATCCGGTTGTTCTAAATACGTCCTTTAATCCTGGTGGGGAGCCTATACTAAACTTTGCTCATGTCGGTCTGGAAATGCTGGACAAAACTCAAATGGATATTGTTCTTATTGGTGACATTTTATTTTCTAAAAAGGGAAACCAAAAAGTTTTAGAATGAAGGTTTTAGTCGATAAAAAAACGACGGTCCAAATTTACGAGCGAGATTTCGAAATTCGGATTCTTCAGAGAAAGCAGGGGCCGCGTGAGGGAGTGACAATTGTCATGCCTTGTCACAATGGTCTTCGTCTGACGCGTCTTGCAGTCGAATGTTTAAAAAAATTTACACCAGAAGATCATGAGTTTTGGATTATTGATAATGCCTCTGATCGGGAAACAACTCAATGGCTTCTGAAACAAGATAGTCTGAACGTTGTTTTCAATCTAACGGGCACTCACAATACCAAAATACGCAGTGCTAATAACCAAGAGTGGTGGGCGGAACAATACGGGGGCAGCTATGCAAATGCCGTTGGACTCGAGCTTGGGTCAAGTGTTTGTAAGTCGCGCTGGATGTTTGCGATGCATAACGATGCTATTCCATGTACGCCATTCTGGATGACTCAAATGCTTTCGAAGACTTCCGATAAAATTCGAGGAGTTGCTTTTAGGCAGGATCATTGTCGTGTATTTGCGATGCATCAGTCGGGAATGCTTTTCGACCACGATCTTTTTAAAAGGATTAATGGAACTTTCAAACCTTCCCTGCCTGAGTTTGATGTTGCAGACGCAGTTACGATCGATTTTCAAAAAAGTGGATATCAATGTTATTATTTTAAAAATACTTTTAATAAACATGAAGTTAAGTTAGTTGGAAACCATTCTTATCAATGGTTAGATAAAATATATTGTGATAAAGCGGTCGATGAGTTTGATCGACCTATCTATCTTCATTTAGGAAGAGGAACTCTTCAAACATCAAAGCCTGGAATTAAAAGACAAACAACTGTCGATGATTGGTACGCAGCGATTTCAGAAAATCTTTTAAATTGGGCAAATGGAATTGAAAAGCCCTATTTGAGACACCGTACATATTGGCTTAAATCAAGGGGTCATACATTACGTCGATGGTACATCGATCAATTTGGCTTCAAGTTTATTGGTTGTTATCCCCCAAAAACAAAAGTCCTCGATATCGGTGGACATAAAGGAAAGCAGCTTGGGCAGTTTGATATTCAAAGCTATGGATTTGATCGGATTTGTTTTAACATCACGGACTCTAAAGGAACAGATGTTTTGGGAGACGCGGTCGATCTTCCATTTCGAGATGAAACTTTTGATCTGGTAGTCATGTCTGAAGTACTTGAGCATATTCCCGATCCGAGAGTGGCGCTACTGGAAGTCTTTCGGGTCTTAAAACCTGGGGGATCAGCAACAATTACAATTCCTTTCATGTATCGAATTCATGGAGATCCTGAGGATTATGGGAGATATACGGAATGGTACTGGAAGAAGTATCTTCCCCCGATCGGCTTTGAGATTAAACATTTGAAACGACAAGGAAGATTTTTTTCTGTGGTTTTTGACAGTATTCGTCATGCGATGATGGTGAGTGGACCGAATACAAAATCGTGGAAGGGAAGGATTTTGGATTGGGTCTTTCTAAAAATTATTTTCAAAATATTTATCTGGGAGTCTAAGGAAGATAAAAGTTTCCAGACTTTTTATTCAAGTTTCACTAGTGGATTTGAAATTGTACTTCAAAAGCCGTTCTTAAAATAAATTCCTGAGTATGACGCAAGTGATCAAATTCATCTCCAAGAAATTAAACCTGAATTGCCCAGCGGGGAGAAAATTAAATTCGAAAGGGGACGTCTATCCGACAATGCATGCTCATGACGAGCTTTTGGATCTTTGGGGTGAAGGTTTTATTTCGGATGAGACTCTTTTTAGTTGGTATCAGAATCGCTATTCAACTTCGAAGCACCTCTTGACGCTCTATTCATATGTCAGAGGCACAGGAGCAAAAAACGTGATCGAAATCGGATTTGGAAGGTCCAGTTTTATTCTCGCGAGAGCAACGGCGGAAAATGGAGGAAAATTCACAACCGTAGATAAAAGGAACTTCGATTATCTTTTCTCGGATCGGGAGAAGCTGACTTCGGATCTTCTAGTCGGTTATAGCGATGTTCTTTGGGCGGACCTGAAAAAGACCGGGAAGAAAATTGATTTTGCCTTTTTAGATTATTTTTCAGATTCAAAATGTGATGCGGATTTTTGTAGAAAAGAGATAGGTGAATGTGTTCAACTTCTTTCGGAAGGAGGGGCGTTTGCCATTCATGACACCATTGAAAGGGATTATCCGATCAGCGGACTGGTTCACGAAATTGCGGAACAATTCCAATGTGAGGTTCTGACGTTTCCGTACAATTACGGCTTAAGTCTCTTTCGTAAAAAGTATCAAGGATCGATCAATGATCCGTGGAAAAAAAAACAATAAGCAGTGGCTGAATTTCAATTTGGTCGATCGATCATGATTTCTTTTCTTCAAAGCATGCGTAATTTTCGCTCTGTAAAAATCATCGCGGATGGGGCTGGATGGGTTCTCTCCGAGGAAGCGAAGCAGATTGCTGGTATCATCGAAAAACTTGGATACAAAGTAGATGCTCCAAATAAAAGTTTATCGGCAAGAAGCTCGCTCTTTTATTTTTGTCAGTTTTCCGGAATCATGAAGCCTAAGTGGGGCAAAAAAGATCGTGTTGCGGTTCCGTACTATCACGGGATGCCGGGAACGGAGGGAGCGCCTGAATTTGATCGCTGTTACGAATCATTTTTAAAGATTAAAGACGACATTTCTCGCGTTCAAGTGACGCACGAAGAGATCAAAACTCTGATATTAAATACAGGGATTGAAAAAGAGAAGGTTTTCAAAATCGTAATCGGGATTGATACCGAAAAATTCAAGCCTCAGGATATTTCACTAAAAAAGAAGATGAGGGAAGAGCTTCAAATTCCTTCTGATGCGTTTGTGGTCGGCTCTTTTCAAAAAGATGGCAACGGTTGGGGTGAGGGATTGGAACCAAAACTGATTAAGGGGCCTGATTACTATGTTGAGGCGATGGATTTATTGAAAAAGGAGATCCCCAATCTTTTGGTGCTTCTGACGGGTCCTGCTCGTGGTTATGTTAAACAGGGCTTGGAAAGGAGGGGAATTCCATTTCGTCACCAGTTGCTTGATTCCTACGATAAAGTTCCGCTCATGTATGATGCTCTAGATGCATATTTAGTTTCCGCGCGTCAGGAAGGGGGGCCAAAATCGATTTTAGAATCGATGTCGAAAGGGGTTCCGATTGTGAGTACTCGTGTGGGACAGGCAAGCGAACTCATTGAACATGGGAAAAATGGCTGGTTGTGCAATGTGGGGGATGTCGAAGAGATGTCACAGGGTCTTCAGCAGATTCATCGAGACGAACTTTTACGAAAAAGTATGATATCTCGCGGGTTCATTACAGCAGAAGAGAATAGCTATCAAAGTCAAATTCCTCTTTGGGATCAATTTTTAACTGGGTTTGTCAAAAAGCCTATTTTTAACTTTACTTCAAAATGATTAGTGTTGTTCTCCCTGTTCACAACGCTGAAGCGACATTAGAAGAATGCATATCTTCTATTGTAAAGCAGACCTATAGAGCTTTTGAGCTTATTGTTGTTAATAATGCCTCTACGGATAGAAGTAATGCAGTGATTCAATCTTGGATTAATCGAGATAAAAGAATTCGAAAAGTGGACGAACCCCGTAAAGGACTTGTTTTTGCTTTTAATCGAGGAATGGCTGAGGTTAAAGGGGAATGGATCGCACGGATGGACGCGGATGATGTGGCTCATCCGGAAAGATTTGAAAAGCAGATAAATTATCTGCTCAAAAATTCGAATATTGATGTTTTGGGAACCCAAATACAAATGTTTGGATCCAAAACCAAAACAACTGATTTTCCTTTAACTCATGACGGAATTGTTATCGATTTTTGCTTTCGAAATTGCATTGCTCACCCGACAGTACTAATTCGGAGAGAGCGAATTAAATTTTTGGGATATCCTCAAGGATACGATATTTCCGATGATTATGTCCAATGGGTTCGTTGGAGTCAAAATTATCAGTTTGCGAATCTTGCAGAGCCGCTTTTAAATTATCGAGTTCATTCCTCACAAATTACGCGGTCAAAAGCAGAAATCGTAAAAAAAACTGAAATGTTGGTTTTAAAAGAAGCGTTTTCAAATCAAGAAATTTTTCTAACAGAAATGGATTTAAGAATTCATCAACAGTTTTGTCGTTATTTGCCTTTTCATTCCGGAATCGAAATTTTAAGAGAAGCCCATATCCTCAATAAATTATGGAAAAGAGTCGTTAACACGGGTAATAAAGAAGGACGAAATTTAATCTATAATCATTGGAGTCGTCTCATCGAAGGTTTTTCTGAATTTCCCTTTGAAAGAGCTCTATCTCATTTATTCTCTTCAATTCCAGATTCTTCTTTTCATCTTTTTAGAAAGAGCCGGCGTACTCAACTTCGAAAAATAACGGGTCTTTAAGGCTACTCAATTATTTCTGTGAATATCCATCAAATTACGAGGACTTATCCTGGCGGCGGTGCGGGAAAAATTGCTGCGGATCTTCATGAAGGATACAAGAAGTCAGGCCATCATCCTGTTTTTGTCGTGGGTGAAGCATCGCGAACAGATCCAAGAATTGTTCTTGGAATTCGAAGTCGATATCCCTTTTTGGATGAAAAACTAGGACCGTGGATATCACGTGCCTCAGGGCATTTTTTGAAAATGACCGGATTCAGAAAATTTAAAGAAGTTCGGAACTTTCAAAGAAAAATAGAAAAAGAGACTCAATGGTTATCTCGTTCCTTTGCCCATCATTTAGGAAGAGAATATTATGGATATCAAGGGGTACATGATTGGATGAATACTCTTCAGGAATGGCCTGATGTGATTCAATGCCATTCTTTGGAAGGGGATTTTTTTGATCTTACGGCACTTCCAAAAATGGGAGCGCAATCTAAGGTTGTTCTTACTCTTCACAATGCTTGGCATCTTGCAGGCCGATGTCATCACTCTTTGGATTGTATGCGATGGAAAATCGGATGTGGCGAATGTCCGAGAATCCAAGAATTTCCTGAACTATTAAGAGATGGAACCGCTTGGAATTGGCGTTTTAAGAAAAAGATTTATCAAGCGACAGAATATTATGTTTCCACTCCATGCCAATGGTTGATGGACCAAGTAAAAGAATCGATGTTAGGGGCTTCTCTTCGAGGTTCTCGTGTCATTCCGAATGGAATTGATGGAGAAATTTTTAAAGTGGGAAACCAGAGAGGAGCACGGGAGAAACTGGGGCTTCCTACTCAGGCCAAAATTATTTTATTTGTAGGAAATCGCACGGTTCACAATAGATGGAAAAAAGCAGACTGGATGTTGGATGCAGTCCGTCTTTCTCATCAAAAAAATCCAACTGAGCCACTCTATTTTATTATGCTCGGAGAAGCCGGAGAAGATCGAGTGGAAGAGGGATTGACGATTCGAATGGCAGGGCATATTTCGGATCCTTCCGAAGTGGCTTGTTATTATCAGGCTTCAGATCTCTATCTTCATGCCGCATTAATGGACACTTTTCCTAACGCCGTACTTGAAGCAATGGGATGTGGTCTTCCGATTGTAGCTACGCGTGTAGGAGGAATTCCCGAACAAATCGTGGAAGGAGAAACGGGCTTTCTCGTTTTGCCAGGTGATATCCAAGAAATGAGCGCCAAAGTTTCAATCCTGCTAGACAATTCAGAAATGAGAATAAATTTTGGAAAAGCAGGAGCACAACGCGTACGCGATAAATTTCTATTACATAGAATGGTTCAAGATTATTTAAATTGGTTTGAGGAATTGAAATCGCAGGCTTGAAGGGCGACTTTTAGAGCATGAATAGAAATCTAAATGTAAATATGAAAACAAAACCTAAGATATTTTTTTGTGGGGGTGAGGGGCAAAACTGGGCGCTCGATCATGATTTGTATTACATGAAGGAAATCACAAAGCCTTTTGCAGAGAGCGTTTCATTAGAAGAGGCGGAAATCGTACATTCCGTTTGGTGGAGAGGGATCTTGGAAATTCCACACAAAAAATTGATCGGCAAAAAAATTATCGCGAGCATTGCGGACAAGCCTGAAATTGTTTTTGGAACAGAGGAGTATCTTTTTGCACGCGAGACGATCGATGTCTGGTTAACGGAATATCACGATGCACAAAATTTTCTGACTCGTGTCGGTGAAAAAAGTCTTTTATTGCCCGATGTTGTAGACGTGGATCTTTTTCATCGTTCCGAGAATTTTGAAAAAGAGAAGGCGGACCTGAAATTTCGATTAGGAATACCTCAAGATCGCTACCTGATTGCTAATTTCCACAAAGACTCGAGTTTAGATGATTTGGCGCGTCCAAAAAAACAAAAGGGAGCGGATTTACTTTTGGAGATTGTGGATTGTCTTGCAAAACGTGGCGCTCCGATCCATCTGCTTCTTGCAGGGCCGCGCCGACATTGGATTAGGGCACGTTTACAAGAACGAGGGGTTCCATTTACTTTCGTGGGAGAAGCGATTTCCGAAGATGATATTCGGGAAAACACACTTTCATTGGAACAAGTTGCGGAGATGACACGTGCGATTGATCTTTATTTAATTCCGAGCCGTTGGGAAGGAGCACCGAATTCTGTTTTAGAGGCGGCTGCGTGCTATACCAAAGTTTTAAGCACCCATGTGGGACAATCTCCGGATATACTCGCGCCCGAAACGCTGTTTGAAAACGTCAGTGAAGCGGTTGAAAAAATCGAGGCGGATATTCAGAGCGGAAGTCTCAATCCGTGGCGCGATCGCGCCTATCAAAGGGTTCTCCGTTTTAACACTCCTGAAGCAATTGCCCTCAGGCTTCGGAAAATATATTCCCTCGTTCAGGAAATGAACGGAAAATCAGGAACAAAAAAATCCACATGGGCAGAGCGATTTTTTTCGAAAAGAACGAAACCTCCTTTTGTCCGTTATGTAAAAACAAGAGATCAGCAAAAAGCAAAAGAACTGACCTTTTCGCTTTGGCATGAATTTCGGCCTCCTCCTTGGGGGGGTGGAAACCAGTTTATGCTGGCGCTCGAAGCTGAGTTAAAAAATCAGGGAATAAAAGTGGTTCAAAATGGAAGAGGAGATGCTCATTTTTTGCATGGGCATCATTTTCAGAAGAATGATCTCGAAACGCTGTTAAATCGGAAAAATCAGATCGTAATTCAACGGGTCGATGGCCCCATTTTTCGCTATCGAGGAAAAGATCGCCACGTGGATGATGAAGTTTTCGGGATTAATCAAAAATTTGCCGACGCAACGATCTTTCAATCCGCTTGGAGTTTTCAAGAAAGCGTTATGGCTGGATATGATCCTATTCGGCCATTTCTCATTTCAAATGCCCCACGAAAAGAGTATTTCTTTCCAAAAGTAAAAGCTAAACTCATTGGGAAAATAAAATTAATTTCAACATCTTGGTCGAATAATCCCCGAAAAGGAGGATCGCTCTACAAATTTTTAGATGAGAATCTCGATTGGAATCGTTTCGAATATACATTTGTCGGCCGCGTGAAGGAGACTTTTCAAAATATAAAAAAAATAGATCCTGTAGATTCAGGGGAGCTCGGAAGAATTCTTCGGGAGCACGATGTTTATATTGCAGCAAGTGAGCTTGATCCTTGTTCGAATGCGTTGGCTGAAGCTCTCACCAGCGGAATGCCTACTGTGTACAGAAAAAGCGGAGGACATCCAGAACTGGTCGGATTTGGAGGAATTGGATTTTACGGTGAAAATGATGTATTGAATGCTCTTGATCAGCTTGTCTCTCAGTATGAGTCTTATCAAAATTTGATTTGGCCATTCACAATCGAAGAAATTGTAAACAAACTATTGAATGTGACATTGGCATTGAGAGAAATTAAAAATCTAAAATAGATTTTCTTCCATTAAATTTAAAATATGAAGCCTATTGTCTTTTTCTTTCGTGGAGGAAGGACTGTTCGTCTTGCTGCAGATGGGAAATTTCCCACCGATTTGCTCTATGGCTACGAATATCTTTCTCAAAAATACCCAGTCCAAATTTTAGAACAAGATGAGCTTTCCCCAGGAATAAAGCGTTCTTGGATTCAAGAAAAATGGCTTCAATACCGAATGAAACGCGACGGAATTAAATGGGACCATGTCGAGTGGTATTCGACTCCTGAGAACCTCGCTAAATTAAATGAGGCAAGAGTCATTTTTACGACGACGGGAAGTCAGGGAGTGGCGCTTTCGATATTACGTCAGGAAAAAAAATTAACTGCAGAACTGATATTCCTTGCAACGGGGTTATGTGATTATTCCGACAGGGATACATTTTGGAGAGTAATTCAGAAATGCGCGGGCGATGTGATTTGGACGAGTCTGAGTCATGGTGAAATACGGCAATTGGAAAAGAAGATAGGAGCGACGGTTCATTATGTTCCCTTTGGAACCGATATGGATTTTTGGTCGCCCCCCGAAAATGAAGCCATCTCCGATCCTCCGTACGTGATTTCAGTCGGTAATGATGCGAAGAGAGACTACGAGCTTTTAGTAAAGGCCTGGAAATCTGAATATCCCGAGTTACGAATCGTGACTCAGCGTAAACTTCTGAATCCTTTGCCTCATAATATAAAACAAGTTGATTCAGATTGGTGTTTTCGTCCCACAAATGTTTCTCAGGTGAACGAGCTTTTATCGCAAGCAGAAGATCTCCGTGAAATGTATCGGAAATCCCTTTTTGTTGTTGTTCCGCTTCAGGAAACTTTTCAGCCCTCTGGGCAAAGCGTCACACAACAGGGAATGATTAGTAAAAAAGCGGTGCTCGTCTCGAAAATTCAGGGAATGTGGAATGATAATTTGATGGTGGATCAGCAAAACTGTTACTTTGTCACTCCCGGAAATGTAAAAGAATTTCAAAATGGAGTTGAAACGCTTTTAAATAATAAAGAACTTCGTGAAAGACTCGGAAAAAACGGATGCAAAACAGTCCAAGAATATTTTTCAACAAAAAACACTGCTGCGGAACTGGAGAAAGTTCTGAGATTAGTGAGTTGACTGTTTCCATCTTCGAATCCGCTCAATCGGAAAACTAAAATCAATATAAGACGCAATCCACTCTAATTCCCCTAATTGCTTGCACATCTTCTCTATGCCTGAAATATATCAACGTATCAAAAGCCATTTTTTCAATTTTGGTTCTCGAAACCTCAAAGTGACGAAAATTCCGAAGTTGCGTCCCGTTCAGCGAATCGCATTTAATCAATATCTTCTTTCGGATTCCTGGGGCGGTGCAAATCAGTTTCTGAAGCAGCTGGCTCCTTATTTAGCGGAACGCTGTTTTGAAATTACCTACGAACTTGACCCATTGGTGACGCATATCTTTATTATCGATGTGCGCCCCATTGTGACCTGTACATTCACGATTGAAGAAGCGCAGGCGTTTAAAAAACGATTTCCCAACGTAAAAGTGATTCATCGGATCAATAACTGTGATCAGAAGTACACGGCTGAAGACTTAAAAGTTCCCGGGGTAGGAGTGGATCGTCAAGTTGTGGAGATGACTCAATGGGTCGATCGGTCAGTTTTTATTTCAGATTGGCTCAAAAATTATTTTTTAGAAAAGGGATTTTCTCAGGATCATTCCTCTCTGACAATTACGAATGCGGCTGACGACGATTGTTTTTATCCTCATCAGACTTCCTGGAAAATCAACGAGCCAATGAAAATAGTGACACATCACTGGTCCAATAATTGGCTCAAGGGATATAAAGTTTATCAGGAAATTGACAAAATGATCGATACCGGTGAATTGCCAGGATTTGAATTGACGATTGTGGGAAGATGGCCTGATGAAATTCAATGGAAGTCAGCAAAGACCATGGCAGCGATGAATGGTCCTGCTTTAGCGGATGAGCTTCGGAAACATCATCTTTACGTGACGGCTTCCCAACACGAGCCGGGAGGGATGCATTTTATTGAAGGCATGCAATGTGGACTTCCAGTCGTTTTCCAGAAAAATGGTGGAGGAATCTGTGAGGTGGCTTGTCGAGCAGGTATTGAGTTTGATACGGATATAAAGACTGCATTGCTACAAGCGAAGATGCAATATACTGAGCTTAGGGGAAAAGTTTTAAAAGACGCTCCTTCTGGAGAAAAATTGTGTGAAGCATTTTATAGAATGATAGTTGAAGAGTCGAAAACCTAAAAAAGATGCAATTAATATAAAGTCCAACGTTTAATTGATGGCAAAACCATTAAAACAATCTAAAAATGATTTTTAACTCATTCAATTTTTTGGCATTTATATTGGTTGCAATAATTTCAAAGGAAATTTTCCCCAAAAAATACAATAATATATTCCTTGTAATATTTGGAACATATTTTTATGCATTTTGGAGTTGGTTTTATACAGGCATTTTATTGGGAACGGTCATTTTCGATTGGTTTTTTGGATTAATAATTGGTGGGGCAAAGGGGGAAATTCCCAAAAAAATCGCTCTTTTTATCAGTTTGAGTATTTCTGTTGGAATCTTGGGATTCTTTAAATACGGGCACTTTATAGGAGAAACATTTCAACGAATATTAGGATTAAACGACATCCAAAAAAGTTTTTTATTAAAGGACATAATTCTTCCTGTGGGGATATCTTTTTACACATTTCAATCAATGGCATATGTAATCGATGTTTATAGAGGTTATAAGCCTGTTAAAAATTTGATTTGCTATGGAAGTTACGTCATATTTTTCCCTCAATTAGTTGCAGGTCCAATTGAAAGGGCTTCGCATCTTCTTCCTCAGTTGAAGTTCGTTCTCTTTTCTAAAAACAGAGAGTGGGGAGTTATTTTACAACTTATTCTTTGGGGTTTATTCAAAAAAATTGTAATTGCAGATAATCTCGCGCTATTCGTAGATAGTGTTTTTCAGGGAAAGAATTTAAATCTTGGTACATGGGAAGCTATTGGCGGTGCCGTCGGTTTCAGTATTCAAATTTACGGTGATTTTTCCGGGTACACTGATATTGCAAGGGGTATTGCAAAGTTGTTTGGCGTTGATTTAACTATTAATTTTGATTCACCATATAAATCTGACTCCATTCAAGATTTTTGGAGAAGATGGCATATAAGTCTATCCACTTGGATTCGAGACTACCTTTATATTCCTCTTGGAGGAAACAGAAATGGATCGTTTCGGAACTACTTCAATCTGTTACTTACGATGATGATTGCAGGATTGTGGCACGGAGCTTCATGGATGTTTGTAATTTGGGGAACGTATCACGGTATGATACTTGTTTTTGAAAGAGCTTTTACTAATTATAGTGGTCAAAATCCATGGAGTTATCTTCCTCCTGTTCTTAGAGAAGTGGTGGTATATGGAATTGTCTGTATGGGCTGGGTTTTATTTCGTTGTCGATGTTACACAGATTTTTTAAATTGGTATCGTGTTTTATTAAATCTTAATTTTCATCATGAACAAATATCGCATATAATTCTAGTGGCAGGAATGGGAATCTTAATGTGGGGAGGAGGAGAAATAAATAATTTCTTTAAAAAAGAAGTGAAAGTGTATAGTTCAATATCAGTAATTTGGATGGTAGTATTGATTGTTGGATTAATTCTATTTTCTTCTCAAAGCAATCGTGATTTTATTTATTTTCAATTTTAGTATGATTCGTTGGTTTTTTAAAATATTGGTAATTTGGGCGATAATTGAATTCGTTCTTGGGCAATTTATTCCAAAAAATAAAGAGCTCACTGCAGATGTAAATCTTAACAACTTAGAAGTTTACTGGAATTATATTTTAAACAAAATTGACCAAACTTCAGAGATTGATGTCTTAATTCTGGGGGATAGTACGACCCGATATGCTCTGGATGAAAAACTAATATCTCATGAGACTGGACGTTCAACATTTAATGCCGCAACTTTTGGAAACCTAACCACATTTGGAAATTGGCGAATTTTACGATACTGTATAGAAAAAAATAAAAAACCAAAAGTTATTATATTTTGGCATGCAATTGACGTATGGGGGAGAAAAATTGATGATCATCTTTTTTCATACACAAATCCATCAATTGTTGAAACAGTGAAAAACTATCAA
>JAZKBH010000084.1:33923-63949 GCA_040388725.1 Verrucomicrobiota bacterium
AAAAGTTTAACATTGGAAGAAAAATCTCGAATACCGATTCAAGTCATAGGATCTGTATTTCGAACAAATTTTTATAAGCTTCCTAGTGTTCGATATCGATTTTGGTGGTATAATTTATTAAAAATAGAGAACTCTATTCAAAATAAGTTTCAAATAAATAACGTTTCCCATGAACGGATGGTCAGCGATATTCTCCATGGTGAGAAAGGGGTTTCTGAAGAAAACAGGTATTGGTTTAAAAAGATTGTTCAAAAATCCAACGAAAATAATATTTTAGTGATGTTTTCAAAAGCTCCATTATTAAAATCTATTTTGGATGATCCACGAATAGAAATATATCTTAAAGATCAAAATATGCGTCTGAATCAAATGTGCGACGGGTATTCAAATGTTAAAATTATAAGTTTAACAAATATTCCTCTTAATGAATCGGAAACAAATGGAGATAAAGATCATGTAAATGAAAAGGGAAGATATAGGATCTCGGAATTGTATTCAAATTATATTAAAAATGATAAGCAATATTGAGTTTAGTGGTCTTCAATGGATTTTTAGTTCTTTGAGTCGAGAATTTAATTCATTTGAAATCAGAGATGTTTACTTTCTTCGTCATTCTTCTATTAAAGCATCCTTCTATCGTGTGATTCTCTTTAAGACAATTGAATGAAAATACTAATTACTGGCTCATCGGGATTAATCGGATCTGAAGTTTCAACCTATTTTGATTCATTAGGTTGGAATGTTCATGGTTTAGACAACAATCAGCGCGAAGTTTTTTTTGGACCAGGTGGGAATACTCGATGGAATCAAGAACGTCTTCAGCACAATCTGCGGTCTTTCAATCATCATGAAATTGATATCCGTGATAGAAAAGGGATTTTGGATTTATTGAAAAAGATTCGTCCCGATGCGATTGTACATACTGCGGCACAACCCTCGCACGATCGTGCTGCAGCAATTCCGTTTGATGATTTCGATACGAATGCAGTAGGAACTCTCAATCTTTTAGAGGCATGCCGCCAGTTTTCTCCAGAGGCTTCTTTCGTTCATCTTTCGACAAATAAGGTTTACGGGGATCGTCCGAATCAGATCAAATTAATCGAAAAAGAGACTCGTTGGGATTTTGATGATATTGAATACGAAAACGGAATTGCTGAAACATTTTCGATCGATCAATCAAAGCATTCACTTTTCGGAGCATCTAAAGTCGCGGCGGATGTCATGGTTCAGGAGTATGGGCGCTATTTTGGAATTCCTTCCTGTTGTTTGCGCGGAGGATGTCTCACAGGGCCAAATCATTCAGGAGTCGAGCTCCATGGGTTTTTGAGTTATCTCATTAAATGCAATTTGGAAGACAAGGAGTATACCGTTTACGGTTATAAGGGGAAACAGGTGCGGGATAACATTCATTCCCTGGATGTCGCAAAGTTTATTCATGCCTTTATAGAAAAACCTCGATGTGGTGAAGTTTACAATATCGGAGGGGGAAAGAACAATTCCGTTTCAATGATAGAAGCTTTTGAACGCGTCGAAAAATTGACGGGGAAAAAGCAGATTTATCGGTATGTAGATCAAAACCGGCTTGGAGATCACATCTGTTATTATAGTGATCTGCGGAAAATGGTGTCACATTATCCGCAGTGGAAAATTACAAAGTCGCTGGATGACATCTTTGGTGAGATTGTCGAAAGTTGGAATGCGAAATAAGACTGGAGAGAATACTTCTCGAAGTCTTTAGATTCAAAGTATTTTAGGTGATTATGAAAAAGAAAATCCGAAAGTTTAAGCAATGGCTCCGTTCGCGGCGTGATTATTCATTGAAAAGACTGCGGATGAGAATATCCGTTTGGTGGGATAAAGATTTGGCGGAGCCATCCAATATTGCAAAGCAAAAGATCGAAGACTTTCGCGAGATTGTCCGAGGATTTCAAATCCCTGATGATCAATCGCTTGCAACAGATGCTGATCGGATGTGGAATCGTTTTAAAAGAGAAATGAGAGATTACGTCCTTCAGGAAGATCCCCGAACTTTTCTTCGATGTCGTAGTATTATTAAATCGATCTCAGTTCCTGATTCCCCCTATGGATACAAGGAGCTCAAATATCTTCGCTCTCGAAAAGATTGGGTGTCCCGATGGATTTCCGGATTGGAAGAAGACACTTGGGGTCGTCCTTATCCTTACTGGTGTTATTCCAAAAGCAGCGGGACACGGATTCATCATGCTTATCACCTCGCTCTTTTTGAAGAAATGACAGGTAGAAAGTTTTCCGAGCATACAACGGTCGTCGAGTTTGGAGGAGGCTATGGGAATATGCCTCGGTTGATGTCTAAACTAGGCTATCAAGGGCGGTATCTTATTTTCGACTTTCCTGAATTTGCAGCACTTCAACATTTTTATCTGAATGGGCTGGGGATGGCTCATGGAGATTTGAATCAATGGAGCAATGATCAATGTCGCCAAACGAGTGTGACTTCGTGGTCGGATCTGGAATCGGCACTTAAGAATGTGGATCTTTCGGATACGCTTTTCATGGCCACATGGTCATTAAGTGAAGCTCCCTTTGTAATCCGCGAACCGATGTTAAAAGCGATTGAAGGAGTAAAATCCATTCTGATCGCGTTTCAATCGCATTTCGAAGATCTTGCAAATGTCGACTATTTTACGGAATATCAGAAGAATCATCCTGATTATAAGTGGGTGCTACAGCCGATTGAGCATATTCCTGGTCATTATTATCTTTTTGGAACGAAAAATATTTAATACGAGATAACTTATCGAGCAAGATTTCCTATGTCGCTTCCTCCCATTATTTTTTGTCAGCTGGGCAAAGTAATCCCTCCTTATTTACAAGATGCGATGGAACAGGCGCGTCTTTTTAACCAAAATGCAGAGATTATTCTTTTAACAGATGCCGAAATTTCGGGTGTAGAAAATAAACGCTACGAGAAGATTAAACTGCACGTGATTCATCCTCAAGATATTCCCCAAACTGAGAGACATCAGAATTTTTTAAAGTTAAGCTTTCTCCCTCAATACCAGCCCAGTCATTTTTGGCAGACGACAACGGAGCGGCTTTATTTGCTCGATGATTATCTTGAGGATCGAAAAATTGATGAAGCATTTCATATCGAAAGTGATTGTTTGCTTTACCAAAACTTAGCGGATTATTTATCAATATTCAGAAAGAATTATCCTGGATTAGCGGCAACGCCGATGAGCCCGATTCATTTGACGGCATCTTTGTTTTATGTGAGCAATCGGAGTCAATTGGCGGATTTTACAAAAGAGTCAAATCGATTGCTGGCACTCGGAGAAAAAAAACTGAAAGATGATTTTGGAATCGATCGTCCTGGAGATATGACTCTGCTTTGGATTTATCAACATCTTCATGGGCAAAAGGTACTGGGCTCGCTCCCGATGGCTCCAGATGCGCCCGAAGACTGGCACATCGAGGATTTCGGGTGTCTTTATGATGGGAATCCTTGGGGACAATATATCGGAGGAATCACATCCAAACCCGAACCGGGATATTATTGGGAGTTTCAAGTCATCGGGACACGTCTTAAAAATAGGAAATACAAAATTTTATGGAGGAACGATTCGCAAGACCGAAAAATTCCTCACGTTGCTTTTCGGACAAAATTAAATGATTGGACGGGATATCGTTTTTGTAAAACCTGGCCGTTTGGCTTGCTCCATGTTCACAATAAAAAAACCGAACTTTATCGATCCTTTTGATTTAAAAATCGCATCAGCTCTCCGAGCGTTTCTATGACAAAAATTATTGGACTCATCTTAGTAAAGAATGAAGATATTCATATCGAATGGGTGATCCGAAATGTCATTGATTTTTGTGACAAGATATATATTTGTGATAACTATTCTTCAGATGGAACCTGGGAAATCATCGCCCGACTGGAGAGAGAATTTTCAAATATTGAAACCCATCGTGTACACCAAGCAAAAGAGTCGCATCGATTTATTGAGAAATATGCGGGCACGAAGACTTGGGTATTCGCGGTGGATGGTGATGAAATTTATGATTCCCGAGGGCTTTTAAAATTAAAAACGGAACTTTTGGACGGGGTTTACGATGCTTATTTTAAACTCGTCGGAAATACATTGCATGCGGATAAAATTGATCGCGAAGGTAAAGAAACGCGCGGTTATTTGGCTCCTCCTGCGAAAAATGTGACGAAGCTTTATAATTTTAATGCAGTTTTAAAATGGAACAATCCTCCGTATGAACGTCTTCATGGGGGAGAGATTGTTTTTCGAGAGGGTTATCAGGAAGATCGGCGGTTTTTGTTTGATCGAAAATATGACTGGGACAGTGCCTATTATCGCTGCTTGCACGCATGTTTTGTAAGAAGGAGCTCGGAGGAATCAGAAAAAGAGATTTATGCTCGATTAATTCCCGATGAAAGAGAGTCGAGAGGGAGTTTTTGGAAGGCCCTTTGGGAAAGGCTAAGCGGATATGATCCTGGTTTAGAAAAAGCAGGTCCATCAAATTGGAAGATGGGGAAGTATGCGGTGGGTGAAAAAGTAATAAAACGAATTGACTCATTTTGATTAATTCTATGAGCGAACGTAAAATTGCAATTTTGATTCCCACTTTTCCAAAGTATCGGTTTCTTGCGGAACATACGGCGCATGCCATTCGACGTTATTGGAAAAATTCGCCAGATCTTTTTTTTGCGGGTTGTCATGGGCCTCGAACGGAGGGGTGGCTGGTTTGTTTAGATGAAACGGCTCCTTGGATCAAAATTTTACAGGAAGCACTTCATCAACTCGTGGATGAAAGGGGCTATGATCAAGTTTATTTGATTTTAGATGATCATCCTCCTTTAGATTTTTGTCATTCAGATCATTTGAATACAACGCTTCCTTCATTGATGAGAGAGTTGGATGCAACATTTATTGGTCTTTTAGGGTGTGATCAAGGTCAAGGAAGAGTCGGTGAGAAATTAGATCGCTCGCACTATCAGATGGAACGAATGGATTCTTCTTTTCCTTATTTATTTTCACTCCATCCAGGACTTTGGAATGGAAAACGCCTATTGGAGATTCTGCAATGGACGGAAAAGTATGCGTTGGAGAGTGATAAGAAATTAAGTCCGTGGACATTTGAAAAAACCGTTCAAGAAAATCCTTATCTCCCTCTCGATTATAAAAAGAGTTGCTATCGAGTTTGTGGATCTCAAATGGTGGAGAGTCCGAGAAAATGGAGAAGTATTCGCCGTCGATGGAAATGGCGAATGATGGCCAAGGCAATAGGAATTAATCTTTTTCCCGATCTGGAGCACTGGTACGAAGGACCCTATCCTCATATTTGGAGCGGAATTATGCGTGGAGGTCAAATCAGCGATCTTTACGAACGAGTATTGCGAAGATTTTCAGATAAAGAGGCTCAAAAGGCTTTTGATCATTTAAATTTCAAATGAGCACACCTCCTTTTTTCACGGTGGCGATTCCGACCTATAATCGGAAAGAGATGTTGCGTTTGGCTCTAGAAAGTCTCAGGAATCAGTCATTTCGAGATTTCGAAATTCTGATTGGAGATAATAGATCCACCGATGGAACGGAGGAAATGGTAAAGACCTTCCCAGATCTTCCGATTCGGTATTCTCGTCGTACAGAAAACAAGGGGCCCGTTCCCAATTTTAATCAACTCATTCAGGAAGCCAGAGGCGAAGTTTTTGTCATGCATTGGGATGACGATTTTCTTCACAAAGATTTTTTAGCGAGAGCACATGAAGCATTGAAGGATCGAAGTGATCGGGTGGCTTATGCGACTCCTCATTGGCATGGGTCTTTGGGGAACGGATATGTGACGGATTTGCAGTCTCCGGATGGAAACCAAATTGAGGAGTTAACTTATTTTCTGCGTGACGAAATAATCGAGTTTGAGGGAGAGCGAGCAGCAACCAAAATGCTTGTTTCCTTCCCCATGGTTTTTCCGACGACCGCTGTAAGGTTGAAAGCGCTCAAGGAATCTGGCGGCTATTTTCAGGATTTTGAATTTGGAGGAGATGTGGTGACCATGGCCAGGGTCTTAAGTCGCGGAAAAGTGGCGTATGATGCACGCGTGGGCGGCTATACCCGGATTCACGGCAAAAATTCATCTCTTAATCAGGGCAAAGTCTGGAAAAAGCAATGTCATCGTCAAAAAATCCAGGCAATTATTGATTTTTTGGAGCTAAAGAAGATTGATTGGAGAAATCACCTTCGGCATGAACTCCTGCAAATGTCAGAAGGGCGTATTTTGATGGAGATGAGAGTTTTGACAGGCAATCGATGTTCCGCGGATCTTTTGCGCGTTTTATTTGAGGGACTTCAGGGGAAAAGTTCGAAACGCGGATTTTCTTTTTGGAGAAAACTCGTTTCTCGAATTGGAATTAAAAATACTTTGTATCTCTGTCGGTCTATTTAAAAAAGGAATGAGGAAAAGAGATCATATTTGCCTTTATTCAGGTCAATGAATCTCTATTCGTGAGGAAGTCTATGAAAGCAGTCATTTTAGCAGGAGGTCTCGGAACCCGTTTAAGTGAAGAGACGGTATTGAAACCGAAGCCCATGGTGGAAATCGGAGGGAAGCCGATTCTTTGGCATATCATGAAGTTGTATTCTTCTTATGGAATTCAAGATTTTGTGATTTGTGTCGGTTATAAGGGATATGTCATTAAGGAATACTTTGCTAATTATTTTCTTCATATGTCCGATGTGACTTTTGATCTCAAAAATAATTCCATGGAAGTGCATCAACAATACGCCGAACCATGGAGAGTCACTATTGTGGATACAGGCGATGTCACGCAAACCGGTGGACGCCTCAAACGCGTGAGGAACTATTTGGGAAATGAAACATTTTGTTTTACTTACGGAGATGGTGTGAGTGATGTGGATATCCAAGCACTCATTGAGTTTCATCGTTCGAAAAAAGTAAAAGCAACGTTAACCGGGGTTCAGCCTCCGGGCCGCTTTGGCGCGCTTGAAATCCAAAGCGGAATGGTGAAAAGCTTTCAAGAAAAACCATTAGGGGATGGATCATGGGTGAATGGAGGATTTTTTGTTTTGGAGCCAAGCGTGATCGATGAAATTGATACTGACTCGACTCTTTGGGAAAAAGAACCGCTCGAGAGGCTCTCAAAACAAGATCAGCTGGCGGTTTATGAACACCGCGGCTTTTGGCAACCCATGGATACCCTCCGAGATAAAAATCATTTGGAAGAGCTTTGGAATTCAGGGAAAGCACCTTGGAAAACCAAGAGGAGCATTTAGCGCAGGGGACTAGAGGGAGCTCAACAAAAGGTTAAACTCATTTATATGAATCCTTCTCTTCGAGAAACTTATCAAGGGCGAAAGGTGCTTGTCACCGGTGACACCGGTTTTAAAGGTTCTTGGCTTTGTGAGATTCTATTAGGATGGGGCGCTGAGGTTCATGGGATAGCATTAGAGCCGAATACGACACCTGCGCTCTATACACAGTTAGATTTAGGAAAACGAATTCAACATACGACATTGGATATTCGAAATGCGGCAGGTATTCAATCGTTGATCTCCGCATTAAAGCCTGATTTTATTTTTCATCTCGCCGCTCAATCCCTTGTGCGGGAATCTTATGTGACTCCATTAGAAACATTCGATGTAAACCTCATGGGGACACTCCACATTTTAGAAGCGATGCGTAGCTTAGATCGATCTGTAGGGGTCATGATTACGACGGATAAGTGTTATGAAAATCGAGAGATGAATTATGCTTATCAGGAAGAAGATCCTATGGGAGGGTACGATCCTTATAGCGCCAGCAAGGCGACCGCTGAAATTGGAATTTCAAGCTATCGGCGTTCTTTTTTTAAAGATAAAAATGAAATTGGAATTGCTTCCGCCCGTGCAGGAAATGTGATTGGAGGAGGGGATTGGGCAAAAGATCGAATTTTGCCGGATAGCATGAGATCGTTAGCCCAAGGCGATTCGATTTCGGTTCGAAATCCTCGTTCGACACGTCCTTGGCAACATGTTCTGGAGCCTTTAGGGGGCTATTTAAAGCTCGGAGCATCGTTGGATGAATCGATTCGTTTGAAAAACAGAGATCAAAAAGAGATGTACAGGAGCGCATTTAATTTCGGTCCTACGGATGATTCCAATCGTACTGTGGAAGTTTTGGTAGAAGAGGTTTTAAAGCATTGGTCTGGAAGTTGGGAAAATCTCGCAGAGAAAAATGCGCCTCATGAAGCAGGACTTCTTCATTTAAATATTAATAAAGCTCGAGAGATATTGAAGTGGACTCCTCACTGGAATTTTGAAACCACTATTCAAAAAACGGTTGAATGGTATAAGATGGTTCATGAGAAAAAAGAAAGCCCTCAAGAAATGACCCGTCGACAAATTAAAGAATATTTTAACAACGAATTATAATTTTTCCATGAAAACGCTCACTTCCAAATTCCTTCGTTCACTGATCCTTTGGGCGACACGTCATTACTCTCAATTAAATCATCAGGGTCAGCTGCCAGGTTGGAATGCCCAGCTTCCCTTTGAACCGGGAAAAACCACCGTTCCTTACGCGGGACGTGTTTTCGAATCGGAAGAAGTCGAAGTCGCAGTGGCGAGTACTCTAGATTTCTGGCTGACTTTAGGAGTAGAGGGAGAGGCGTTTGAAAAAGAATTAGGGGCTTTCTTAGGTGTAAAACGCACTCTTTTAACAAACTCAGGCTCTTCGGCAAACTTGTTGGCCATCTCCTCTCTCACCAGTATTAAACTTCCAGCCGAAAAGCGGTTAAGACCAGGGGATGAGATCATTACTTGTGCGGCCGGATTTCCAACGACGGTGGCTCCCATTTTACAAAATGGATTGGTCCCTGTTTTTGTGGATAATAATCCGCTGACAGGAAATATTGATGTTCGAGACCTCGAAGAGGCCTATCGTCCCGGAAAGACAAAAGCGGTAATGGTGGCTCACGCCCTAGGCAATCCATTTGACTTGGGAGCGATTCTCAGTTTTTGCAAAAAATATAATTTATGGTTGGTGGAAGATAATTGTGATGCTTTGGGGTGCCGTTATTTTATCCCTGAAAGCCATCCGCTTCGCTCGCAGGGCTATCCTGCGGATTCATTTACAGGAACATGGGGAGATTTATCGACGCAATCCTTCTATCCTCCGCATCACCTTACCATGGGTGAAGGAGGGGCGGTCAGTATTATTCGTGATATGAGGTTGAAAGTGATCGTGGAAAGTTTCCGCGACTGGGGAAGAGATTGTTGGTGTGCGAGCGGTAAAGATAATACGTGCGCTAAACGATTCGATTGGCAGCTCGGAGAACTTCCCGAAGGGTATGATCATAAATATATCTATAAACATCTCGGGTATAATCTTAAGCCATTAGATCCTCAAGCCGCCATTGGAAGAGCACAACTCAAGCGGATGAATAGTTTTATTGAGGCCCGAAAAACGAATTGGGAAAAATTACGACGAGGCCTTAAAGGATTGGAACATGTTTTCGATTTTGCACTTCCGACCCATGCAAAGTCTTGGTCGGAAAGTGGATTTGAATGGGATGAGAGTGGATGTAAGACCGATTGTAGTTGGTTTGGATTTATGATGTTGGTGAAAGCCGATGCACCTTTCAAAAGACGTGATTTCGCGAAATACTTGGACGAGAAAAAAATCGGCAATCGAATGCTCTTCGGGGGAAATTTGGTGAGACAGCCGGCCTTTGTGGATTTAAAGAAAGAGAATCCCGAGGCGTTTCGAGTCGTGGGTGATCTTAAAGGTGCAGATCGTCTGATGAACGAGTCGATCTTTATTGGTGTTTATCCCGGTCTTTCCGATGAAATGATTGATTACATGGTAGATACTATTCAGAAATACGTAAAACAATGGTAACCACAGAACACACAAAAACCACAGAAGCAGAGAATTTCTTATTTAAAGAAGAGACATATCAAATTCGTGGAGCTGTCTTCGAAGTTTATAAAGTGATGGGAAGTGGATTTCTTGAAGCAGTCTATCACGAGTGTCTGGAGCGACAGTTTGAGGAAGTGGGGATTGCTTATAGTTCAAAGCAACTCTTAAATTTGTATTTTAAGAAAAAGCCACTTCTTCAGACTTATCAGCCGGATTTTATATGTTTTAATGAAATTATTGTGGAAATAAAAGCGGTTAAAGAACTGATGGATGAACATCGTGCGCAAATTTTGAATTATCTTAAAGCAACTAATAAAAAAGTAGGACTCCTTGTCAACTTTGGGCACTATCCAAAAACTCAAATTGAAAGATTTGTTTTATAAATTCTGTGTATTTTGTGTGTTCTGTGGTTTAAAATGAATTCTAGATCTTCACTTCCCGGTGTTTTTTTACTGGATCTCAAATGCTTTGAGGATTCTCGAGGTTTTTTTATCAAAAATTTTCAAAAAAAATTACTTCAGGAAAAGGAGATCGATTTTGATACATGGGAAAGTTTTTATTCCTCCTCCCAAAAAGATGTTATTCGAGGAATGCATTTTCAAGAACCTCCCGAAGATCATCATAAAGTGGTTCAATGTATGCGCGGTCACATCACCGATGTTTTGTTGGATCTCCGAAAAGGACCCACCTATGGAAAGTATTGTTCTTTTGAGCTCAAAGCGAAATCGCCGCAGGCCCTTTTTATTCCAAAGGGGATAGCACATGGCTTTGTCAGCCGTGAAGACGAGTCTTGGATGATTTACTTTGTGACAAGCGCTCATGATTCGAAGTGCGATCGTGGAATACGATGGGATAGTTTTGGTTTTGATTGGAAATCAGAAAAACCGATTATCTCGGATCGCGATCGGGCTCATCCAGCCTTAAATGATTATCGTAGTAATTTTATTTGATCCGGTTTATTTAAATCGAGAAAAGAAAGCCTTTAATTTATGTTTAGAAAACTTGAACAGTCGATTCGACATGCGCGGTATCAAATACTTCGAAAGACTTATACCGTTGGATTTCCTTCACTGAAAAGCCGCAAAGAAATTCCTTATTTTTTGAATTCCAAAAAACTTTTAGGTTTAGGGGTCGAGATCGGTGTCAAAGAAGGGAAATTTTCAGAATACCTGCTTTCTACATGGAAAGGGAGGAAACTCATCTCGATCGATCCATGGATGACGGCTGACTCTAATGAATACGTCGACAAGGCAAATGTTTCGCAGGTGAAGCACAATGATTTCTATGAGGAAGCTCAACTTCGTCTTAAAAAATTTCAAGAGAGATCGCAAACGTTAAGAAAGAAATCTTTGGAGGGGGTCCTTGAAATTGAGGATGGGAGTCTTGATTTTTGTTATATTGATGCGAGGCATGATTACAAAAGCGTTTTGGAAGATCTGGATGCATGGTATCCCAAAGTAAAAGAGGGTGGGATTTTGGCTGGTCATGACTATTTAGATGGGATGATTGAGGGGACTGATTTTGGGGTTAAGAAAGCAGTGGATGAATTTTTTAAAATGCGAAAAACTCCAGTCAAATCGACTCAGGAGAAAGACTACCCCTCCTGGTATGCGTTTAAAAAGAGCTAAGATGGATTTCGTCAACATCCCGCGGAGAGATTTAGTGTGAAAATATTGATCACAGGGATCACGGGATATATTGGATCTCACTTAGCAAAGGATTGTCTCCGAAAAGGATGGACGGTGTATGGCATTGCGCGTCCTGATTCTAAAACAGAACTTCTTCAAAAAAATGGGATCCTTTCCAACGTAAAAATAGAACGAACCGACGGAGGCGTAGCATCGCTTCAGAAGATCATTCAGAAAGCGAAACCCGATCTTGTTTTTCATATGGCGACGCTTTATGTCGCGGAGCATCAACCTCAGCAAGTGGGATCATTGATCGAATCGAATATTCGATTTGGATGTGAGTTACTGGAGGCGATGAGAGCGGAAGGGGTCGATTGTTTAGTCAGTGCGGAGACCGCTTGGCAGTTCGATCCGATGGGGAATATTCGGCCCGTAAATTTGTATGCGGCAACAAAAGAAGCTTTTGCGGTCTTGAATCATTTTTATGAAGATGCTTATGGATTTCGCACCATAAAATTTAAGTTATTCGATACCTATGGGGGGAATGACAATCGGCCGAAGTTGCTCAACAAATTGAGGGAAATTTCAAAAACGGGGCAGGTTTTAGAGCTTTCGAAAGGCGAACAAATTTTGGATTTTACCCACATCGACGATGTGACTGCCGCCTTGTGTTTAGGAGCTAAAAGAGTCCTGCTCTTGAAAAAAGGAAAATGCGAAGAGTATGTTATTTCTGGATATCGCCTCTCTTTAAAGAATTGGATTCAAAAGATTAATCAAATCATGGGAAGTCCCTTGTCTGTTCGCTTAGGTGCGAAACCTTATCGCGCTCGTGAAGTGATGATTCCTTGGCCTGGCGGTAAAAAAATAAAGGGATGGAAATGTAAAGTTTCTCCGCTTCAAGGGCTTTCATTATTTTTTTCTTTAAAATGATTGTGGATTCGAATGGGAAAAATCGACAATAGTTTTTTAGGCGGTCGAAAAATAGCAGTCGAAGAATGGGTCAAAGGCGAGACCTTTCAGCGCCTTTGTGATGAGACGTACCAAAACGGAGACGATCTTTCGAAAGGAAGAGCTGCATTAAAGACCGTTTTTGTTGAAATGGGCGATATCCGATCATTTATGGAATCTGCTTCGCGTGTTAAAAATAGATTTATTCTTATTTCGCACAACGGAGATGGAAGGGTTTTGAACCGAGAAAAAAGGGAGATCGATATCTCCCCCGCCCGTCGACCTTCGAATGTGGTTGCGTGGTTTTCAACCAATGTCTGCACACGAAGTTATGGTATATTTTCAATTCCGCTCGGTTTCGAAAACAGCAAATGGTTTCCGGAACAAAATAAACAGCGGCAGATGGAACTCTTTCAGAAAAAAGAACGAACCTCTCGATCGCTGATTTATCTTAATTTTAATAAATACAATAATCTTCCTCAACGAGAAGGATTGTATGAAAAGTTTTCTTCGTATTCCTGGGCAACTGTTCACGATGGTAAAAATGGAAAAGACTACGAGAGTTACTTGAGCGAAATGATTTCAAATGATTTTGTTCTCTGTCCTGAAGGAAATGGGCCGGATACTCATCGAACTTGGGAAGCACTTTATCTCGGAACGATTCCTATTTTGAAAAAACATATTTTACATCAAGATTGGAAAACTGAGTTGCCGATTGTATGGGTCGATTCTTGGGATCAAATTGATGACCAATTTTTAATGGAGAAAAAGATTGAGATTCGCTCGAGAGCTTATCAATGGGATGTATTGAAGATTTCCTCATGGAATGAGAAGATTCAAAAAATTCGAAAGCAGTCGGGAATCGAAAGAATTTTTTCTTTTGGACTGAAAGAGTCAGAACGAATAGCAAGGACTCGTTGGGAACGCGACTATTTTAGAAGAAGAGAGTAATTATGATCGATATTGTTCGCTGGATAAAATCAAAGATGACTCCGATCCGAGTCCATCATGGCTATCGTAAAGATGCGGTGGGCGGTCCGTTTGTAAAACTCGAACGGATGAATCAATATTTCCCGGATTGGGATCGCTACTATAATATTATTTACTCGGTTTCAGGGTGTGATTTTCCCGTAGATCGAATTGAGCGGGCCAAGAAACGGGGGGTGAAAATTGTTTGCCATTGTAACAGTTGTTGGCACCCGGCTTATGCCGAAGATTGGCGAAATAAGAATCGGTTTTTAGAGCCGGTTCATAATGATTTGGCCGATTTTATTGTCTATGGAAGCGAGCAAGCCCGTTTGGGAGCGAGTCTTTATTTAGGGAAATCGAATGCTCCCTGGGAAAAAATTTATAACGCGGTGGATACCGATTTTTTTGTGCCAAATCCTCAGCCCATGCGTCGTCCTCCGATGATTATGGCGGCAGGTCTTCAATCGATTCGTCATCGGTTAGATCCTTTAATTCATGCAATGGCTCTCATTGCCAAAGAACTCCCGGGAGCGCGTTTGATTATTGCAGGAAAACTGAAAGCAGGGGCCGGATTATGGGATTGCGGTCCTGAGACAGTGGCTCAAATGATCGAAGCTTCGGGATTCAAAGATGTGGATTTTATTCCTCAGTATAAACAAGAAGAAGCTCCGTCCATTTACCATCGAGCCGATGTTTTGGTTCACTTAAAGCATATGGATTGGACTCCAAATGTGGTCGCGGAAGCGATGGCATGTGGAATTCCTGTGGTTCATACAGGAAATGGAGGAGTTCCTGAAATTGTGAAAGATTCTGGAATTTCTTTAAACGTTCCGACCGATTGGGAGACAATCCAAGTCCCTACGCCTGAGCAAGTGGCGGACGGCGTTGTCAGGGCATACCGTCAGAGAGAAGAGCTCGCAAAAAAAGCGCGATCGATTGCCGTCGAGGATTATTCGCTTTCGCAATGGGCGAAACGTCATGAAGTTATTTTCAAGAACTTGTTGAAATTAACTTAATATTTTTTGAAAGAGCGTCGAGTTAAGGCGATAGCATTTTTCAGTTATTCCTCTTATTTTCATGTCTAGTCGAACACTCGTCGTTACAACTCGTAAAAACTTTTGGGCTAGTCCTGAAAGTGATGTTTTTGCGAATCGAGTGCATACCTGGATTCTATGGGGATATAGCGAAGATCGTTTCAATACTTTTATTTTGGTCATTCGTGCGTGGTGGCGAATATGGATTCAACGTCCCGAGGTGGTGATTGTCGCACAGGTGGCACGTGCAGCGGTTTGGTTTTCATGGCTCATTCGATTTGGTTTGGTTCCCGTAACAAAATGGATCGTGATTGATCCTGTGTATCTTCATGATCGCCATGCCCGTTTTTATGATCGCGTTTTAGTCTATTGTCGGAATCAATTGAGAGGAAAGAAGTCGGATCATTTTGAATATATTCATCTTCCGGCCAATGGAGACTTTTCAGAAGTGGAGACTTCTCGGAAATCTTATTTTGTAAGCATTGGGATAGCCTATCGTGATTTCAAATCTCTTATTGCGGCGGCTCGTATTTCGAAACTTCCTTTAGTGGTTGTTACAAAATCAAGGAAGACTTTGGGAGAGGTAGGGGAAATCTCTTCTAATGTTGAGGTTCGATATTCGATTCCAATCCAAGAATGTGTGAAATTAGTGGCGGAATCGAGGGCTGTGATTGTCCCGCTTGTAGAAGGAGAGATGCCCCATGGGCATTCAGCTGTCGTTCAAGCGCTTCGATTGGGGAAAGCCGTGATTTCGACGCGACGCTCAACCGTGGACGATTACATTACGGACGGGGTCGATGGATTACTCGTGGAACCGGAAAAGGTGGAAGAGTACGTCGATGTGATGCAAAAAATTTGGAATGATGACGAGCTCGTGGAAAGATTAGAAGTAAAAGCGAAAGAGAAATCGAATGAATTTTCGTATGCCTCTTTTAGAAAGTCCTTGGAGCAAGTGCTTCAAAAAGTAATTTCTGTATGATGGATCCACTCCTGACGGTGATTCTCCCTGTTTATAACGCGGAGCTTTATCTCAAGGAATGTTTGGAAAGCCTTAAGGCACAATCTTTCCGAGATTTCGAAGTCTTAATTTTTGATGATGCCTCGACCGATCGATCTCACGGAATTTTGATGGCTTTTGATGATCCTCGATTTCACGTGGAGCGAAGTCGTCAGAATCAAGGGTATGCCGTCTATTTAAATCAAGGGATTGAAAAGGCACGAGGCCGCTATATCGCCCGAATGGATGCGGATGATATTTGTTATCTCGACCGTTTTCAAAAGCAGATCGATTTTTTAGAAAAAAATCCCCATGCTGGAATTTGTGGAACGGCTTATGAAGTTTTTGGCGATGCGGATACAAAAGTTTTTCAAAAGCCACTGACGAACGAAGCGATTCGATGGATGTGCCTATTCGATAATCCGTTTCAACATCCCACGGTCATGATCCGTCGATCTCTTTTAGTCGATCATTCTTTACGGTATAATGAAGATTTAATGCCGACAGAGGATTACGAGCTTTGGAGCCGACTGCTTCAAGTGACTGAAGGAGCAAATTTGCCAGAGCCTTTATTACGGTATCGATTTCACTCGGGCCAAGAATCGAGTGCGAAGCGTGCAAGGCAGCTTCAAATTCATCAAAAAGTTTCCGAACAAAATATTAAAAATTTCTTTCTAAAAACAGAAAGTTCTCCTGAAAAACGTACGGTTGATGCGGAGTGGGGAATTCGATTTTGGATGGGAACTTTATCGTTGAAGGATGACCATGCGAATGGGTTGCGTGGATATTGGGATTTCATGCAGGCTTATTTTTCAAAATATCCGAATGAAATGTTGGAGCGTGAGGAAAAGAAGCGGGTCGGTAAATTTTTGTTATACGGGCCTCTCTCAGGTTTAACACGGACCGTTTTATGGATGAAAAGGCCGGCATTGATCGGTCTTTCCTTCAAGCGAGTCGGATTGCGGGTTAAACAAGTTTTCAAAGTATAATTTTAGTGAAAATTTTTATTTCAATTCGGCATACCGCGCGATCTTCTCAAAATACGGGGATTCAAAGAGTGGTGCGGGGATTGACCCGATATGCGGTTCTCGACTCCCGTGTTCAACTTGTCGAATGGAGAAATTGGAAAGGGGCTTTTTTTGAGCCGATGCCGTTAATTTCAAAAGGGATGGCTCAATTTGGAGGGCCGCGCACCGAGAATACGCCGCGTTGGCTTCCACTTCCCAAAACCTGGAAGGAGATTAAGAATTGGATTTTGTTTTTAGGACAACGTCGTCAAATCCCTCTTCAGAAAAATCCAATCTATCGTCGTGAAAAAGGATGGCTCTTATTGCCGGAGCTCATGGATGCCGCGATGATGCGCGAAGCCATTGACTATGGAAGGTCGATGGATTTAAAAGTCGCGGTTATTTTATACGATTGCATCGCCTATTTCCATCCAGAGTGGGTCAGTCCCAAAATTCGAGAGAATCATCGAGGGTATTTGCAGGCATTGGCGGATTCGGATTTAGTGCTCTCGATTTCGAAAACTTCGGCCATAGAATATGAGCATTTTTTAAATGAAGAAAAGAGAACGGGGGCTCCTGTTCGAGATGTTTATCTGGCGGAAGAATATTTAGGAATTGCGAGAGGAAAAGAATTGGGATTTTCTGAAAATAGGTGTTCGAAGCGATGGAAAATTTTATATGTTTCGACCTTAGATCCCCGAAAAAATCATTTACGTCTTCTTCAAGCCTTTCAGAGATTAAGTGAAGAGCGATCGGATTTAGATTGGGAACTCACTCTGGTGGGTCATCCCTATGAAGGAGCAGAAGAGATTTCGCAGGCAGTCGTCCATGCGACGCAGGCCAATCCTCGAATTCGATGGCGTCAAGGGTTAGACGACGGCGCCTTGGCGTCCCTTTACGAGGAATGTGATTTTACTGTATTTCCCTCTTTAGGGGAAGGTTTTGGGTTACCAATTGCGGAGAGTTTATGGCGGGGGAGACCGTGTTTGTGTTCGGAAATTGGATCGATGCATGAAATCGCCGAAAAGGGGGGATGTTTGGAGATCGATCCTCAACGGGTAGAAAGCATTACGACGGGATTGATCCAAATGATGACGGATTCTGATTTACAGGAAAACCTGACTTCCCAACTCAAACACCGTGAATTTAAGACGTGGGAAAGATATGCCGGAGAAATTCTGGCTCTTCTGCCTGGATAGATCTTCTTAATAAGTATTTTTCCTATTAGAGGGAGTAATTCCTCAGACGTTTTTAAGAGAGGTAGGGATTAATCCTTGGAAGGAAAAAGGGATCTTATTTTTAGCATTTTAGAGAAAGTGAAGTATCTTGATCTTAGCTCGAATTCATTCTGAACCTTAAATCAATAAGTGGAAGATGATGAAGAGCACGGGGATCTCTGAAGATCCCTCATTTCCTCTCTCGTTGTTGTGAGTTCATTTGGTCGGGCATGGTTTCCTGCCCTGACTTGCGACTCCCGCTTCTCTTTTCCGGCGGGGGTCGCTTTATTTTCAGCCCTTTTTTGAAAACTCCCATTTCTTGTATTGGGAATTTACCAAAAACTCTCTTCTCCTGTTTTTGTTGGTTTTCACAGACCGCCATTTTGGTGATTCATTTTACAAGGAAAAATAACCCCCAATACAAGATCTGGAATAAATAGTAGTTGCAATTTCGATGAACCCCGTGATTTTTAAAATTACGGGGTTTTTTGTTTTCTAAGCAGGTTACGCCTGCTGAGATAGAAGATCCCCAATACGATTGAGCATATGAAAAGAGATCTTTACGAAGAATGGATTAATAACGAAGTCCTAGAAAATGGCTTTCAAGAGCCGCTCTGGAGTCGTGTTCTCGCCGAAGTTCAGGGGGATCAAATTGCAGCGAAAGCCCTTTATCTCCAAAAAAGAAAAGAAGAATTGGTTCAACAAAACTTTCAACCTCCTCTCTACGAAGAGGGAGGAGAAATTACGCGTGTCCCTCCCCGTCAGCCTGAAGAACTTGGATTTGTGGAGAAACATCCGGATGCGTGTCGCTTGATCGGATATTTACTCAGCGGACTTTTAATCTTTGTGGGGCTATGGATGGCGAAGTCATTTGGAATGAAGGCGGGATTTTAATCCAAATCTTCCATGAGAGCGTATTGATTAAAATTGTAGTCGTTTCTGTTTGTTTTGAATCAATTGGAGCGGCACAGGCCCTGTGCCATCAGAGGATGGGGAAGGCAGACGGCGTCTGCCCCTCCAATCATTCGGCGCCATTTTCACGCATCCTTTTTTGGTCGGTTTTACAGATAAAATGAGATCTAATGAATGAAATGGATTTTAACGGTCTCTCGCTTCCTGCTGTTCTTTATCTTCCGATTCCGCTAGGTCGGATGCAGGATGAAATCGTTTAACGACTCAGATCTGCTGGTGATTGGAGGAGGAGCTGCAGGGCTTTTTTGTGCCTCTATCGCTGGAAGATTGGGGCGTTCAGTAACGCTTCTCGAGCGGAATGATCGCGTCGGAATGAAGATTTTAATTTCCGGAGGTGGTCGTTGCAACTTCACCAACCTCGGGGCAGGACCGAAAAACTATCTCTCCTCAAATCCTAATTTTTGTAAATCTGCACTCGCGCGATTTAAACCCGATGATTTTATAGCGATCGTTCATAAACACGGGATTGCCTTTCACGAAAAAAAACTCGGTCAACAATTTTGCAATGACTCTTCACGTCGGATTGTGGATCTTTTGTTGGGCGAGTGTGAGGAGTCGAAGGTTAGGATCGAATGTGATGTCCAAATCGATCGCTTTCACAAAGAAGAATTTTTTGAAGTCGAGACCTCTAAGGGAGTTTATCGGGCGAAGTCATTGGTGATTGCCACAGGGGCGCTTTCCTTTCCGAAGCTTGGATCAACGGACTTTGCTTATCGAGTCGCCAAACAATTTGGAATTCCCCTGACGTCGCGAGTTCCGGGATTAGTTCCCCTCACGTTTATCGATCCTGAGCTTCGTTTCATGTGCAATCTCTCAGGAGTTTCTCTGCCCGTTAAAATTTCATGCGGAAGCTCTTCTTTTTTAGATGATCTCCTTTTTACGCATCGAGGATTGAGCGGGCCGTCAGTGTTACAAATTTCTTCTTATTGGAAGCCGGGAGAATCCATAGAGATCGATCTGCTTCCTGGATTGAATGC
The DNA here is from genome assembly GCA_040388725.1 of Verrucomicrobiota bacterium. GTDB lineage: Bacteria > Verrucomicrobiota > Verrucomicrobiia > Methylacidiphilales > CAMAQI01 > CAMAQI01. The sequence goes on from JAZKBH010000084.1 coordinate 53,582, forward strand.
CGCCGAATGGCTTGCTGAAAAACATCAAGATCGAGCTCAGCTTTCAACCGTATTGGGAAGTAAGCTCCCTGCGCGTTTTGCCAAGGCTTGGGTCGATCGCTTAAAGATTGTTACGCCGCTCGGTCAAATCGGAAGTCGACGGCTTCGCGAGATTGGGGCGGAACTCAATCACTGGAAAATATCTCCCTCAGGCACGGAAGGGTATCCGAAGGCAGAAGTCACGGTGGGTGGAATTGATACAGGAGTGATCTCCTCCAAGACCATGGAGTGTCGTGATGTTGCGGGCCTTTATTTTATTGGTGAAGCGCTCGATGTCACCGGGCATCTCGGTGGATATAACTTCCAATGGGCCTGGGCTTCCGCACATGCAGCAGGGGAAGCAATCGGAAAGATTTAGGAAGCTCACACAGAGTCACTAAGGCACCGAAAAGGCAAAAGAGTATATCCGCAGATTAAAATTCACGTGGGTTTTAAAAAGACAAAGAGAGGTTTTTCCCTTTAAACCAAAAACTATTTTTAAAATCTGTGTAAATCAGCATGAATCTGCGGATAAAACTCTTCTTCTCTGTCTTCGTGTTTTCTTGTCCCGCCGAAGCATTGGCGAAGGAGGATGTGTGAGACTCTTTTGTTTTTAACGCTTTATTGAAAATGAAAGATGACTAAGCTCTCTTTCATGCAAGCTCGGCTCAAAACGTTGCTCCCATTTCTCGCGGCGATTTTCATTGGGCTTATTTTTTGTGGGCTTCGGACGACCTCTCTTTTCGATAAATTGGAATGGAGGCTTTTTGATCAATGGAGTCGCATTCGTGCCTCACATTGTTCATTTGATCCCCAGATCTCGGCGATTTTGATCGATGAAGAATCGATGGAATATTTTGGTAGAACACGCGGATGGCGATGGCCGTGGCCGCGAGAGGCCTATGCCCATCTTCTTTTAGCGTTAAGAAGCGCCGGGGTTCAGGAAGTCCGGTTTGATCTTCTTTTTTCCGAGCCTTCAGAAGATGCGATGCAGGACGATCGATTAGATCTTATGTCGCAAGCGATGGGAAATGTGCATTTCGGAAGTATGCGCGGAATTCCTGCCCTTTTTCAGCCGACGTTTTCCGTCGATCTCGTAAAAGAAAAAGATCATGTGGTTCGTCGCGATTCCACAACCAATCAACTTCTCGTGTGGCCCGGGACTTTTTCATCGGTCATGGAAGGGCGAGTTTATTCGGCTTGGCAATGGATTCAAAAAGGCGAGGAACTTGAGAAAAAATATCTTCTGAAGGTCGATCTGCTCGATTTAAGATCGCTTCAAAAAGGCTTGGAGTTCATTCCACAAGATCCGCTCTTGCAAAAAAGACTTCAAGGGAAGACCGTTTTTATCGGGGGAACAGCAGCCAAAACGTATGATTTAGTCTCAACACCGTTAAGCGGGAATGAGCCCGGCGTTTTTGCGCATGCGGTTGCCCTTTCTAATCTTAAAATGGGAATGGGATTACAAGAGATTCCTTTCGCGTATCAGCTTCTCTCCATCTTTATTTTCTGTTCCTTATGGGGCTTAGTGTTCCCAAAATTAGATTCATTGACCGCTCAAGCGGTGGGTGGACTTGGAATGAGTCTTTTGCCTCTTCTTATCTCCGGAATCGTTTTTTTCTATGGAGGGTGGATTCCGGTTTTCACGCTTTCCATGGGACTCTTTTTTACTTCTATATTTTTAATTGGTTACAATTACGTTTTAGAAGGAAGACAGCGTCAACAAATCAAACGGCTCTTTGGAGATTTTGTTTCGCCTGAAATTATTGAAGAACTGATGGCGGATCCAGATCACGTGAAATTAGGGGGAGTTAAAAAAGAGCTGACCGTGATGTTTTCGGATCTTGCGGGGTTTAGTGAATTTTCAGAAAAGATGTCGGCAGAGCAACTCGTAGAAATCATGAATTTTTATCTGACGGAGATGTCGCAATTTGTTCTCGATGAAGGAGGCTACCTTGATAAATACATCGGCGACGCAATCATGGCGGTTTTTGGAGCTCCCGCTCCGCATCTCAATCATGCAACCAGGGCATGCCGTGTTGCTTTATTTTCGCGAGATCATTTGGTGGCCATCAATCCCGAAGTCAAGAGACGGTGGGGATTTGAGATCTTTGCAAGATTCGGAATTCATACGGGAGAGATGGTCATCGGGCAGATGGGTTCGGCTCGAAAACGCAATTACACCGTCATTGGAGATTCTGTTAATCTAGCAAGCCGATTGGAGGGAGCGAATAAGCCATACGGAACAACGATCATGGTTTCCGAGTCCACCTTGCAGGCGACAAATTCTGAATTCCTCGTCCGACCGATCGATCTTTTGCAGGTGAAGGGAAAGAAAAATGCGGTTCCCGTTTATGATTTAATGAGTTTTATGAGCCAAGCGACAGAGAGTGAAAAGCGCGTGGCTTTACTCACTCGGCAAGGGTTTGCTTGTTATCTCAAGCAAGATTGGAACGAAGCCGAACAGTTTTATCGACAGGTTTTAGAGATCGTCCCTGAGGATTCATTGGCGCTTCTTTATCAAGAGCGCATCCGTGAATTCCGTCTTCGTCCACCCGGTGCGGAATGGGATGGGGTTTACGTGATGAAAACGAAATAAAGAGAGGGTTTAACCGCCAAGCAAAAGACAAAGAAAAACCAAAGTATTTTGTATTTAAAACCAAGAAAATTTAAATGCATTCTTTGCTTTTACTTTGTCTTTTCCTTGGCGGTTAAACCCTCCCTTTTCGCTCGCTTCTTTTTATTCTAGTTCTATAAAAAATGGATGAAATCCATCCGTTATATAGTATCGATGTGTTTGATGGTCGGGATTGTTGGGGCTGTAGGGATTGAGGTGGGGAAAAGTGTTTTTGTAAAGCGAGATCAAGCGCCGCTTTTAGATTCGCCCAATCCTGAAGGAGCAAAGATTCAGGCCTTGAAATGGGGAAAAGAATATTCGGTTAAAAAAGTAGAAGGAAACTGGGCAGAGCTTTCGGTCGATGGAAAATCAGGATGGGTTTATAAAGGAAATTTGACCGACCAAGAACCTTCGGAGACCGGAAATAAAAATTCATTTTCATCGGGATCGACGGATGCCTCCGCCTCTTTAGCCGCTCGCGGTTTAGATAAAACAGCCAGTGCGTATGCCAAACGACAAGATCATGGGGAGTCCGCTGAACAAGTCGAATGGGTCGAGGCTCAAAATAAAGAAGTGACGAAGGCCGTCGTGACGCAGTATTTGAAAGATCATCAGCAAGGGGAATATGCGGGAGGTGCAAAATGAAATGTTTTGCTTTTTTTCTATCGCTTTTAGTGATGGTACTTCCGACTCATGCTCAATTTGGTTTACCAAGCATCCCGGGAATTCCAACAGGGCCGGGCGATGTCGATGTGGTGAAAGTTGTCAAAGGAACGGGCGATATGATCCAAGGAGCTTCTGGGATTGGAGATAAAGAAGAACAAGCGATTGGCGGGGCCGTGGCGGTGGAGATCGTGGCTCGGAATGGGGGAATTTGGAAGGATGTCGAAGCGACGAAACGAGTGGCGACGATTGGTCGTGCCTTGGCTCGTTATTCGGCTCGTCCTGAAGCTTCTTTTACCTTTGGAATTCTCAAAGACACCGGAATCAATGGCTATTCCGCTCCCGGGGGATATGTCTTTATTACGAAGGGGCTCTATGAGGCGGTGAAAGACGATCAAGAGTTGGCAGGGATTTTAGCGCATGAAATTACACACGTGACCGAACGTCATGCGGTGAAGGTGCTTTCTCGAAATAAGTTTAATAAAGGAGCGCTTCAAGTCGCTTCAGGGGCAGTGGGCTCAGGAAGTCCCGATGCGTTTGATGATCTCGTCGATCGTGGAGTTCAGTCGATGTTTAATGTCGGCTACGATCCCGATAAAGAATTCTATGCAGACAAAATCGGGCATAATCTCGCCTCCGATGCGGGTTTTGATCGAGATGGATTGGCTCATTTTCTCAAGCGTCTTTATGAGACGAAGAAAGATGAGTCGTATGCTTTTTCACATCATCCTCCGCTGAAGCATCGTATTGAGCGACTGGAGAATTAAGGCAAAAAACCGTCTGATATGTCGAAAAACAGATTGATGAGATGAAGCGGTTTTGGGTTAAATCTAGATGTTGCATTAGAAATGGAGCGGCAGTGGCCCACTGCCTCCCCCATCCCCTGAGGCGCCGGGCCTGGGCCCCTCCATTTTTTATCATCGTTTTAATATCTGGATTTACAGATAAAATCGATTCGCAATGCAAGATTTGGATTAAAGATCAACACAGCTTGCGCGTTTTATGAAAGTCCTTCTTTTAGGATGTGGCTTTGTCGGAAAAGTTTTAGCCACGAAGTTGAAAGTCCTCGGCGATGACGTGACGGGATGGGTGAGAAGTGAGGATTCGGCCCAGGCGTTAAAGGAACTCGGTATTCGATCGATCGTCGGTGATTTTACAGATGCAATAGCATGGCATAATGTTACGACCGATTTTGATCTCGCGATTCATATGGCATCGTCGGGACGTGGAGATCAAAGTGTTTATGAGAAAGTTTATTTTGAGGGAATGCGGCTTGTTGCAGAAAAATTAGGAAGAGCTCGATTGATCTTTGTCTCTTCGACCTCGGTGTATGCTCAAGTGGATGGGAGTATGGTGGATGAAGCCTCTTTGGCTCAACCAACCTCCGCGACCTCTCAAGTTTTATTAAAAGCGGAATCTATCGCTCTTCAAAGGGGAGGTATCGTTGTGCGTCCCTCCGGAATTTACGGCCCGAATCGATCCATTCTCTTTCAGAAATTTATGGAGGGAATGGCGGTCATTGAGGGAGATGGGAAACGTTGGATCAATCAAATCCATCGGGATGATGTTGCGGGGGGAATTGTTCATTTAGTACAACGTCCGGAGCTCGCCGGGATTTTCAATCTGACCGATGATCGTCCGACGAATTATTTAGAGGTGTATGGATGGCTTTCCGAGAAGACTGGAAAGCCGATGCCTCCTCCTGCACCGGAAAATCATCAGCGTAAACGCGGTTGGACTCATAAACGAATTTCGAATCAGAAGATGAAATCACTCGGATGGAAATTGGAATATCCGACGTTTAAAGAGGGATATGGATCGTTTTTGTTTTAAACCGGGAGGGAGGAGATCCTTCGAGTCCAGCGTGTTAGAGAGTCTACTGCAATAGATGCATCAACCAATTGCGGATTATATGGCACCCTCTTGGGATTTAAAACGAATGAGATGCCACCAACGGCAAAGTTAAACTGAGAGATTGAATTGCTTGAGCGAGGTTGACATACGCTGGACTCGAAGGATCTCGTCCCTCCCGTAAAATTCATTAAAAACTCAATAGATGAATTTCTCCTTTGAACTTCCAGTGATCGATGCTTCGAACAAGGCCATGTCTTATAGGATTATTTTCCACATAAAGCCACTTTGAGGTGTAGGAATCGGATCTTCGAAGTCGAGTATCCCAAAAGTCTTTCTGCCAAAATGGATGAGAGATTTCTTTCCCGTGTATACGAACGAAAGCGCGTTTCCAATAGGAGATCCAATTTTTTAAAGACATTGAATATTGTCCGGAGGGCTTGGCAAAGAAATGAAGATGGTCGGGCATCATCACATATTTCCCAAGTCGCCAATATTTAGAATCACTCCAGAGTCGAATCAATGTTTGATGCAAGTGATCTTGGTCGAGAAGACGTTTTCTTTGATGTGTACAAACCGTGACAAAATGAATTTGATGAGGGGACGTTGCAATTTCAAAATGGTGTGGAGTTTTTCTAAAATCAATATGAGGCATGAATTTCAGGTAGTCGATAGGAGTAGAGTCGACTAGGAGGATTTAATTTGCGGGAGGGACAAGCTCCGCGAGTCCAGCATAGGCAAGCTTCAAAGAGAATGGATGAAGTGAAGGGTAATAAATGCCTATTGGCATCTCTTAGGCTTGAGAGGGGATCGAAAACGGGAATGCCAAACTGTCAAATGGGATTAGGTGAATGCCCAATATAGCGGTTATCCCGCATGCTGGACTCGCGGAGCTTGTCCCTCCCATGAAACTAAAGACTCTCCAAGCTTAATGTGCAGCAAGAGCAGCCTCAATGGCAGCGCGAATTTCAGTGGCCGTGAGTAATTGAGGATCGTCGGCGGGAGCTTTGGCGGGAAAGCTTTGAATCACTTGGCCATCTCGTCCGATGAGATACTTGTGAAAATTCCATTCAGGAGCGGGGTGTTTTGCGGCGAGAAAAGCATAAATTAGTGAAGGCGTCGGTTTTTTCGTAACGACTTTTTCAAACAGAGGAAATGTGACGGAATATTTGGAGGTACAGAAGGTCCGAATTTCTTCAGGTGTTCCCGGTTCTTGTCCGCCGAAATCATTAGAAGGAAAACCGAGGATGACGAAATCTTTCGATTTATAATCCTGCCATAATTTTTCTAAACCGGCGTATTGTTTCGTATTTCCACACTTCGAGGCGAGATTCACGACGAGTGCGATCTTGCCCCGATATTCGGAGAGCGCCTGAGGTTTTCCTTCGAGGGTATTGACGGTAAAATCATAAAGCGAGGCAGGTGTGGTGGAAGATTGAGCAACGACAACGCCGAGAGCCATGGAAAGAACAAAGCCGATGTGAGCGAGATTGATCATGAGCAAACTCTGGAGTTTTAAAAAAGGACTGTCAAATAAAGGCATTTGTCTCACGCAACGACACGACGGCGCGAAGAAAAAACTAGAAAAACCATCTCACACAGAGACACGAAGACACAAATATTTTTAGACTTGAACAGAATTCATCTGTATTTACGTAGCGTCGTTGTGTCGTTGCGTGAGACAAATGCCTTTTAAAACAAAAAACCGCCAGGTCGTGAGACCTGACGGTTTTTGCAAAATTTAAATCTTTAAAAGATCTAAAAATTAATAATCCATACCGCCCATGCCGCCCATGCCGCCCATACCAGGAGCGCCACCTGCTGCAGGGGCCTTATCCTTTTCAGGGATTTCGGTGATCACGGCTTCCGTGGTCAAGAGCAAGCTGGCAATCGAGGCCGCATTTTGCAAAGCGGAACGGGTCACCTTGGTAGGATCCACGATACCGGCTTTGAACATGTCGACGTAGGTGTCTTTAGCGACGTTGTAACCTTCTGCACCTTTACGGTTCTTGATTTCGTTCACGACGACGCTGGAATCTCCTGCGGCGTTGTTGACGAGAGTGCGGAGGGGTTCTTCGATCGCGCGACGGATGATGTTCACACCGATCAATTCGTCGCCTGTGGCTTCGACTTTATCCAATGATTTTTGTGCGCGGATGAGAGCAACTCCACCGCCGGGGACGATTCCTTCTTCGACCGCTGCGCGGGTCGCATGGAGGGCGTCTTCGACGCGAGCTTTCTTTTCCTTCATCGCGGTTTCAGTTGCTGCACCGACGTTGATGACAGCCACACCACCTGCGAGCTTCGCGAGGCGCTCTTGGAGCTTTTCCTTGTCGTAGTCCGATGTGGTTTCTTCGATTTGGCGACGGATTTGAGCAACACGGCCATTGATGTCCGAGCTCTTTCCTTCACCTTCGATGATGGTGGTGTTTTCTTTGTCGATGACCAAACGTTTTGCACGTCCGAGGTCTTCCAATCCAACGTTTTCGAGTTTGATGCCGAGGTCTTCGGTGATGAGTTTACCACCGGTGAGAACTGCGATATCTTCGAGCATCGCTTTGCGGCGATCGCCGAATCCAGGAGCCTTAACAGCACAAACTTGGATCGTGCCACGGAGCTTGTTCACGACGAGAGTCGCGAGTGCTTCGCCTTCGACTTCTTCTGCAATGATGAGAAGAGGGCGGCTCGATTTTGCAACTTTCTCGAGCAAAGGAAGCATATCTTTGAGGCTTGAGATTTTCTTTTCGTGGATGAGGATGTAAGCGTTTTCGAGAACGGCTTCGAGGTCTTCCGCGTTGGTGACGAAGTAAGGGGAGAGGTAACCCTTGTCGAATTGCATTCCTTCGACAACTTCGAGAGTTGTTTCGATGGATTTTGCTTCTTCAACAGTGACGGTTCCGTCTTTTCCTACTTTTTCGAGAGCGTCAGCGATGATTTCGCCGATCGTTTCGTCCCAGTTGGCGGAGACAGTCGCGACTTGTTTGATCTCTTCTTTTTCTTTGACCTTCTTGGAGATACGACCGAGTTCAACCGTGATCGCTTCGACGGCTTTTTCGATACCGCGTTTGAGATCCGCAGGAGATGCACCGGCGACGACGTTCTTCAAACCTTCGCGATAGATCGCTTCAGCGAGAACGGTTGCGGTGGTTGTACCATCACCCGCGTTGTCGCTAGTTTTGGAAGCCACTTCACGAACGAGTTGTGCGCCAATGTTTTCGAAAGCGTCTGCGAGTTCGATTTCTTTAGCAACCGTGACACCGTCTTTGGTGATGGTTGGTGAACCGAATTTTTTGTCGATAACGACAACGCGTCCACGAGGTCCAAGCGTCGATTTGACGGCTTTGGAAAGTTTTTCTACTCCTCGGAGGAGGGCGTAGCGTGCATCAGAATCAAATGCAATTTGTTTTGCTGCCATAAGTTTGTTTTCCTTTGATTAAATTAGAAAAGGGGAAATTAGCCGAGAATTGCGAGGATATCGTCCTCACGGAGAAGTTGATAGGTCTGGCCATCAAACTTCACTTCGGTCCCACCGTATTTGCTGACGAGAACTTTGTCGCCCTTTTTGACTTCAAAGGCGATTTTTTGGCCTTTATCGTCGAGCTTGCCCGTTCCGAGTGCCACGACTTTGGCTTCTTGGGGTTTTTCTTTTGCGGAATCAGGAATAATGATCCCGCCCTTTTTGACTTCCTGCTCTTCGACTGCCTTCACGAGGACGCGATCGCCGAGAGGACGGATGGTGATGTCTGCCATGATGTGTCTCTCCTTTGAGGTTTTGTTTTGAATGTCCCACCCTCCGTGCATCCACGGAGAACGGTATTTTTAAATGATGAAAAAAGAGAGGGCGAACTTTAAGAGCTCAGACTGAGGACTCGCATCGCTCGTCCCTCCCTGTAAATGATTCAGATTATTTCTTATCCTTGTCGACCATTTCGAAATCGGCGTCGATGACGTCGCCATCTTTCTTTTCGGTCGCACCAGGAGCGGCTTCGCCGGCACCGGGAGCTCCTGCTGTTTCAGCAGAGGCTTTTTGGGAGGCGTTACGATAAAGTTCTTCCGAGAAGGCTTGCATCTTTGCGTTCAAGTCATCGAGATTCTTTTTGATCTCGTCATGATTGTCGGCAGTGATCGCAGCGCGGACTTTCGTCACGAGCTCTTCGATTTCCTTCTTTTTGTCTTCAGGAAGCTTGTCTCCCATATCCTTGACCATCTTCTCGGCAGCGTAAGCAGCGTTATCTGCTTGGTTGCGAGTTTCGATCTTTTCTTTGGCGAGCTTATCTTCTTCTGCAAATTTTTCAGCGTCTTGACGCATCTTCTCGACTTCGTCTTTGGAAAGACCTGAGGAACCGGTGATTGAAATCTTCTGTTCTTTTCCTGTCCCGAGATCCTTCGCGGAGACATGGAGAATACCGTTCGCATCGATGTCAAAAGTGACTTCGACTTGAGGGACTCCACGAGGGGCCGGTGGGATTCCATCGAGGTGGAAGGTTCCGAGACATTTATTGTCGCGGGCCATCGGACGTTCGCCTTGGAGAACTTTGATTTCTACGCCGGGTTGGTTATCGGAGTAGGTTGAGAAAATCTGAGACTTGCGGGTCGGGATCGTGGAGTTCCGATTGATCATCGGAGTCGCAATGCCGCCTGCCGTTTCGATCGCGAGGGTCAGAGGAGTCACGTCGAGCAAGAGAACGTCTTTGACGTCGCCCTTGAGAACACCGCCTTGGATCGCAGCACCGATCGCTACGACTTCATCTGGATTCACTCCTTTATGAGGATCTTTTCCGATGAGCGCACGAGCGGTTTCGATGATCTTCGGCATACGAGTCATACCACCGACGAGAACGAGTTCGTCGATTTGATTCATCGCCAACTTTGCGTCCTTCAAACAATTTTCAACGGGAGCGATCGTGCGTTTAGCGAGATCGTCGGTGAGTTGTTCGAGTTTTGCGCGGGAGAGCGACTTTTGAATGTGCTTCGGACCCGTTTGATCAGCCGTGATGAACGGAAGATTGATGTCGTATTGTTGGGAAGAAGAGAGAGCGATTTTTGCTTTTTCGGCTTCTTCTTTCAAACGTTGGAGAGCGTCGGGTTGGCTGCGAAGATCAATTCCGTTTTCGGATTTGAATTCCGCGAGGAGCCAATCCATGACCGAGTTATCCCAGTCATCACCACCGAGGTGAGTGTCTCCAGAAGTTGCACAAACTTCGTATATACCATGGCTT
>JAZKBH010000084.1:63959-64712 GCA_040388725.1 Verrucomicrobiota bacterium
GAACTTCAAAAACACCATCACCGATTTCGAGAACGGAGATATCAAAGGTACCGCCACCGAGATCGTAAACCGCGATTTTTTCATCGGATTTTTTATCGAGCCCGTAAGCGAGTGATGCTGCGGTCGGTTCGTTGATAATACGAAGAACTTCAAGACCAGCGATACGTCCCGCATCTTTGGTCGCTTGGCGTTGACTATCATTATAATAAGCAGGAACCGTGATGACCGCTTGAGTGATCGTTTCACCGGTTTTGGCTTCAGCATGAAAGCGGAGACTTCAGGGGGGGAGAAACTTTTCTTTTCGCCGTTAAATTCGACTTCGATATGGGCATCGCCATTCGGAGCTTCGACGACTTTATAAGGGACGCGTTTGAGTTCGTCCTTCACTTCAGCGAATTTACGACCCATGAAACGCTTCACGGAGTAGATCGTATTCTTTGGGTTGGTCACGCCTTGACGTTTAGCAGCTTGGCCGACCAAGCGTTCGCCATTTTTTGAGAAAGCGACGATCGAGGGAGTCGTCCGTGCGCCTTCAGAGTTTTCCAGAACAACCGGCTGACCATTTTCCATGATCGCCATACAAGAGTTGGTTGTTCCCAAATCAATTCCAAGAACTTTTGCCATAGTGCCATGCAAGCTGCAGGATTCGATCCAAAGATGATTTATGTTGTAAGATGCTTATAATAAGAATGATAAGAATTTACGACGCCGTCCGAAAGGGGTCAATTTGGGACAAATAGGCTCCCACGTGGG
>JAZKBH010000084.1:64722-73241 GCA_040388725.1 Verrucomicrobiota bacterium
CCACGTGGGTCAAAATGACACAAAAAGACAGGGTTTTAACCGCCAAGATAAAGGCAAAGCAAAAACAAAGTGGGATTTCGGAAACAAAGAACTTAGGTTTTTAAAACACAAATAAAACCACATTTTCCCCTTGGTCTTTACTTTGCCTTTATCTTGGCGGTTAAACCCTGCTTTTAATAGTCTTGCTTGCCGAGGAGAAGATTTTTAATACAGGAAGATGAAATCCAGAAAAGCGGTGATTCACCGCAAGACAGGCGAGACTGATATCCATATTTCCCTCAATGTCGACGGGAATGGCAAATCGAAGATCAGCACAGGCATTCCCTTTTTTGATCACATGCTCACGCTTTTCTCCAAGCATTCACTGATCGATCTCGATCTCAAGGTCAAAGGAGATATCGAAGTCGATTTTCATCATACGGTCGAGGACACGGGAATCGCCATCGGTCAGGCATTGACTAAAGCATTGGGTGATAAGTCGGGGATGGTGCGTTATGGGTTCTGGTTATTGCCGATGGATGAGACGTTGACTCGGGTCGCGCTCGATTTTAGCGGACGTCCTTATCTTGATTTTCGGGTTCCGAAGAAAGTACCGATGATTCGATTGAAAGCCGGAGATTTTCCTGCGCAGTTGTTGGAAGAGTTTTTGCGTGGAATTTCGCAACAAGCAGGGCTCACGCTTCATATTGAAGTTTTGGAGACCAAAGAAGTGCATCATTTGATCGAGAGCGTGTTTAAGGGATTAGCCCGCGCCCTTGGAATGGCCCTCGAGCGGAATCCCCGTATCAAGGGTGTACCGAGCACAAAGGGGATCATTTAATCTGGAATCAATAGGGGAAGCGAAAGAAAAAGGCAGTTTTCACCACGGAGGTTAAATGCCTTTTGGATTTAAAATCAAAAACGCCTCGATCTTCTTGTTTTCTCCGTGCCTCCGTGGTGAAAATTGCCTTTTCTGTATTTGGGCTTAGCCTCTCCTACTAAGACGTTCCCCTGAAAAATCTATTATGAAATTGAAGTCCTCTTCTCCTCTTTATTTAAGTCTCGGGCTTTTATTAATCTTAGTCGCCATTTTTGGGCTGCGTGCTTTCAAAAATCCGAAAGTCGCCTCGGGCATTGATTCTCAATATATCGATCCGACGGTTCGCATGCAGGATGACTTTTTCAAATACGTCAACGGCAAGTGGCTCAAAACGGTGGAGATTCCGAAGGATAAATCGACCTGGGGCTCCTTTGTCCTTTTACGCGAAGTGGTTCAAAATCGGTTAAAAGAGATGATTGAGACCGCCTCCAAAGACTTGAGTTCCGAGAAGAGTGCCGAGCTTCAGAAAATCGGAGATTTTTATACGAGCTTCATGGATGAGAAGACGATCGAAGAGATGGGGATTCGTCCTTTGGAAGAAAAACTCAAAAAGATCGCGGCATTAAAAGATAAAAAAGAGGTCGCGATTTGGATGGGATATTCCCAGAAAGTCGGAATCGAAACTCCTTTTGGCTTTGGAATTTCACAGGATGAAAAGGATTCCACGCGCTATGTCGTTTATCTGGGCGAGTCGGGACTCAGTCTTCCGGATCGGGACTATTACATCAAACAAGATGACAAACAGATTAATGAAATACGCGCTCAATATCTCATTCACGTTGAGAAAATGTTGACGCTCATGGGAGATCAACCGGCGGCACCTCATGCGAAAAAGGTTCTCGAGATCGAGACTCAGATTGCTCAGATTCATTGGACGAAAGTCGAAAATCGAGATCCGATCAAGCGCTACAATAAAATGGATTTGGTGAAGTTGCGCGCCTTGGTTCCTTCCTATGATTGGGATACTTACCTTCAAGAGACAGGATTAGCAGGGAAGATTCAGGAAGTGATTGTGAATCAACCGAGTTATTTTTCTGGTTTTGAAACGCTGATTAAAAAGATCCCTTTGGAAGACTGGAAAATTTATTTCCAATGGCATTTGCTCAGCGGATCGGCGCCTTATCTGCCGAAAGCATTCGTTGATCAGAACTTTTCTTTTTATGGAAAAACATTGTCGGGAATTCCGGAGATGCGCGTGCGTTGGAAGCGAGGTATCCAAGCGACCGAAGGAGCGATGGGAGAAGGATTGGGGAAGGTCTATGTCGAAAAGTATTTTCCCGAGGAGAGTAAACGTCGGATGGATGTGATGGTGAAAAACATCCTCGACGCTTATCAGCAAAGTATCAATCAACTCGATTGGATGGGGCCCGAGACGAAAAAAGAGGCGCAATTAAAACTCTCAAAATTCACAACCAAAATTGGATATCCAAAAAAATGGCGCGATTATTCCGGATTAAAAGTCGATCCGAAGGATCTTTTGGGAAATGTTGAGCGCTCCAATATTTTTGATTATGACTACGAGTTGAATAAGCTCGGAAAGCCAATTGATCGGGATGAATGGGGAATGACGCCGCAAACGGTGAATGCCTATTACAATCCTCAATTGAACGAAATCGTTTTTCCGGCCTCGATTTTACAGCCTCCTTTTTTTAATCCCGAAGGCGATGACGCGGTGAACTACGGTGGGATTGGAGCGGTGATCGGACATGAAATCAGTCACGGCTTTGACGATCAGGGAGCGAAGTATGATGGCGATGGAAATCTACGCGATTGGTGGAGTGCCAAGGATCATCAACAGTTCGAAGCAAAAACCAAAATGCTCGTCGGTCAGTACAATGAATTTTCTCCGCTGGAAGGACATAGCGTTAACGGCGAATTGACCTTGGGCGAAAACATTGCGGATAACGCAGGGCTCGCGATTGCGTATAAAGCGTATCGACTCTCCTTGAAGGGAAAAGAGGCTCCAGTGATCGATGGGCTCACGGGTGATCAACGGTTTTATATGGGCTTTGCCCAAGTCTGGCGCGGAAAAGTGCGTGAGCAGCAGATTTTGGTTTTTTTAAAGTCCGATCCGCATTCTCCTCCCAATTATCGGGTGAATGGAACTTTAAGAAATCAAGATCCTTTCTATGAAGCTTTCGGCGTGCAGAAGGAGGACAAGATGTATCTCCCTCCTGATCAACGTGTGCATATCTGGTAGGTTTTGAAAAAATAGGGAGGGACGAGCGATGTGAGTCCTAAATGTTGCAAAGCGAAGGACTCGCATCGCTCGTCCCTCCCTATCATTGAAAAATGATTTCCTGCTTTCCCCATTCAAATTGTCTTTTAATTCATTTGGATGTTTACCACTTGAGAGAAGTGAAATCTTCTTTAGTATAAAGAGGATATGAGAAAGTTCTTTCGTGATTTTTGGAAGCTAACCAAACCGTATTGGACTTCGGAAGAAAAGTGGAAGGCCATCGGGCTTTTGCTCGCAGTGATTGGGTTAACCTTGGGTCAGGTCTATTTATTGGTTCAGCTGAATGATTGGCGTGGGGCATTTTACGATTCCCTTCAAAAATTGGATAAGGATGCGTTTGTTCATCTTTGTTGGAAATTTACGATCATCGGAATGAGTTTTGTGGTGATCGCGGTTTATTCGATCTATCTCTCGCAAGCCTTAACGATTCGGTGGAGAACGTGGCTGACTGATTACTATCTGAAAAATTGGCTCAACGAACGGACCTATTATTTTTGGCAACTCCGATTCCAAATGACCGATAATCCCGATCAACGAATTCAGGAAGATATTAATAATTTTGTCGCTTCCGGGCTGAGTTTATTTCAAGGAATGATTCGGGAATTGGTGACCGTCGTCTCTTTCTTGGGATTGTTGTGGGCCCTTTCGGGACCGATCACGCTTCCGTATTTCGGCGGAGTGACGATACAAGGCTACATGGTCTGGATTTGTATCGGTTATACCGTGGTCGCGACATGGATCGGGCATCGCATCGGAGCGCCTTTGGTCGGCATGCGATTTTTCCAGCAACGGTTTGAAGCAAATTTCCGATATGCGTTGGTTCGACTTCGAGAAAATGCGGAGAGTGTCGCTCTTTCACGAGGGGAACAGTTTGAGCGCAAAAGTTTTATTCAACAATTTGGAGATGTGATTCGGAATTACCGCGAGATCATGTCGAAAGAGAAACAGTTTAATGCTTTTCGTTATCTCATCGGGCAGGCGGCAGTGATCTTTCCCTTTTTGATGGCCTCGCCCCGCTTCTTCGCCAAACAAATCACGCTCGGAAGTTTAATGCAGATCGGAAGCGCTTTTAATCAGCTTCAAGATTCGCTCTCTTATCTTCTTGATGTGTACAAACAATTTGCGGAATGGCAGTCGGTGATTCAACGTTTGGCCGGATTCCAAGAGACGATGGATCAAGCTAAAGCTCTTCCTGATTTACATCCAAATCTCGTTTCCGAAGAGCGAACGAAAGCCGATCTCGAACTTCAAGGGGTTCAATTCTTTTTGCCCGAGGGAGATCCTTTAGTCGAGCCGATGACCTTCACTTTTTCCAAAGGAAGCTCGGTCTTAATCTCAGGGCCTTCGGGAACTGGAAAGAGCACCTTGATCCGTGTCATGGCAGGCATTTGGCCCTTTGTGAAGGGGAAGATCGAATTCCCCGAAGTCTATCGTCCCATGGTCCTTCCTCAAAAACCCTATCTACCGAATGGAACTTTACGTGCGGCATTGAGCTATCCGGAAATTTTAGAGGAAGCGCAGAATGAGGAACTCCATGAGATGCTGAAATTGTGTCGCCTGACCCATTTAGAACCTCGCTTGGATGAATCGTCAAATTGGTCGCAAATTCTTTCTCCCGGTGAACAGCAACGGGTCTCATTCATTCGCGTCTTCCTTCAAAAACCGAACTGGCTCTTTTTAGACGAAGCGACCTCGGCGCTCGATGAAGTGACGGAGATGTTGATGTACCGTGAATTAAAACTTCGCATCTCCGGGGTGACGCTCATTAGCGTCGGGCATCGCAGCAGTCTTCAAAGTCTCCATGACGAATATTATTATCTCGAGCCTTCCGACACCCACCTCCCGCAAATGCGGAAAGGATAAGAGAAAAGGCAGTGTCTCGCACGACGACACCACGACGCGAAGAAAGAATCAGAAAAAACTGTCTCACACAGAGGCACGAAGACACAAATTTTTTTTAGGTTTTAAACACACTCCGGAATTTTCCGTCGAGTCGTTGTGCCGTCGTGCGAGGCAATGCCTTTAGTGTTTTTTTTCTGAAATCCCGTGGCGGCCCATGAACTCTTTGGCGAGTTGGCGGTAGGATTGAGCGCCGATGCCGGAAGGATCGTACGCGGTGATCGGTTTGCCGTGGCTCGGGGCTTCCCCGAAACGAATCGAGCGGGGGATGAAGGTTTGATAAACCCGTTCGCCCATATGTTGGCGGACATCTTCGACCACTTGACGAGCGAGATTCGTTCGCGCGTCGTACATCGTGAAGACAATCCCATCGAGGAGCAGCGCGCCGGTCTCTTGGCCTCGCACGTGTTGGATCACTTCGACGATTTTGCTGAGTCCCTCTAAAGCGAAGTATTCGCATTGAAGTGGAACGAGCACCGCATCGGCAGCGCCGAGTCCATTCCCCATCAAAATTCCGAGGGAAGGAGGGCAATCGAGTAAAATAATATCGAAAGGAAGGTCTGATTTTTGGGCATCAAAAATTTTACGGAGGTGATACATCGGGTCTTCCATCTTAGCGATTTCGACCTCGCAGCCAGCGAGATGGATCGTGGAACTGATGATGGAGAGATTTTCGTAAGGAGTCGGCTGGACTTGATCGGAGAGCTTTTGTTCGCCGATCATCACGTGGTAGATGCTTTTGTCATGCTGAGCTTCGACCCCGAGCGCGCTGGAGAGGTTTCCTTGGGGATCGAGATCGATCACGAGGACTTGGGCTCCCGTTTCGGCGATAGCGGCGGCGAGATTGGCCGTGGTGGTGGTTTTACCGACCCCCCCTTTTTGATTGGCAACAGCGATGACTTTCACAATCGGGATGCTGGTCGGCTTCCGACCTTTCGCCAAGAAAAATAGAAAGACTTTAAAAAGGCAGACCTCGCACGACGGCACGGCGACTCGACGAAAAATCTGCAGTATTTCTGTTTTAAACCCAAAATGCTTGTTTTGTGTCGGCGTGTCGTTGTGCGAGACAAAGGTATTTTTGGCTTTATTAATGAAAGAAGGAGCTGTAACAAAGGAATCCCTCTTTTAGGACAGGTGGCTGAGTGGTTGAAGGCACTTGACTCGAAATCAAGCGTACTCGAAAGGGTATCGTGGGTTCAAATCCCACCCTGTCCGAGGTTTTACGAGGACAGGTGCCAATCCCTTTGCGTTAGCAAATAGGCCCAAACCCGGGAAACTGAAACGATAGGCGAGGGGTAGCCAATCCGAAATTTACTCCCTTCGCGTGGCGACTCTTTGGATTTGAACCGATGGTTCACTGTAATGCCCGAAGGGCAACTCCCCTTATTACAAATCATCTCACAAAAGTTTGAGGCTTGGCCGAAAGGATAAATCCCACCCCGTGTTCAGGGGTCAGTCCAAGACAAGAGACATTTCTGGGATTTAGACAAATCGATCCTGCGTTATAAGATAAGTGAAATTCAAAGCGAGCATGAAAAGTGTCTCCTGTCTCGGACTGACCCTGGTGTAGGCGGTGAATGCAGCTTGGAACATTTTGACTTTGCCGATGTGCTGAATAAATTTTACCACTTCCAAATTGGATGTTTTAAAAGTCATGAATTGTTCCCGCAGTCGGGAAGTTGTCTTTTAAATTGTTCCAAAACGTGAATTGAGTGCGAGTAAATAGGCATTGAGAAATATTCCGAAATGATCCTGATAGGGCGGATAGACTCACCACAAATCAGGGGATGATATTGGGTTCTTTCAAGAGCAAAAGGGCATCGGGGAAAGCTTTATCGAGGAGATGAAACTGAAAGATAAGATCTTAGAATTGAAAATAATTCATCGCATTTGAATAACAAATTCCTTTGATCATGTTTCCGAGGTGATCAAGATCATCTGGAAGTAGTCCGGCTTCCATTTCCTTTCCTAATAAATCGCAAAGAAGCCGACGGAAGTAGTCGTGACGAGGATAAGATAAAAAGGATCGGCTATCGGTGAGCATTCCGACAAATTGGCTTAACAAGCCGAGCTGCGACAAAGATTCAATTTGTCTTTTCATTCCTTCCAGTTGATCGAGAAACCACCATCCACTTCCAAATTGAATTTTCCCCGCAATTTCGCCATCTTGAAAATTTCCGACCATGGTCGCAATCAGTTCGTTGTCGCGGGGATTGAGATTATAAAGAATCGTTTTAGAAAGTTTTCCTTTTTGATCCAAGCGATCCAGGTAATGGGCCAGTCCTTCTGCCATCGACCAATCTCCAATCGAATCAAATCCTGAATCCGCGCCCAGTTTTAACGCCATCCGTGTATTGACGCTTCGAAGAGCTCCCAGATGAAGCTGTTGAGTCCATCCTTTTTCTGCATCCATAAGAGCTAATTCATGGAGTAAAAAGGAGTGAAAACCGCGGTACTCGGCAGGGGTCGCCGCACGTCCTTCGCGGGCATTTTCAAAAATCCGCGCGGCCTGGTTTTCAGTCAATTCATCGCAATAAAGTGTCTCAATGCCACGATCCGATAGGCGACATCCGTGAGAATGAAATAAATCATGACGTTTTTGAAGGGCCTCTAAAAAGTTCGAAAAGGAGAGAATCGTCGTATCAGCTGCTTTTTCCAGAAGGAGGATCCATTCATTCCATCGTTGGGGACGATGGACCTCCCAGGCGCGATCGGGTCGCCATGTCGGTAAAACATCGATATTAAAATGAGGATCTTGGGCGATTTTTACATGGGATTTCAAGTCATCGGTCGGATCATCCGTAGTGCAGACCAATCGCACATGGGACTTTTTCATGATCGAACGGGCGCTGAAATCTGGAGATTGAATGATCTCATTCGCCTCGTCATAAATGCTTTTCGCGGTCTTTGAATTTAAATAACGATCCTGAATTCCAAAATATTGTTTTAACTCGAGATGAGACCAGTGATAAAGAGGATTGCGAAGAAGTTTGGGCATCGTTTCGGCATACTTTTCAAACTTTTCCCAAGGAGTCGCATTTCCTGTGCAATATTTTTCACTCACTCCCGCAGTTCTCATCGCTCGCCACTTATAATGATCTCCTCCGAGCCAAATATCAGACAGATTCTGCCATCTTTTATCCGAAGCAATTTCGAGTGGATTTAAATGACAATGATAATCGATGATCGGCTGCTTCGCGGCAAACCCATGATAGAGTTCCCGACTCCGTTCACATGAAAGTAGAAAATTTTCGTCAAAAATATTCATAGAGAAATTGATTACACGCGTTGAATCTGTTTAACGACTGGAGGGGAGCTTTTTGAAAGGACGGGATTGAGTGTTCATATCTTTTGATAATTATGCAGATCTCGTCCCTTTCGCTATGGAGGAAACGACCCATAAATTGACATTTTCAACTCGAAACCAATGTCAGTTTTTCTTGAATCTTTTTCAAAAGAATTTCGTTCGTTTCTTTTTTAATCACTTCAACACCAATCACTGGATCATGAAGATGAGATTGA
>JAZKBH010000085.1:0-1858 GCA_040388725.1 Verrucomicrobiota bacterium
CCTGCTGCTCCTGGGACTCGTGAAAATACATTTGCTCCTGCCAACGAATCTGCCACCACAACACAGACTCGAGCGAATACAGAAACAAGCACTCGTACTGTAACGGAAGTCACCGAAGGAAATCCCCAATTTATTCGTCGGGCAGTTCCTCGTCGCGAAGGCGTCGGACGTAGCGCGAGTCTCTATGTGGGCGGAACGTTCGCTCAAAGCGGAGATGGAAGCGCCTCAATCCCTGCAACAACTGCTCCCGGTTTCGCAGGATCAAATTCACTGGATACCCGATCCCAAGGCGGCCTGTCCATCGGCGCTAAGTTTTCTTACACCATGGCTCTCAAAAATAACGAGGGAGATCCTCAACCGGTTATGCCTGGTCTCGAAGGTGAAATGCTCTACTCGAATTTTAATTACCGTGCGAATATTTCCAACAATGCAGGCTCTTCTGCTGAATATCGCACAGATCTGGATATCTTTGCCCTTCTCGGCAATGGAACACTTAAATTTAATCTCACTCCTTTTTTCCCTTACATTGGAGCGGGAGCCGGCTTTGCTTATGTCTCCGCTCAGAACGCTCAACTCACCACCAATACGACCGGCACGACTCAAACGCTTCGTGATACGGATGCCGTAACCCTCGCCGCACAGGGGTTCATGGGACTGGAGTACATGCTTTCAAAAGACTGGTCCGTTTTTGGAGAGTATAAATATCTCCATCTTCAAGGCCTAAATTTTAATCAGGACAATACCCACATCGACTACGACTTCCTCGGGCTTCATT
Source organism: Verrucomicrobiota bacterium (assembly GCA_040388725.1). Lineage (GTDB taxonomy): Bacteria > Verrucomicrobiota > Verrucomicrobiia > Methylacidiphilales > CAMAQI01 > CAMAQI01. Next base: position 776 of record JAZKBH010000085.1, read on the forward strand.
ATTTAAATATTGGAGTTCGAAATTACTTTTAAGGAATCCATCATGGGGCTTTTTGAGAAGAAATCTTCCCTTGAAACCTCCCATCTTTCAGCGCTCCAAGATAAAATGGGATACCGCTTTGAGCATCCCGAGCTCCTCCTCCAAGCACTGACCCATCCTTCGTACGGATACGAAAAAAGAAGTCGATTCGAAGACAATCAACGACTTGAGTTTTTAGGCGATGCCGTACTGCAGCTCGTCATCACCGAGAAGCTCTATCTTTCATTTCCAGAAGAACCGGAAGGCGATCTGACGAAACTGCGATCCCAACTGGTCAATCGTACTCAAATGCATCAACTGGCGATCACTCTCAACATCGGTGAACTTCTCCTCATTGGAAAAGGTGAGGAAAAAAATGGAGGCAGAAGCCGCCCCTCTAATCTTGCTGACGCCATGGAAGCAATCCTCGGCGCACTTTATCGGGACGGGGGCTACGAAGCGGCACGAACCGTCATCGGCAAACTTTTGGATTCTGCGATTCGTGCTCAAAAATCTCATCCTTTTTCAGATAACCCAAAAGGAGACCTTCAAGAAAAGCTGCAAGCGGTTGCGGGAGAGAGTCCGCAGTATGTTTGTCTCTCGGAGGAAGGCCCCTCTCACGCTCGCCAATACACCATCCAAGTCAGTTGGAAGGGGAAAATTTTAGCGACCGGAATCGGAACGAGTAAAAAACAGGCCGAGATGAATGCAGCCAAAGAAGCGCTGCAACAGATCGACGATACCGAAATTCAATCTCTCACTGAAGTCGCGCCTCCGACTCAAAACATCGATTGATCATTTTCAGATGTGCATTAAGGTTAAGAAAGCGAGCGATTCATTGCCTTCAACCCTTAAAAAGACCAAAAAAGAACTCTTTAGAGTTGCTAGATGAATCTCTTTCCGCGTATATTTTAAATCTTATGGATTCGCCTTCGGACTCCCCAGAACAGTCTTTGACTTCTCACAAGTCGGCTGATGAAATTCGACTGTCTCAAAAGACTTTGAGAAATCAACCGGGAGTTGCGGATGGAGAGCCAGAACTTTTCACTCTGAGTGAAAAGGTGG
>JAZKBH010000086.1:0-285 GCA_040388725.1 Verrucomicrobiota bacterium
TGAAACGCATCGATCTTAGAACTCGTAACCTTCATCACACGCGAGATCTCACCAATCGCTCCCCCCATCAATGCGATCAGAAGACTCATGATGGCAGCCGCCACCAATACCTCTATCAACGTGAATGCACGGTTTCGATGATTCATTATTTTCCTCGATTCGCGATCGAAAATGAAAAGTAGTTGGTCGTAAGCCCTCGCGATCCTGAACGATCGACTAATTCCAACTGCATTCGCACCAGTGAGTCCAATTCACCCAAATTTTCGCCGATAGATGCTTCTGATT
>JAZKBH010000086.1:299-13816 GCA_040388725.1 Verrucomicrobiota bacterium
CCGAATAAACATAGTTCATGTTATTGGCATTCGTCCCTCCAAATGCGTCATAATAGATGACCTCGGGAATCGCCTCTTCAGAGCGTATTTTTTCGAAATCGCTTTGATTCGCCAAGGACAACATTTGCTGAATAATTTGCGTTCGAATGCTCACACTTGCCGATTCTTGAAATATTTTGATTCCGACCGGAACTAAACCGAGCAGTGTCACCAATGCAAAAGCGACGATGCCGATCGCTAGTACCAACTCAATCAGAGAAAACCCCCGTGTATCCCCTGCAAATAATTTGTTTAGCGAAGCCATTTTTTGAGCAAAGTTACCGTTTATTATTGTGAATTTTAACAAAGCGAACACAAGTCATTTAATAATTTATTCTCGATCATGAAAGACTACCATTTGATGACAACTCCATTCGGGAATTTCAATTTCAACCCATCCATTATTCTGCTGAAATGTCATTTCAATTCCTGAGGGTTCCAGTGAAACACGTTGGACCGGATGAGGGAGATGAACCTTGACTCGACTATCGCGGAGTGGCAGCAGCTCTTCGATCACCTCAATGGATTTCGCCCGCTTGGAAAGATTTCCTCCTTGAAGCATCATCTCACCACCTCGATTGAGCTTACTCGCATAAAGCAAGTGCAAGACCGTCCGATGATGCAATTCCTGTCTCATGAGCGAGACCCTCGCCGTCGAGGGAAGATTGGTTTCAAGCGTGGGAGTACCGAGAAACCGTTTTAAAGATCGATGAAGAATCTCTTGATATGCCACCGCACCCCAACCCCGATAAAGAGAAAAAAATGGAAAGGCCCAATACGTGATCGGTCCGAACTCCACCCCGGCATCAAAACCAGAGGGGTCAGGACGGGGAGGCGTATGTTGATGGCTGCAAAAATGTTGATAGGTCCTATTAAAATAAGGATCAAATACCTGTCCCAGACTTTTCCCTTCCCGCGCGATCACCCGTTGCGAAGGGAGATAAATGACGAGGGGAGATTTCACAAAAGAGGGCTGAAGCGATGCGATTGGTAAAATGTATGCCGGACTCAATTCACTCTCTCCTTGAAAATCGGCCCCGATGGGAAGAGCAAATCCCGATCGATCGGGCTTCAGTCCGCTCAGTCCCGTCATGAAAACCTTCCCTCCTTCCGCGATATAATCTTCTAGTTTCACCCGCAAGACATCGTCCACGATGATTTCATCGGGAAGAACCAAACCCTTATATTTTTTGAAATCCATCCCCCGATCAATGAGTCCAAAGAGAAAGTGCCCCTCCAAGAGAACGCGTGTGGCTCCCGTATCGGATTCTGTTCCTCGACCGTGACTGTCGGGCAATTCCGATTCTGAAGAAAGAATCGCCAGATCATAGATCGGCGAGGCGTTCTCACACCAAGCCTCTTTGGTCGCTACCTCGCGATAAGCTTCTCCAATGATTTCATAGGTGGACGAATCGAGTTCCGCTTCGGGATGCAGCTGATCTCCAATGTTGCACTTTGCCCCAAACGCCAGCATGGCGGAACATTCGTAGCGAAGCGCATTGGGATGCTTGAATCCTCCAAACTCTCCCCAGGTCGTATGAAATTTTCCCGTCTGCCCGACAAACTCCATGGAGAGCTGAGTGCAATATTTCGCTGCTTCAGGAAAATGGTCGTAGCCCCATCCGCCCGTAGGCAATGATTCGAGTTCCAGGTGACTGAAAAAGGAATATAAATCATGTCTCCCCCGCGGAATATGTCCTCCGTTGTGAAACACGGGCATCGCGGGAGAATTAGCACGGCATGCGGAAGTCGTTTTTTGATAATAAATCAAAACCGCCTCTTCCGCCGATTTTTTTCGGTCCTCTTCTTTTTCGGGATCCAATCCCACTTTTTCCATATACTCCAGAGACCACCGTCCACAGCACGGAGACTGCGAAATAATATCGAGAAAAATTCCGTCACAATCCGGAAAAAGTGAAATCACTTCATGAATCTGGTCGCAAAGATAATTCAAGTAGGGAGAGTGAAAATCCATCGTATGAAAACCGGCATCGATGGGGCGTGTGCTCCATCCCAAATATTTTCCTTCTGATCCGAGTTCTCTCCATTCGGGATGTTCGTAGGACGCAAGATTGTCTACTCCCGCGGAAAGATAAAGGGGAACCTGTAGCCCAATCTCCTTGCATGCCTCGTACTGACGACGGAGAAGATCAAAATCCAAATGAGGATGAATTTTTCCGACCTTGGTCGGGTGATAACTCCATCCATGATGACACTTGGCAAAAAGCGTAATGGAATCGACGGCCGCTCTCTTCAGGGTCTCCTGCCAGGCTTTGGCCTGAAAGCGTTTTCCAATTTTAGGAATCTGGGGAGAGGTATGAAAATCGAGGTGGATTTGCCGAAATCCTCGCCTTTTACTTAAACTCATATCTAACGATAGTTACAAGTCTTCCCAGCGTCAAATGGAAGGGCCTAAAATGTCTTTTTTTTAGTATTCTTGTCTCCTTTGAAAACGACCTCACATCCTTTAACCCGGATCTTGCATTAGGAATTTAAAATTTGGAGGGACGAGCGCTGCGAGTCCTTGGTTTTTAGAGATAAAAGAAGCATGGCCGCGCATCGCTTGGCCCTCCCTTTCTATTCACCAAAAAGTTTTGTATTTTAAGTCGTAAAACGAGTCTTAATGCCATATCTGGGTTTAAAACTCTGAGCCTCTGCGACTCTGTGTGAGATCGTTTTCTACACGTCGCGTCGTTGTGTCGTGGTGCGAGGCAAATGTTTTTAAATTTCATGCCCGTGGGCCACGGGCGCTCCATTAACACGAAAAAAGCGGTTGAGACATTAAATCTCAACCGCTTTTTAAAATTTAGAGACTCTTACGAATCGACTATTTCGTCGCTGCTGCTTTTTCAGCAGGAGCGGGAGTCACAGGGGTCTCCGCTTCGATCGAAAAATCAACCCATTCGATGAAAGCCATTTTGGCTGAATCGGATTGACGTTGACCGAGCTTCAAAATACGGGTGTATCCACCCTTGCGATCTTGAAACTTAGGCGCGATATCCGCGAAAAGTTTTTGAACCGCATCCCGTTGTTTCAAACGAGCGATCGCCAAACGACGATGATGCAATGTTCCCTTTTTACCAAGCGTCACCATCTTTTCAGCAAAGGGGCGCAAGGCTTTGGCTTTCGCCAAAGTGGTCTTGATGCGTTTATTAATAATCAGGCTGCAAGCCAAATTCGAAATCAACGATGTACGATGCTTCGATTTAAGGCCGAGTTTGTTTGTTTTAACATTATGTCTCATGGGAGAATCCTATCAGCAATAACACTTTAGTTGAGGGCTGGCTCAGCAACCGAACCTTCGATGAGGTTGGCGTCGAGTTTCATACCCAAAGAGAGACCGAGTTGTGTCAACTTGTCCTTGATCTCATTGAGAGATTTCTTACCGAAATTACGATACTTGAGCATCTCTGCTTCGCTCTTCAATGCCAATTGACCCACGGTGGTGATGTTTGCATTGTTGAGACAATTTGCAGCACGGACAGAGAGTTCGATCTCATTGACGCTCATATTGAGGAGCTTCTTGAGTTTGCTATCTTCTTGGCTGACCGATTGCTTGCTCTCTTCAAATTCGATTGGTTCTTCATTGAAGTGAACGAAGATATCGAGGTGATGGCGCAAGATCGCAGACGATTGGAGCAATGCATCATCGGGAGTGATACGACCATCGGTCCAGATTTCCAAGATGAGCTTGTCGTAATCGGTACGTTGACCGACGCGGGTATTATCCACGGCGTATTTGACTTTGCGCACAGGGGAGAAAAGTGAATCGATCGGAATCACACCAATCGCTTGATCGGCGCGTTTGTTGAAGTCAGCGGGGCAATAACCACGTCCAACCTTCACTTCGATTTCCATTTCAAATTTTTGCTTCTTATCGAGAGTACAGATCAATTGATCGGGATTCACGACTTCGACGCCTGCGTCAATTTTGATATCGGCTGCGGTGACAGCTCCATCTTTATTCACGCTCAAGAAGAACACGCGAGGTTCGCGGCTTGGCATTTTGAAGAGAACTTTTTTGAGGTTCAAAACGATATCGACAACGTCTTCTACAACGCCGGGGATCGAAGCAAATTCGTGCATCGCACCGTCGACTTTGATCGAGCTAATGGAAGCTCCCTCGAGTGAGGAGAGGAGAACTCGGCGTAAGGAGTTTCCGAGTGTGTGGCCATATCCGGCCTCGAACGGTTCTGCTACGAATTTTGCATATGTGGGTGTCGCAGACGATTCCTCTTTTTGGAGGCGATTCGGCATTTCAAAACGACCTAAACGGATGGGCATGATTATCTCCTTTGTCTTGGGATTATTCGGGGTTGAACCTCGAAAATTATCGTGAGTAGAACTCGACAACGAGCTGTTCGTTGACGATCGGCGCGATTTCTTCGCGGCTTGGAACTCGTTTTACTTCACCTTTAAAGTGCTCTTTATCAACCGTCAGCCACTCAGGAGTCGGTGCAATTTGGGTCAATTCAAGACCTTTGGTCACCATTCGTTGAGTCACAGGAGTTGCTTTGCCTTCGATCACATTTCCAGGCTTCGTTTGGAAAGAAGGAGAGTTCGCCTTACGTCCGTTCACTTTGATGTGACCATGTGTGACCATCTGACGCGCAGCACGACGGCTGTTTGCAAAACCGAGACGGAAAACGACGTTATCGAGACGGAGCTCGAGAATTTGGAGAAGGTTTTCACCCGTGACACCGCGACGACGAGCGGCTTCTTCGTAGTAACCACGAAATTGTTTTTCCAAAAGACCGTACATAATGCGCAGCTTTTGCTTTTCAGCGAGTCCAATGGCGTAATCGGATTTCTTACGATTTCCTTTTTCACCATGAACACCAGGGGGAAAATTACGACGTTCTAAAGCTTTGGAAGGACCAAAGAGAGGAACTCCATAACGACGGCTCTTTTTTTGACGGGGACCAGTATAACGTGCCATAACGATTTTTCCTAAACTTCTTTTCTCAAATTAGACGCGACGTTGCTTACGAGGGCGACATCCGTTGTGGGGGATCGGGGTAACGTCCGTGATGAGCGTTACTTCTAAGCCGATTGCTTGAAGCGCACGAATTGCAGATTCACGACCTGTACCAGGTCCTTTCACGCGAACCGTGACTTCTTTCAAACCGTGACCCATGGCTTGACGGCAAGCATCTTGAGCAACGACTTGAGCGACATAAGCGGTTGATTTCTTCGAACCGCGGAAACCACATTTACCAGCGCTTGACCAACCGAGAACGTTACCGGAGAGATCCGTAATGGTAACGATCGTGTTGTTGAACGAGGCTTGAATATGAACAATTCCTTGATGGATGTTCTTGCTTCCCTTGGCCTTGACGATCTTAATCTTTTCAATTGCATTGGGATCCAGGGAAAGATCCGCTGGATTTGGGGCTGCTGCTTCTGCGGGTTTCTTTTCCGCTTTTGCGCCCTTCGGCTTTTTATCTTTAACTTCTGCCATAGAAAACTCCTATTATGATTCTTTCGGGGTGACCAGAAAGGTTATACTTTACCCTTCTTCGCATCCTTGTTCCGTTGAACGCCGACGGTCTTACGAGGACCCTTACGCGTACGGGCGTTGGTGGAAGTCCGTTGACCACGAACAGGAAGACTGCGGCGATGGCGGATACCACGGTAACAGTTGATCGCCTGAAGACGTTTCAAATTTTGTTGAATGTCACGACGAAGATCACCTTCGATGACAAATTTATTTTCTTGGATCGCTTGGATGATGCGATTCAATTGTTGATCAGAAAGATCTTTCGCGCGGATATTAGGATCGATTTCCGCTTGTTCCAAAACTTGTTTGGCGCGGGTAGGTCCAATGCCATAAATGTAAGGCAAGGATGCTTCAATACGTTTGTCTCCGGGGATGTCGACGCCGAGTAATCGTGGCATAACTTTTTCTCTCTTTTATCCTTGGCGCTGCTTTAAGCGCGGATCTTTCTTGTTGATGATGTAAATACGACCGCGACGACGTACCAGTTGGCAGTTCGCAGTCCGACGTTTTACCGATGCTCTTACTTTCATCTTTTTCCTTATATCTAAGCTCTACAATTCTTCTTTGAGAGTGACTCACTCCCGGCCTCGCAGCGCTCGGCCCTCCAGAAGAATCAGGAGCATTTTTGGCCAAGAAGCATTCTGCCCTGGCTCAAATCGTAAGGGGACAAGACTACAGAAACCTCATCCCCTGGCAACAACTTTATCACTTTTTCGCGCTCCTTCTCCGAGGTATGTCCCAGGAGTCGGTGCCCGTTCGAAAGCTCAATCCAGACCATCTTTTGGGGAGTTACCTCCACCACCTTAGCAATTACTTCAAAGCGATCGCCTCGCGACATGTCAAAATCTCTGCTTCCCCTTCTTCCCGAATCAAGACCATATGTTCGTAGTGGGAGGAAGGACGCCCGTCCTTCGTGACTACCGTCCATCCATCTGCAAGGATTCGGACTTCGGCACGACCCACATTAATCATCGGTTCGATCGCTATCGTCATCCCTGGCTTGAGCTTGGGACCCGAATTCTTCGAACCGAAATTTGGAACTTGCGGATCTTCGTGAAGCTTACGCCCCACTCCGTGTCCCACAAATTCCCGAACAACACTAAAACCATCTTTGGTCGCCTGGGCTTCAACAGCGGCGGATATATCCCCCACCCGATTCCCAGCACGTGCGGCTTGGATTCCCGCCCGAAGAGATTCTTCGGTCGAGCGCATCAGCTTCGTCATTTCAGGCGTCACTACCCCCACAGCAACCGTTGTCGCCGTATCCCCAATCCAGCCATCCACAACTATCCCAATGTCAATCTTGACGATGTCCCCGTACTGTATCCGACGGGAACTCCCAATTCCGTGAACAACTTCCTCATTCACGCCAATGCAGATATTTCCAGGGAAGCCACGATAACCGAGAAAAGCACTTTTGACTTTTCTCAATCGCATCAATTCAGCCGCATATTTGTCTACTTCGCGAGTAGTCAAACCAGGCTGAATGAAGTTTCGCACTTCTTCCAGAATCTCAGCGACCATACGGCCACTGCATCTCATGCACTCGATTTCCTTGGGTGTCTTGATCGAAATCACCGGTAGTTTCCCTGCTTAATGCTTAAGAAGAGATAAAACCACTCCGGCAATCACCAACATTCCAATGAACGCATAGAGCCAAATTGCGGCATCTGGAGTAAGAGCAGCACCTGCTTGAGGCGCATTTCCCACACTTCGACCGCGAATCTTACCCTTTTTCAAAAATCCATCATAATGACGTTGGAGCAAGTAAGTCTCCATTTGACGCATCGTATCTAAAACAACACCGACCATGATCAAAAGGCTGGTTCCACCGAAAAATTGAGCCGTAATACTCGGAACGCCCATCCATGATTGCACGGACATCGGAAGAATCGCCAAAATGATTAAGAAAATCGCACCTGCCAACGTTAATCGTGTCATCGAAAATTCGAGAAATTGAGCCGTTCCTTGTCCTGGACGAACCCCGGGAATAAATCCGCCATTTTTCTTTAATTCATCTGAAATTTGAACGGGATTAAATTGCGTCGCGACCCAGAAATAAGCAAAGAAAAGGATCATCGGAACATAGAGCGCGTAGTGCAGCCAACCGTGTACAATCAAATCACTGATGTGTCGCGCCGTCGGCGATGTTGGGAAAAGAAATCCAATAATCATCGAAGGGAAAATCAAAAGAGATTGAGCGAAGATGATCGGCATAACACCGGAATAGTTGACCTTCAAAGGAAGGAAAGAACTTTGACCACCAAAGATTCGATTGCCACGAACTTGCTTTGCGTATTGAACCGGAATTTTTCGTTGAGCTTGAGTAATCGCAATCGTTGCCGCAATCACACCAAACAAGAAGAGAAGCATTAAAGGAATAATGAGAGGCGAAGGACCTTGTTCGCTTCCGATATGGAAGGTTTGAAGGAGCTGAACGAGAGCTGAAGGCAAGCGAGCCAAAATACCGACGGTAATAATGACCGAGATTCCGTTTCCGATTCCTTTTTCCGTGATTTGATCACCGAGCCACATTAAAAACATCGTTCCGGCTGCGAGATTCATCACGGTTGTGAGACGGAACAACCATCCTTTATGAGGAACTAAATCGCCATACTGAGCGATGATGCTTTCAATTCCATGAAGCATCGGAATCTTCGATGGATTTTCAAAGCTGGCCGCCATCATGTATCCTTGAAAGGCACAGAGAGCAACGGCCATCAAACGTGTATATTGATTAATCTTCACCCGGCCGCCCTCTTCACGAGCAAGCTTTCCGAGTTGAGGCATGATCGCCACCATCAACTGCATCATAATGCTTGCGCTGATGTAAGGCATGATTCCGAGTGAGAAGAGAGCACAATTTTCGAGCGCTCCCCCACTGAAAAGATTAAAGAGACCGACGACACTCGCTTGTCCTTGCTTATCGACCACTGTTTCAAAGAATTTTCCTAAGACGATCGAATTCACGCCGGGGCATGGAATCGCTGCACCAATACGCACAATCACGATCATACAGAGCGTGTAAAGAATGCGTTGGCGCAGCTCAGGAATTTTAAAACAATTGGAAAACGCGGAGAACATCGAGCCCAGATCCCTTAAACTTTATTTCTTAACCGAAGCTTTTGCAGGTGTCGTTGCAGGAGCACGGTAAGGAACCTTTGTCGGAATCAACTCAATAGAACCACCCAACTTCTCGATTTTTTCACGAGCGGCTGTGCTGATTTTGTTCACTTTGACCGAGATTTTTTTCTTAAGATCACCTGTTGCAAGGATCTTCACGCCATCCCAATGACCGTTGACCAAACCGACTTGGCGCAATGCCACTTCATCGATCACGCCTTCAAAGGAATTTAAATCAGTCAAATTGACAGGAGCGTAGCTGATTTTGAAATTTTTGTTATTAAATCCGCGTTTAGGAATACGACGGATAAGGGGCATTTGTCCCCCTTCAAATCCGAGGCGAAGACTTCCACCAGAACGAGCTTTTTGACCTTTGTGACCCTTACCGCTGGTTTTACCATGGCCGGAAGATTCACCGCAACCCAAACGTTTAACACGATGACGGGAGCCGGGACGGGGTTTCAATTCATGCAGTCTCATAGGAGATCCTCTAATTATGATTTCGCTTCAACCGCTTTTTCGGTTTTGGCGACTTTCGGACGGAAAGTGCGGCCACGAAGCTTATAGATCGTTTCACGGGAACGAAGTTGACGAAGTGCATCCAAAGTTGCACGAACAACATTCGAAGGAGTGCTGGAACCAAGGGACTTGGTCATCACATCACGCAAGCCAGCGGCTTCGATCACCGAGCGGACAACGCCACCCGCGATCAAACCCGTACCAGGAGTTGCAGGACGAAGAAGAACACGAGCACCATCAAATTCACCGAGCGCTTCATGAGGAATCGTTCCTTCTGCGCGGGGGAAATTTTCCATCCGTTTTTTAGCGGATTCAGTGGCTTTGCGAACGGCTTCAGAAACTTCGTTTGCTTTACCAAAACCGATTCCGACTTTACCGTTCTTATCGCCAACGACCAAAAGGGCGCTGAAGCTGAAACGACGTCCACCTTTGACGACCTTTGCGCAACGATTGACGGAAACGACTTTTTCAAAAAGTTCAGACTTGCCATCGCGATCATCACGATCACGACGAGGTCCACGGCTACGGTTTCCACCGCCACGGTTGTTTCCACCCCCACGATTTCCACCGCCACGATGTTGTTGATCGTGACCGCGAGGAGATTCAGTAGGCGCTGCCGCTGCAGCGGGTGTCGTAGTTTCTGCGGGTGCTTGGATTGCTTTTTCGTCTGCCATAGGTTTTCTTAGAAGTTAATTCCACCGGAACGAGCAGCATCCGCCAAGGCTTTTACTTTGCCATGATAACGGAAACCACCGCGGTCAAATACGACGGATTCGATTTTCTTCGCTTTGGCACGCTCAGCGATGAGCTTACCAATCTTCTCCGCGCCTGTGATATTCGGGCGGATATTGCTTGATTTGAGAGTTTTTTCAGTACTGCAAACGCTTACGAGAGTCTTCCCCTCTTCATCATTGATGATTTGAGCGTAGATGTGCTGACCAGTGAAATTGACGCTTAAGCGAGGACGGGCTGTAGAGCCAGAGACCTTCGTGCGGAGACGAACGTGCAACCGCTGACGTCTTTGCTTGCCATTAATTTTTGCCATAACTTAATCCTCAGATTACTTACTTTGAGCCGTCTTACCCGCTTTACGACGGATTTGTTCACCGCTATAACGAACACCTTTGCCCTTGTAAGGCTCAGGAGGATAGTAGCGGCGGATATCCGCAGCAACGGCACCAACGAGTTGTTTATCAACTCCTTCGACTGCGAGCTGGGTATTGTCCGTCACCGTCACTTTGATTCCTTCAGGAATTTCGTAATTGATCGGGTGAGATTTACCGAGGGAAAGATTCAAGATCTTTCCTTGGACGTTCGATTTGAATCCGACGCCATGAATCTCAAGCTTTTTGATGAAACCGGTGTTAACACCTTCCACCATGTTATTGATGAGGCTACGGGTGAGACCGTGCAATGCTTTCGCGCTGCGTTCGGTGCTGCCGTTTTGAACCAAGACGGTTTTGTTTTCAACCTTCGCCGTGATCGGAGTCGGAATGCGATGTTGAAGCTTGCCTTTAGGGCCCTCAACGAGGACCTCGGGGCCGTTCACGGTGACTTTCACCTTGTCCGGCACTGAAATGAGTTTATTTCCAATTCTCGACATAATTAATAAACGGTAAGTAGGAGTTCGCCCCCTACGTTTTGCTTTTTCGCTTCGTGTCCCGAAAGAACACCTTTCGGAGTTGAAAGAATCGCAACACCCATTCCACCGAGAACACGGGGAATAGAGTCAACAGCGACATAGCGACGAAGACCAGGCTTGCTGACTCGTTTGAGATCCGCGAACGCAGGAGCTTTTCCTGTGAAACGGAGCGTCACCTTCAGAGTGGGCTTGGCTTTTTCGGTTTTAACCGTCTCGACTTCGAGAATGTAGCCTTCTTTTTTCAAGACATGGGCCACATCACTTTTGAGACGTGAGTAAGGGGTCACAAATTCCTTTTTGGAAGTGCGAGACGCATTGCGAAGCGTCGTTAAAAAATCGCTAAGAGGGTCTGTTTGCATACTTATTTTACCAGCTTGCTTTGGTCACACCGGGGAGTTCGCCACGAGAAGCGAGCTCACGGAATTGCATACGGCTTACGCCGAATTTACGGATATACGAACGTTTACGTCCGCTGATTTTGCATCGGTTGTAAGCGCGAGCCGAAAATTTCGGTTTACGCTTTTGCTTGGCGATCCATGCTTTTGTGGCCATACGCTTATTGTCCTTTTTTCTGATCCGAGAACGGAACACCCATAAGGCTCAAGAGCTCTTTGGCTTCCGCGTTCGTGGGGGCGGTCGTGACGATGGTCACGTCCATACCGAGGTTCCGTTTTACTTTGTCTAATTCAATTTCAGGGAAAATCGTGTGATCTTTAACACCGAGGGTATAATTTCCACGGCCGTCAAAAGCACGAGGAGAAGTTCCACGGAAGTCACGAATACGAGGAAGCGCCATACAGATCAAGCGTTCCAAGAATTCATACATCATGCGTCCGCGAAGAGTCACACGGCAACCGATTTCTTGGTTTTGGCGTGTCTTAAAATTGGAGATCGCCTTACGAGTCAAGGTTTTGACTGGTTTTTGACCGGTGATCAAAGTGATATCATGAACGGCATCTTCCAATGCCGCTTTGATATCTTGGCTTGATCCGACGGAAGTATTTAAAACAACCTTCGTGATCTTTGGAATTTGATGAACATTTGCGTACTTCCGGGTTTCCTTCATTGAAGGAACTACTTTTTCCCGGTAGTGTTTAAGCATAAAGGATTCAGTTGCCATAATACTCCTTAAGCCTTCTTCTCAGTTGCCTTGGGGCGGCGTTTGCTTGCATCGAAACGTGCAGCAAGCATGACTTTACAAGAAGGAAGTGAGCCTTCCTTTTCTTGAAAACCACCTTCAGGGGTTTGTTGGCTTTTACGAACAGATTTTTTCACGAGGTTAATGCCCTCGACGACCACACGGTTTTTTCCGCGGATCACTTGAAGAACTTTTCCACGGCTTCCACGATGGGAACCAGAAAGAACAACGACTTCGTCACCGGTTTTGACGTGAACTGCGCCAGGGGCGATTTTTTTAGTGCGCTTAGCCATAAATTATACGACCTCCGGTGCGAGTGAGACAATTTTCATGAAATTCTTATCGCGTAATTCACGAGCGACAGGTCCGAAAATACGTGTTCCGCGAGGATTGTTATCTTTGTCGATAATCACAATCGCATTGCTGTCAAAGCGGACGCAAGAACCGTCGTTACGTTTAATTTGATTACGGGTACGAACAATCACCGCACGGACGACTTCACTCTTTTTAACAGTGCCGTCGTGAGCTGCTTCTTTGATCGTGGCGGTGATGACATCACCGATCCCTGCATGAAGGGATTTCCCTTTTCCAATCACACCGATCATCGTTGCGCGACGCGCACCAGAATTATCGGCTACATCGAGCCATGAACGAATTTGTACCATAACGTCACCTTAATTTTTGACGATTTCTACGAGTTCCCAGCGTTTGAGGCGGCTGAGGGGACGAGTTTCACGAATGCGAACTGTGTTCCCTTCTTTCGCTTGTCCTTGCTCGTCATGAGCATAGAAGCGGGAGGAGCGTTTCACGATTTTTTTGTAACGAGGATGAGGTACGCGGCGGGTGACTTCGACGACGATCGTCTTCGTCATTTTATTCGAGACAACGATGCCTGTACGTTCTTTACGGTGCTTGACCGGTGCTTGTGTTTCAGCTTGAGCAGTTTCACTCATACGATTCCTTACCTTTAGGCGGATTTAGCCGCCTTATTTTTGCGATCGGAAAGGATGGTCTCAATCCGGGCCACTGTTTTTCTCAAATCTTTAATGCGCGAAGGCTTCTCGAGTTGGGAAGTCACTTTTTGTTGACGGAGATTGAACATCTCTTGTCGTGATTCTTGGCGCTTCGACGCGAGTTCTGCGTCACTTAAATTGCGGATGTCAGCGATTTTCATTATTGAAGTCTCCCTTGAAGAGCAATGAAACGTGTTTTCACTGCGAGCTTAGCAGCGGCAAGACGGCATGATTCGCGAGCCAAAGACTCGGAAAGACCATCGAGTTCAAAAAGGATATTTCCCGGTTTCACAACCGCTACCCAGATTTCAGGATTACCTTTACCTTTACCCATTCGAGTTTCAGGGGGGCGTTTCGTGATCGATTTGTCAGGGAAAATACGAATCCAAAGTTTTCCTTTACGCTTCATATTACGCGTGAGCGCAACACGAGCGGCTTCGATTTGGGTATTTGGAATCCAACCGCGATCCAATGTTTGGAGAGCGAATGAACCAAAATCAATTTTGTTATTGCGAGTGGCGAAACCTTTACGGCTTCCACGCT
>JAZKBH010000086.1:13826-20702 GCA_040388725.1 Verrucomicrobiota bacterium
TCGATATTTTACACGACTCGGAATTAATGCCATAACCAACCTTTAAGATTAAGAAACCGCCTCTAAAGCAGCTTCGGGTTTGCGGCAAACCCAGACTTTTACACCAATTTTACCAGCAATTGTCATCGCTTCGGCAAATCCGTAGTCAATGTTTGCGCGGAGAGTATGGAGAGGAACTCGGCCTTCCATCGTCCGTTCAACACGAGCGATTTCAGCCCCATTTAAGCGTCCTGCAACACGAATACGAATACCATCGGCACCCATATCCATTGCGAGTTGAACCGCTTTTTTCATAGCACGACGATAAGAAATACGACGTTCGATCTGAAGAGCGATATTTTCAGCGACCAATTGGGCGTCTGTTTCGTGATTCTTGATTTCTTTGACGTCGATCAAGATATCGCGGTCTGTCTTGATGACATTGCGAATCTCTTCTTTCAACTTATCCAGTTCAGAGGCTTTGCGTCCGATGACAACACCAGGGCGAGCGGTGTGAATATTCACACGAACACGATTCCCAGCACGTTCAATGACGACCTTCGATACGGCAGCGCTCTCAAGTTTCTTCTTGATGAACTGACGGATCTTAAAATCCTCGACGACGTAGGTCGAATAATCTTTTTTGCTGGCGTACCAGATCGAGCGCCATGCTCGATTTACACCAACGCGGAATCCGATAGGATTGACTTTTTGTCCCATGACTTACTCCGATTTCTCTTCGGCAGGGGCTTGGTCCTGCAAAATAATCTTAATGTGGCTTGTGCGCTTACGAATTGAACCAGCCGAACCCCGAGCCTTGGGTCGGAAGCGTTTCATCGTAGGTCCTTCACCGATCACAGCTTCTTTAATTTTGAGGCTGTTGGCACGAAGACCGTGATTGTTTTCCGCATTGGCGATCGCGCTCACGAGCGTTTTGCGCACGAGACGAGCTGCCTTCTTTGGGGAAAATTCCAGTGTATCCAAGGCGATCCCGATAGGGAGTCCTTGAATTTCCCGCGTGACTTCTCGAGCTTTAAAAGCTGAGATCCGCGCAAACTTTGTAATAGACTTTACTTCCATACTCATTTGTCCGCTGCGACCGATACTCGGTCGCCTGTTTTCAGTTCGTTTCCTTTTTCAACGCGCTCAATTAGAGCCACGCTCACGTGCTCTCGCACCTGTAAAATTTTAATTCGTCCTACCAGGAGATTGTCTCGAAAGACTCGAAATGGCATTCCCACTTTGACTTCTTGTTTTTGACCTATGTTCAGAATCACCGAATCTAAGTCTTTATTAATATCAAGAATTTGACCGTCTTTCAGGTCACGTCCTATGGAAAACCGTGCCGCCCCTCTCCCCTCAAGATACTCTCTTGTGGATCGAAGAATGGCTTCGTATTCAGATCGCTTCTGAGGGTCTAGCCCTTGTGCGGTTTTGAGCAAGCTTTGAGTGTTGTTCACCCATTTTTCTAAAAGCTCCGCGGCTTCGCGGCGTGCTTTCTCAGCTTGATAAACTTCCTTTACTGCTTGAACCACGCGATCTTGAAGGCGTTTTTCATCGGCAGTAAGAGCATCGACTCCAAGGGCTTCATTTTTAAGTTGAAGCTCCTCGTAGGCTTTCCGCAACACTTGGACCTCTGAGTTTGAGAGCATGAGGCTCTCCTGAGTGGCCTTGAGTTGACGTTCCAGCCGCTCGATGCGATCTGTCTCACTCTCCTGTTTCAAAGAACGATCTGTTGAAGACTCTGCCTCAACAGGGGCCGCCACCAAGGCTAAACCCAATAACACCACTCGAAGCAACCCTTGCATCCAGTGGCGCCACAGAACCATAGCGATTATTTCGCTACTTTTTCCGTGTGGCTTCCGTGACGTTTGAAGGTTCGTGTCGGAGAGAATTCCCCGAGACGATGGCCGACCATATTTTCCGTCACGTAAACCGAGTTAAAAATCTTGCCGTTATGCACCATAAACGTGTGTCCCACGAAGTCTGGTGTAATCAAAGAGCGACGAGACCAAGTCTTAATCGGCTTCTTTGTTACGACTGCATTCATTTTGTCGATCTTCTCCAAGAGATGACCATCGACAAAAGGTCCTTTTTTTAAGCTACGTCCCATAAAACTTTATTTCTTTTTCTTACGGCGCTCAACGATGAAGCGATCCGATGGCTTTTGCTTTTGGCGGGTCTTTAATCCCTTCGCCAATTGACCCCAAGGAGAGACGAGATGTTGGCGTCCGCCACCACCTTTAGACTTACCTTGACCACCACCGTTAGGGTGATCGATCGGGTTCATGACCATACCACGGACTGTGGGACGGACACCGAGCCAGCGTTTGCGGCCCGCTTTACCGAGGGAAACGTTTTCGTGATCGAGATTACCGACTTGACCGATTGTCGCAAGACAGGTCGCATGAATTCGGCGAATTTCACCAGAAGGAAGACGTACTTGAGCGTATTCAGCATCAACGGACATCAAAACTGCAGCGGATCCAGCCGAGCGAACGATTTGTGCGCCGCGTCCAGGAGTGAGTTCGATGTTGTGAATTTGAATACCAAGAGGAATCTTTGCCAAAGGAAGAGCATTACCAATGATCGGTTCTGCATCAGGTCCGCTTTGCAATGTCGTTCCAACTTTCAAACCTTCTGGAGCGATAATATAACGTTTTTCGTTATCTGCGTACTTCAAAAGGGCGATACGAGCGGTACGATTAGGATCATACTCGATCGATTCAACAACGGCTTTAACACCGGGTTTGTTACGTTTGAAATCGATAATCCGATAGCGTTGTTTATGCCCTCCACCAATATGGCGGCTGGTTAAACGACCGTGGGCGTTACGGCCTCCGGTTTTCTTTTTGGATTCAGTTAAGCTCCATTCGGGCGTGCTCTTAGTGATTTCTGAAAAGTCAGAAAGCGCTGTGTAGCGAAGCGAAGGAGTCAGTGGGCGAAATGTTTTAAGTCCCATAACGTTAGATCAGTTCGATTTTTTCACCGGTTTTCAACGTTACAACCGCTTTTTTCTTTGCGGATGTCATTCCACTCTGACCAAATCCACCCAAGCGACCGCGCTTGATTCTGGGTTTGATGCGCATGGTGTTTACGCTGACTACGTTTTTGTTATAAATTCTTTTAACCGCATGCTTGATCTCTTGCTTGGTAGCACTGAGAGCCACTTCGAAAACGTACTGTCCCTTTTCATTGAGAGCAGAACTTTTTTCAGTCACACGGGTGGACTTGATGATGTCAAATGGATCGCGCATAAGCTTATCCCTTCAATCGGTTCGAGATTTTTTCAAGAGCAGCTTCCGTCAAGACGACTTTATCATAGCGAAGAATGTCTTCTGCATTGACGAGGTCACCTGTAGTGGCTGCAACTTCAGGATGGTTCCGGGAAGCGAGATGAAGATTTTGATTGATCTCGCCCACGATCAGAAGAATAGAGCCTTCGCCCTTGACTGAACCGATTTGGTTCAATAATTCTTTTGTTTTTGGTGTGGAAACCGTGATATCGGAAACGATGAGAATCTCACCTTTTTTGATCCGTTCACTGATCGCTTTATTCAAAGCAAGACGTTTAACACGTTTAGGAATCGCCTTGGTATAGTCGCGAGGATGGGGTCCGAAAACCACACCACCACCACGCCAAATCGGTGATGCAAAATAACCCGCACGAGCGCGACCTGTTCCCTTTTGGCGCCAAGGTTTTTTACCTGTCTTTTTAACAGTTCCCTTGGTTTTAACCGAGTGAGTTCCTGCACGACGAGCGGCTTGATAGCCGACAACCGTTTCGTGCAAAGCTTGGGTTCCACGACCGTTTTTGATGAGTTCAATGCCGAGTTTTTTTCCGGCATCTTCAAACGATAAAGCAGTTGCTTTCATACGTTATTTCTTCCCTTTCGATTCCTTCATCGGATTCTTCGCTTTCGCAGCGACAACCGCTTTAGGCTTAGGCTGACCTTTGATCGCAGGACGAACAACAACGAGAGTTCCGTTGCCGCCGGGGACTGCGCCAGAGATCACAATCGCGTTGTCTTCAGGACGAACTTGAAGCACTTCGAGATTTTGAATGGTGATTTGAACATCACCAAAGTGACCGGGCATACCCTTATTTTTGAAAACTAATCCAGGGGTCGAACGTGTACCAATCGAACCGTTACGACGGTGCATTTTGGAACCGTGAGCGGCAGGTTGACCGTGGAAATTGTGACGTTTGATCGTTCCGGAAAAACCGTGACCTTTGGATGTTCCGATCACATCGACAATCATTCCCTTGGTGAAGCGTTCAACACTGAGCTTATCGCCCACTTTGAATTCTTCGCCTTCGGTACGAAATTCACGAACAAAACGCTTGGTAGCGACGCCTGCTTTTTTGAAATGGCCCGCGACGGGCTTAGTCAAACGCGATTCCTTCTGGTCGAGCATGCCGACCTGAATGGCATCATAGCCTTCTTTTTGTTTCGACTTCACTTGAATGACAACGTTGGGGTCAACCGTCACAACCGTGGCCGGACGAATTTCACCTGCGTCATCATACACCCGGGTCATCCCGGCTTTAATTCCAATCACTCCTGATTTCATACGTTACCTCAGATTTTGATCGTGATATCCACGCCTGCAGGAAGATTGAGCTTTTTCAATTCATCCACTGTTTTTGCAGTTGGCTGCACGATATCGATCATGCGCTTGTGGGTTCGGAGTTCAAATTGATCCATGCTCTTTTTATCCACGTGGGGAGAGCGATTGACAGTATAGCGTTCGATTTTTACAGGAAGCGGAATAGGACCTGCCACTGTTGAACCGGTGCGTGTCGCTGTCTCTGCAATCTCAACCGCAGCACGGTCGAGAAGGCGATAGTCATACGACTTTAAACGAATACGAATTTTATTGGCAGCCATGGCTTATCCTTTCTTTTGCTCTGTAATTTGCGCAACAATTTGCGCAGGAACTTGTTCAAAGTGTGAAGGCTCCATCGAGTAAGCCGCACGTCCTTTGGACATCGAGCGAATCGAGTTCACGTAACCGAACATTTCCGAAAGTGGTACTTCAGCGTTAATATTGCAGGTGATCCCCTTGGTCTCCATGCTCATAATTTTTCCGCGACGGCGGTTCAAGTCACCCATGATATCCCCTTGGAATTCTTCAGGAGTGGAAACTTCAACTTTCATCATCGGCTCAAGGAGAATTGCGCCTGCTTTTTTGATGGCATCCTTGAGAGCGAAAATAGCAGCCATCTTAAACGCCAATTCATTCGAATCGACTTCATGGTAACTTCCGTCCGTGATATGGATTTCCATATCGATCACAGGACTTCCGTTGATGATACCGTTGAGAAGAGCTTCTTCAACACCCTTACGACAAGCAGGAATATATTCCTTCGGAATCGTTCCACCGACGACCTTGTTTTCGATCGTGATTCCTTTTCCGCGTTCGACAGGAGTCACATCCAAAACAACGTGTCCGTATTGACCGCGACCACCGGATTGCTTTACAAGCTTTCCTTCACCCACTGCAGGCTTCGTGATCGTTTCACGGTATGCAATTTGAGGAGCACCGGAGTTACATTCCACTTTGAATTCGCGGCGCATCCGATCTAAAATAATATCAAGGTGAAGTTCACCCATACCCGCGATGATCGTTTGACCTGTTTCTTCGTTGGTCGCAACGCTAAAGGTAGGATCTTCTTCCATCAAACGTTGAAGACCTTCACCCATCTTTTCGCGATCCACCTTGGTCTTGGGCTCAACAGCCATCGAGATCACAGGCTCAGGGAAAGAAGGAGGCTCGAGCATGATCGGGTGATCTTCTGCACAGAGGGTATCACCAGTCTTGATGTTTTTCACACCGACGAGAGCAGCGATGTCACCCGAATAAACGGTTTCAACATCTTCACGACGATCGGCTTGAATTTGAACAATACGGCTGATCCGCTCGTATTTTCCTGAGCGAGGATTATAAACCGTATCGCCCTTCGAAACTTTTCCGGAATAGACACGGAAGAATACCAATTTACCGACGAAAGGATCTGTCCAAAGCTTGAATGCGAGAGAAGCAAACTTTCCGGCATCATCAGGAGAAGCGGGCATCGGCTCGTTCGTGTCGGTATTATGACCTGTTTGAGGTTGGATATCGACGGGACTTGGGAGATAATCGATCACGGAATCGACCAAAAATTGAACACCTTTGTTCTTAAAGGCTGAGCCGCCAACAACAGGAACAAATGAGTTTGCGTTGACTTGGCGACGAATCGCGTGCTTGATTTGAATCGATGTCGGAGTTTTCTCTTCGAGGAAGAGAGTTCCAATTTCATCATCGACATCCGCAAGAGCAGCGATCAAATCTTGAAGGGCTTTTGCTGCCATTTCTTTATGATCGGCGGGAATTTCTTCGATCGAGTACGTTGAACCGATCTTATCATTATCCGAGTAAACAACCGCTTTTTGGTTGATGACGTCGATTTGACCTTTGAGATAATCTTCTTTTCCGAGAGGGATCAAAACCGGCCAAGCATTGGCACCGAGTTTTTCGCGCATGTCTTTGATTGCGTTATCAAAGTTAGCACCGACGCGATCCATCTTATTAACGAAAGCAATACGGGGAACATTATATTTGGTCGCTTGGCGCCAAACGGTTTCAGATTGAGGCTGAACCCCTGCAACACCGCAGAATACAGCGATGGCACCATCCAAAACACGGAGAGAACGTTCTACTTCAGCTGTGAAATCGACGTGACCAGGAGTATCAATAATATTGATCCGGAATTTTTGGCCTTCGTAGGACTTAACGATTCCTTCTTCCTTCTTTTGAGGCCAGAAGCAAGTCGTTGCAGCGGAAGTGATCGTGATCCCACGTTCACGTTCTTGTTCCATCCAATCCGTAACGGTTGTTCCTTCGTGAACTTCA
>JAZKBH010000086.1:20712-25467 GCA_040388725.1 Verrucomicrobiota bacterium
CCGGTGTAGAAAAGAATACGCTCGGTGAGGGTTGTTTTACCCGCATCGATGTGCGCACAAATCCCGAAATTACGTGTCTTTTCGAGAACGTAAGCTCTTTTGGGATCGTTGATATTCTTTTTTACTTCAGCAGCAGCGCTCATATTTACTCCAAAAACTTAGAATCGCAGATGGGCGAAAGCACGATTTGCTTGAGCCATCTTGTGAACGTCATCACGTTTTTTAACCGCATTACCTTGACCGGAAGCCGCTTCTTTAATTTCAGTCGCGAGAGCTTTTTTCATCGCAACTCCTTTACGCTTTGATGCGTAAGTCACCATCCAGCGGAGGGCGAGAGATTGCTGACGTTCAGGCGTCACTTCCATTGGAACTTGATAAGTCGCACCACCCACGCGGCGGGATTTAACTTCCAAACGAGGCTTTGCATTATCGATCGCTTTTTGAAGCGTCTCGAGAGGATTTCCATCCTTCTTGTCGTTCGAAAGCTCGATCGCTCCGTAAACGATGCTCTCCGCGATGGAGCGCTTTCCTTGTTTCATCACGGTGGTGATCAAGCGACCAACCATTGTGGATTCAAATTTTGTATCGGCTTTGATAGCCCGTTTTTCTGCGCGACGACGACGTGCCATATTCGTGACCTCAGTTATTACTTCTTAGCGGCAGCTGCAGCAGCGCCGGCTTTAGGTTTTTTGACCCCGTATTTGGAACGGGAGACATTACGATTAAGTTTGTTAGAATTCGAAGGACCAACTGCTCCGAGTGCATCGAGAGTACCGCGAACGATATGATAACGAACACCGGGCAAATCTTTTACACGACCACCGCGAACCAAAACAATCGAGTGCTCCTGGAGGTTATGACCTTCACCAGGAATGTAAGCAATCACTTCGATTCCGTTCGTCAAACGAACTTTGGCAACTTTACGCATCGCGGAGTTCGGCTTTTTAGGTGTACGGGTCATGACCTGTACACAAACGCCACGTCGAAACGGGGAGTTCTTCAAAGCCGGTGACTTTGATTTGTTACTCAACTGTTTGCGACCTTTGCGAACTAATTGGTTGATGGTTGGCATCTTCTATTCTCTTCGTTTAAATTGTTTTTGAAAGTTACTGAAGATTGGGCGAAGAGAACGAAGCATCACTCGACGAAACTCGTCGTAGTGTTACTAAATTTCCCATACGTCCCAGGTGCCAGTAACGATCACCCGATTTTGCGGGGATGCGGACAATGACAAGTTTTCTATTCGATGCAAGATTTTTTTTGCTTTTTTTGTAAAAAGTCTATTTTTGGCATCGAAATTGCCATCTTCGGAAGACCCTAAGCCTCTCAGCGAAGGCCTTTCGCGTCTAAATCCTCTCTCCTCTGAAAAGAGGCATTTCCCTCTCAAATAAATCGTTTCTGAAGCTTATTTTTCAGAAGTTGAGGGTTTTTTGAAATTATAATCTCATTTAAAAAGCAGAAATCTTTAAATTCGAATCCCGGAGCAACGAGGCACGTCACGAGCGTATAATCACCAGAACTTTCTGCAGCTTGCCACTCCCTCTGAGGAATCAAGGCGATCGGTTGTTTTTTTAGCTTCAGAGGACCCAGGACTGTTTTTTGAAAATTTTTGAGCTTTGAATCAAGCCGATAAAGATAAAGAGGAGCTCCTTCGATAAAATTCCAAGATTCATCGGAGAGAACTTGATGCCATCGACTGATTTCCCCTCGAGGAAGCATGAAATAAATCTGCGTCAGAGAATCTCTTTTTCCTTGAGGAGCAACCACTTTTATTTTCGACCGAAAAATTTCACGATAAAATCCCCCTTCAGGGTGAGGTTTAAGGCGAAGAGAACGTATAAGACCTTGAGCGCGAGGAGTAAGCTTCATTTCCGTGTTGGGAGAAATTTTAAATAAAACAATCTATAAATTGAGATCACGAGATCAAAATCGAGTTGTTACTTATTTTACGTTAATACCATTAAAGACTTGTGTATTCGAGATAATTCTCAATGCTTCGACCCGCATGCCTAAGCTCAAATATCCTAAAAAGAAAAAGCCATTGTTCGGTATTGATCGAAGGGCTCTTTTTCCGAGCTCAAGCCGAGCTGGACAATTTAAACTTGAGGCCATCGAACCTCGTTGTCTTCTAGATGCAAATCTATATTCGGGCGATACAAGCGCGACGAGCGCTCTGGCTGCAAACATTCAGTCGACTTTCACCGACATGGCGAAGCTGGGTACCGCCCTTAATCAGGATTCCACTCTTGGCACCCAAGTCGTTCCTTTTCTCGGAAAATCGGTTTCCGATCTTTTCAATCAAAGCCTCGGCCAATTCCTCATTGGCGGCACGAACAACAATAAATTCACGAATCTCGTTTCGAATTATTTTGCTACCGATGTCACTCCTACAACCGCTGAACTTGCCACGAATTTAAATACGGCCGTCAAGGCTGTTTTTGGCACCAATGCGAGTGTTACCGATGCTTCGACTTCCAGCAAACTTCAACTGAATTTTAATGTCGACCTCACGAAAGCCACCTCTGCTTTTGATCTCGAACTTGGAAATGAAGCGCAAGAATTTGCCCTGACACTCGCCGATAATGCGAAAATCAATTTGGGATTGGGAGGAACATTTAAGTTTTCGATTAACGCCGATCTTTCCACCTTTACCTCCACGGCTCTCAACAACACCGAAAAATATTGGGTGGATTTTGGAAGCGTACGCAGCGGCAATACGATGGAGATGACGGCAAGCGCACGTCAATCCACTTCAGGTACAGGCGTTAATGCTCCTCTCAATGATTTTGGTGTCGGCTTTGGCCTCATTGGCGCACGCGAAACGCTCTCGGGCGCAGGGGGCTACGTCACGAACGGAACATTCGCTCTCGATCTCAATCTCAAGACGAATTTCAATACCGGCAGCGACGGTTTCTTCACGCTCACGGACCTCAATAGTTACCAGAGCGATTTCAGTACTGCTTATTCTGTCAGCATTCCATCCGGAAGCACCGGCGGCGCGCAACCGATGACTCAAAACAGTGCGCAGCTCGTTCTTCCTGTGAACGTGGCGAATCCCACAGGAAACACTTTTATCTCGGGTCTTAACGGATTGACAGGAACATTCACACTCACTGCGGATCATTTCTTCAACAACCGTGTTCCCACTGTCACCGCAAGCGATCAAACGTTAGCCTCTCTTTCACGCATGAGTGCAGACGATTTGTTGCAGTACGTTCGCAACATTTCCAACCTCATGAGCCAAACCGAGCAACAGCAAGAGTTGCAAAGCTTGATTCCGTTTTTGGATATTTCCCTGGGCGAAGCTTACAATTTCCAAACGGCGACCGATCAAGCCCTTGTTAATCCGCTCACGCTTTTAACCAATATTGTCACGGCGAAAAATGCTCCTTCCACGAGTAGCGATCCTTTGAACTTCACCGGGTCGAGCAGTTTCAAAATCTATGTTTACCGCAATGGAACTCTGTTGACCCCTTCGACGGGAACAACCGTGACACTTTCGACCGATTCCAGCCGTAACACGCTCACGAAGTTGAAGGACGCCCTTCAAGCAGCGCTTCCGACAATCTCCGGAACGAAATACGTCCAAGCTCGCTTGACCGACACCGCTTCCCCTCGTCTTGAGTTGTATGGAGATGACCAAACCACTTTCTATATCGAAAACATTAATCCTTCCGGTGAAACACTCGATCTCGGGATCAATCCTTATGAAATCGTGTTTGCTCGTAATAACGGAACGATTACAGGAACAGGCGATGCAAAATATCAGCTCAGCACTGTTAATGCGATCTCCTCAAGCGCCGTTAATCTCACGACTTTTACCACGCCTCTCGTTTTCACGGTTCAAATCGGATCGAACGCCACAAAAACCGTCACCGTTCCACCTGAAAACTTTTTCAGCATGGGTTCTTTTGCGAGCGCCATCCAAAAAGCACTCAACGATCAAGGTCTTTACAATATTTCCACAGGCGAAGGAATTCGTGTTACGGAAAATGCTGCCGGTTCCGGTTTCGGTTTAAAATTCACTTATTCCGGATCAACTCCTCAGAGTTTTAGCATTGCCGGAACAAATGCGTCGTTCTTCAATCTGGGCTCACTCAGCGGCTCTTCAACGAATTCTTACACCGTCAGCTCAAGCACTCCGATTGTCGTATCCAACTTTAGTACACCTCAAAGCATTAGCTTCACCATCCGTCAGCAAAACGGAGGAACAACGAACAGCACCACCGGAACGATTCAGATTCCAGCGGATTATTATACATCGCTTGATCAACTTAAGACCGCGATTCAAACCGCTCTCGCCAATCAAGATCTTTACGACGCCACCACTCAAACGGGTGTTCTTGTGCGCGTGGTCTCCGTGACGGGTGGAGGAATGGGTCTCGAATTTTACGGTTCTGCCGATGTTTTTGAACTCGGCATCAGCGGAGCGGGTCTCGCCAAGTTGGGAATGACTGCAACGACTTCCAGTGCCTCTTCGATTAACGTTTCTGTTAAAAAAGATGGTTCTTCGTCAGCAACCACGACAACGCTTTATATCAATGGTAACACGACACGTGATTATTTTGGGGATGCGGCGAATTCCAAAGTCGACGATCTCGTGGATGATATCCATGACGCATTAGTCCGCTCCGGCCTTCTTGATGCAACCACAGGCAAGGGAGTTGATATTCGTGCGATCGCCGATTCGACCAATCATCTCACAGACACGATCGAATTTTTTGCATCGAATCCCGGCCAAGGCACAGGCTACAT
>JAZKBH010000086.1:25477-30056 GCA_040388725.1 Verrucomicrobiota bacterium
AGGAGCCTCCGGTTCTGCTGTCACCGTTGCGGGCACCGCTGTCACGACAACGACGGGCCTTTCGCAGTTAAATCTTTATGGGGCAACCGCTCGGGTTATTGCGAGTTCGTCCGAAAGACGCACGCCGAAGTTTTCGAATATCGAAGAATTTGTTTCGCTTCTCCGTCAATCCACCGGTGTTCCCCGTATTCGCGTGAGCGCGATCGATACAGGCGGCGGGACCACGGGATTAAGCTTTGGCGCTTGGACCGGAAATACCACCTCCATCCGGCTCACGGGGGCGGATGCTTATCTCCAAACGGGAACGAATGGAAGCACGCTTGTCAAAACGAACGCGATTACGCTTTCTGCTTTTAATACCTCCAATGCTGCCCTGCGCACGTTTAGCGTTTCGATCAATGGCGCAACTGCAGTCACCGTTGTCATTCCCCAAGCGGTTTACGCCAGCATCAACGATCTCGCGGATGCCATCTCGCTCGCGATGATTCAGGCAGGCTTAAGTGAAGGCCTTCTTGAAACCACTCCGACCTATAGCGGCGGAAATATTGCCGGCGGCATTTCCCCTTCCTTTAGTTTCCCTCTTCGCCTGTATGCCGACAAAAATTCGGGCACAGGTGCTCTTGCCGATCTCACCGACATTAAAATCAACTTCGCCGACACCTATGGCAACACGGCAACCGGTGAAATCTCAAATCTCTCTTCAGAGAGCACCGTCACTTTAACCCGCAGCGCCGATCTTCGTTTCACTCTTGGATTAAATCTGGTTCAACCTCCGACCGCAACAGAATCGATCACCGTCGATATGCCGATTGCCATTCCCGATTGGGATGGTGTGTTGGAATTTGATAGCTTGATCCGAGTCGTTTTGGATGATGGCGTTAATCACGATCTTTTCATTTCTGCTTCGAGCACGACTTCCAACACCTCTGTTGAAGATTACGCGGATCTCCTCACCGCTCGAATTGCAAGTGCAGGACTTTCCTCCAAACTCACCATTGTTGTCGATACGGATCTTAATACCGGAATTAGCACCCTGCGTTTCCGCACTGTGGCAGGAAGCACGAATTCGTTAACGGTTAATATTCCCGCTTATTCTCAAGACCCTGTCACGAAAGCAAATGCGGCATCCGGCAAACTCGGATTCACGACGAACACCAGCGCCACCAATACGGCCGCCCTTTATACTTACGGCGGATTGGATAACGCGACCCTTACCGTCCAAACTGGAAGTGAACCTTTCACGAATTCCACCGGTTACATTCTAACCGGCGATACTTATATTGATATTACCCGCCCGAACGGCACTCATGTTGTTGTTCGTGTTCCGGCCTCAGACACAACGACCAACGCTTCTCTCAATGATTTAATTGCGGATATTAATACCGCAATTCCGACGGGAAGCCAAGTGACTGCGGTCAATAATGCAGGCAAGCTCGGCTTTAACTTTACCGGAACAGCCACAGGCACTACGACCTGGAGCGCCATCCTCTCCAAACGTGTTTATCTCGCGGCAGGAACTCTTCCCATTATCGCAAATAATGCGATCAATACGACGACTGGTGGATTTACTCTTGCCACCGATGCTTTCTTTACCGTTCAGCTTCCGGACGGAACCTTGGATTACTTCCAGGTGAGCGCCTCCGATACGACGACCAACACAAGCCTTCAAGATCTCATTGATGATATTAATAATGGCATTCTTGCCGCAAACAGCCTTACACAAGCAGGCACTTCGGCGAAAGTCGTTGCGTATATTGATACGACAGCTGCGGATAATAAACTTCGTTTTAAACTCAATTCTGATTTCTTCCCTCAAGGCGGATCGTGGAATATTCAAGTCGATGCTCAGTACACCGAAACGAAATCCAATGCCGCTAAAGATGATTTGATGCTCACTTCGCACGATGCTGAATCGAGTCGCGCGATTCTTGGTGTCATCTCTTCCACACTTTCCACAAACGCTGACTATCAACTTTCGAACAACCTCGCTTTCGACGTGACCGTCAATGGTTCTGCTTATACCTCTGTTTCGGTCTCTGCTGCAAATACCACAACGAATACCAGCATTGGAGATCTTATTTCCGACATCAACACGGAGTTGATGAGCACCAATATCACGGTGTCGGGTTCTACTTACAAAGTCGGTCAATTTGTCAAAGCGATCGCCATCTCCGGCGCCACACGCATCCAACTTGCTCTTCGCGATGACGCCCCGATTGCGATTCTTAATCTTCGTTTTGCTCCGACCAGTACTGTAAACAACGGCTTTACCGAACTCGGTTTCCCCGCAGAAGAATCCCGCATTGGAATTCGCGGAAGCGATAGCACTCTTTCGAACATTTTCCTCAATGGCCACGCCGAAGTCCGCAATCAAGATCTTTCCGGTACAGGTGATTTTGGTTTTGTAAACTTCGCTTTCGGTCATGCCGATCTCGATGTGATTGCCGACAGCACTTTTAATGTCTCCGGCAGTGTCACTCGCGTCCAAGATTTAATGAGCGCCTTCGGTCGCAATCGTACCGACTATCCGAGCTTAAGTACTTCGCTTACGATTAACAATACGACGGCAGCGGGCATTACCCTGTCGTCTCTCTCTTTCCCGAACGATCCGTCGAGTGCATTTGTCGGCTCATCGGTGGGCAATCTTGCTTTCGGAGCGAACGCGAAAATTTCAATCACTCACCAAGCCACAGGCAAAGGGGCCTCCTCCAGCATCGGTGCAGGAACAACAAACTTCAACAGCCTTCCTGCTCCTGAACTCGTTTTCACCGACACTAATAAGACTGAACTCCTCAGTCGTCTCGCTTTTGAAGATATCGTCACTTCGCTCTGGCGCATCGGTGATATGATCAGCGATTGGATGAAGCATGATCCTCAAGGGCCTTATGCTTCAAAACTCTTTTTCGTGAAATCAGGATTAGTGGATGCTTACGATTTCGGACTTCAGTTTAATCTCGCGATTGATGAAATCGTTCAAAATCCTCCGAAAAGCCTCCAAGAAATCCGCCGCGTTCTCGCGACCGCATTGCAATTGGACGAATCTGAGATTGATCTCAGCATTACCTCTTCCGGCAGTGGTTCCACTTTCCAATCGGCGGTTCATATCGCTTTTGAACTCGTGCGTACCGCCAGCGCGACACTTCCTCTCTTTATTGATCTCGCATCGCTTGCAGACCGTTCCAACAACAGCGGTCTCGTCAAGCAAAGCTTGCTCGGCCTCAGTTCCCTCACCGGAAATCCCGCAGATCCGATGGAAGTGGAATTCTCTTCCCTTTCGAAACTGACCCTCGACATGGATATCGTTGTTGTGAAAGACGGCGTTGTTGTTGAGCCCGTCGCCGTGATTAAAGATCCGACCACTGGAAGTTTCTTTGAAACTCGTTTCTTCCTGAATGGCGATTCTTATACCTCCGATTTCGCTGCAGGGATTAATCACCTTCGCTTAGGCTACAGCTGGATCGACGATCAGGGCAACGTTGCGGTCGCTCCCGATGACATTAATGATCCCATCACCGTCGCCGCAGCAACCACACAAGCCTTGAGCGCTACTTACGATGGCACCATTTCTCAACCGTCCCTGACCGCCACTTCCAATGGCTCACTTATTGTGGATGGCATCGCCTTA
Source organism: Verrucomicrobiota bacterium (assembly GCA_040388725.1). Taxonomy (GTDB): domain Bacteria; phylum Verrucomicrobiota; class Verrucomicrobiia; order Methylacidiphilales; family CAMAQI01; genus CAMAQI01. Next base: position 29,103 of record JAZKBH010000086.1, read on the forward strand.
GCCGTCGGCGATTTGATTTTGATTAAAAATCAAACCGATGCGACTCAGAACGGACTTTATAGTGTTTCCAGCATTGGAAGCTCAACCACCACTTGGTCTCTCGCCCGCACGACCGATTCTCTCGAATGGTTAAAGGTCAAAGTCACTCGTGGTTCGATCAATGGCGACACGACGTTCATGATCAAAGATGTTCCGACGGTGACGGTGGAAGCCGCAACCACGGGCGCTTTGGCAGGAACATTTACCGATTACAAAACAGACAGCGACACTTCGAACGATCAATTCCTCCCGCTCTTCACGGCATCCGCGAATGGCGCGCTTGTTGTGGATGGAATCACCCTTGCCGTGGGAGATCTCGTTTTGGTGAAGAACCAATCTTCGGCCGTTCAGAATGGTGTTTACCAAGTCATTGATACCGGAAGCTCGACCACGAAGTATAAGCTCACTCGCATGGCCATTGGCGATGCAACGCTCGGACGTGCGGCGGTGACCGGTGGAACCGTTTCTGGCGGTACCGTTTCTTCTCCGAAAAACTTTTTCCTTACCAAAGGAGTTGTCTCTGCCCAAACCGGAGCTCTTCCTCGCGGCGTCGTTGCCCTTCGTCCTGCCGCTGTGGCTGTGAACGCGGAAGGTGTTGTCGCTCTTCCGGATGTTTACGGTACACCACAGATGTACGATGACGAAGCGGTTACTACCGATGATCCCATCGCTCCGGCGGTTACCGTCAATGCAGCAACGACAGCCGATCTTAATGCAAATTTCTCGTCAACAAACAATACGTTGACCGCCAAATCCAATGGGGCACTTGTCATCGATGGCGTCACCCTTACCGCAAGTCAATCCGTTCTCATTAACAATCAATCCGATGGCGCTCAAAACGGCATTTATACCGTCACGACTGCCGGAAATTCGACGACCGCATGGGTTCTGACACGTAGTACGGCGTTCGATACC
>JAZKBH010000086.1:30066-41959 GCA_040388725.1 Verrucomicrobiota bacterium
CGGAACTCAGTGGAATTAAAGTCGCGGTTTCTGCAGGCGGCACCGTTTATGGCGGAAAGACTTTCAAGCAATCTTCAGCGATTGTTGATCTCAATAGTTCTGTGGTTCGATTCTCCCGATTGATTGCCCCTGCTAAATTTACTCTCGAAGTGGGAAGCTTTGGAGGAGTTGCCACAAAGCAACTCGCTTATTCCGTGGTCGCTGCTTCAACAGGCAGCATCAATACTGCCACAGGCGCAGGCCAAGTCGCGGTTTATGATAATTCCGCCGGAACGATGACAGCGACCAACAATGGTTCGCTCAAGAATTTAAGCGTTCAAGGTTTTGATTCGTTTAACAAAGTCACGATCAACCAATTGGGTATCGACGGTGTTCGCACCCTTCAAGTCGGCGATCGCATTTTGCTCATGCATCAAGGGCAAACAGATCTCAATCCTGCGACGACAACTTATCAAGGAAACTACCAAAACGGCGTCTACGAAATCGTCAGTCTCGGTGGTGCGAATGAAAAATGGGTTTTAAAACGAGTCGACTTCGCCGACTCCGCAAACGAAATGAAATATCTTCGTATTGCGGTTGAACAAGGCGTCATCAACGGCGGCGCTCGCTATATCCAAACCAATCACCTCCTCGGTTCGATCAGTGCGGGTCAAATCATTGGATTCTCGGATGAGATCTCCAGCGTTTATGGAAACTATGATGTGAATGGCACCCTCGTTTCTCCGTGGTTCAATTTCTCCGCAGTCGGTCAAGCCGTCGCCGATCTTCCTCTTTCGGTCATCGTTGTTCCCGACACCGGCGGCAATACGGTCATCACAAAGGATCTCGGAAGTCTCACTGATCTCGAAAAGAAAAATTTAGGACTCCTCGGCTCCGGAATCACCAATAGTGATCTTTACAAGTCGATGCCTAATCTTTCCTCGTTGAAGATTTTGATTTCGAACGATGTTGAAACCACAGTCGACGCCTTTACCGGATCGGGCTTGGAAAAATATTTCAACACCTCATTGGTCGCTGCAAATTTCAATCCTCTTCCAGATTTATTTCACACCGTTCCTCCAAGCGATGTTCTCTCGATTTTACGCGACTGGTCCTTCGTCGGTGATGCGCTCGACTTAGCGCTCTTCGACCTTCAATTCTCACTCGATCAAGCTTTAGGAGCAGAATTCCCCCTTCTCGGAACAAACTTACCCGAGTACGCGAGCTTCATTGAAGATTTTCGAGATGACCTCACGACCCGTGTCCGTAATTCTTTACGTCTCGATCCGCTCAAGCCGATCAACAGCATCCGCAACGCTCTCTTCGACGCCCTCGGGCCCAATGGCGTCGGTTATCTGACCTCGATTTCGAACATTGGCATCAATGTGGTCGGCCAAACCTGGAATATTGATGACCTCAATAATGCCAACTATTATGGCACCACACCTGAAGGATTGAAGTTTGAAAAAGTCAGCGGCAGCGCTGTTGAATTCTCCTTCACTCTCAATAAAGCGCTCGATACTTTAGCGAACGCCGTGTTGATCGATCAAATCAATCTCGGTGATTCCTCGGTTGGATTTACGATTTCAAATCAAACGAGCTCCGTTCTTGCGAGTGGCGTTGTCGCAGATACCACCGGAGGCGTTAGTCTTCGTCGCTCCTTCCAGCTCAATCTTGGGTTCGGTGTCGATATCCGTGACGGATTTTATATTTTCAATTCCGCTCAATCGAGCGGCTCTTCCAATCCGACCGCTGACTTCATGAATGTCGGATTCCAAGCGGAACTCGATGGCGACATTCATAAATCAGGAATTCAAGACTTCATCCAAAACGGGTACGTCAGTCAGTTGAATCAACTTTCTGTCCGTGTCGCAGATGGTCGTGCCGACTATGCCACCGACGGTTATCATTCCGGCTTCTTTGGAAATTTTGCATTCAATCTCAATACCGGTACAGGTACGAATCGTGTCGGTAACACCGATCGAGGCATTTCCACAACCCAACTCGGCAGCGAAGATGTTCTCGGACCGGGCGCAGGCGCGTTGATGCGTTACGACTTAAATGCGGACGCCGATATCCATCTTCAGCTCGAAACACAACCGGGTGGCATCATTCCTTCCTACCAAACCGACTTCTTCTTCTCGAAGCGTTTCGGAACAGGGAGCTCCCTTTTAACTTTCGATGCAAATCTCGCAGGTCTGGGCGATGTTACGCTCGGAAATAAGATTCTGAACGGAACCGCAACGACAGAAGAATATCAAAAAGCTTCCCCGGCTTGGCGGGTCAATCGAACCGACCTCACTTCCGACGGCCTTGCAGACGGCGTCACATTTATCGCCTTCCAAAATATCACGATCGATATTAAAGACTATCTCGGCGGAACACTCTTCTCGGCATTGCAATTCTATGCGAAGACCACCGACAAGCTTAAGCCTGTTGTCGACTTCCTCACGACCGCAATTCCTGGAACCGAGTGGATGGCAGATCCTTTTGTCCCTGCTGATTTCTTAGGAGACAAGTTTGGAATGTTCCTCACGGTTTATCAAACCCTGGACAGATTATTGGGCGATATTCCGAAATTAGTTTCCCAACAAACTCGCACAAATCCTCGCGTATCGCTCGGCGGATCTGCCGGTAGTGCCGCTCCTGAAGAAGATAACGAAGGCCAAGATTTCGATCTTCCCGGATTTGGTGAAGCTTCCCAAAAGAAAGCTTTCGACAAGTACAAAACCGATCGCGAAACACGCAGTCAAAAGTACTTACAACAAAAGGCAGCGCCTGTTCAAAGCACTGCAAACAGCACCGCCGACAATCGTTCTCGCGTCAAGAAAATAACAGATGCGATCAATAATTCGGCCAATACTCCCAATAAGTTTTCTCAAAAGTTTGATCAATTCCGTGACGCAGATTTCAAAACAACCGAAGCGACAACGAAGTCCGGCAAAATTAAGAATGCTTTCAAGGAAAGTTTGCGCGATGCATTAAAGGAAACCGATAACCGCGGCGGAAAGAAAAGCCTCGGGGCAAATCTCCAAGGCGGTGGAATTCAGTTCGACGCTTTAACATCGACGACTGCTCTCAATTTCTTCATGGGAAATACGGCCGACTTGATTCGCGTCGAACTTCCTGCGATCACCGTCACCTTCTCGTATACCCGCTTCTTCCCGCTGCCTGCTTTTCCTCCTTTGGGAATGACACTCGGCTTCGAACTCTCCGCTTCGATCCACTTGAGCTTTGGTTGGGATACGAATGGATTTTATTGGACGAATCGCGACGCAAGCAGCTCGAGCCTCGAAGATAGCACTCGTATTCCTGCGTTTGGTTTTTCCGCAAAATTCTCCGTCGGCGTCGCACTCAACCTCGGCCTCATCGAAGTCGGTGTTCAAGCCTATCTCGAAGTCGGCATTGAATTCTACTGGAACATGCCGACCGGAACCGAAAAAATTTATCAACGCGAAATTACGTGGCTCTGGCAACATAACATCTCGCTCTTCGACGTCCGTATTTATGGCAAAGTCGGCATCGTGATTTATATCGATCTCACGATCCCCATTCCGTTGGTCGGTCCGATTACCAAACGTCTCTTCAGTAAAGAGTTCTCCACTTATCTCTTCGACGAAACGATCGAAGCGACCCGTGGAAGCATCCAATTGGGAACACTCTCCGGCGATACGCTTACGCTCAACATGGGCGCACTCGCGAGCGAAAGAATTTTCTTGGATACGAACAACATCAACGAAGTCTTCCGTGTTTATCACGTCGGTGGAAATAGCACGAGCGGTGAAGATATCGTTGTCGCTTACAGTTCTTCGACTCAAACCTACTAACAACGCTTTAACGGCGTTAAACATGTGATCGGAACAGCAGGCGCCGGCCTCACCGAAATCAGTGCAGGCAATAGTCTCGGTTCTGTCAGCATCCAACTTTCGGGCGACACACGCAACTCAACGCTCACACTTTCTGCTCTTCAATATGCCACCATTGATTTCTTCGGCGGCCAGGGAAGCACTGTTCTCAAGGCAGGTGCTTCTTATAATACCGCATGGGGGCAATCCCGACTTCAAGGCGGCGATAGCGTAGGAACTCTCGATGCTCACTTGCTCACTCAAGGCATCGATCTTATCGCAGGAAAAGGAAACACCGTCATCAAGGGCGGATCGGGTGCAGATAAAATTGTCTCCAATCGCGGATCCGATCTCATGATCGGTGGCGGCGGTGCCGATCAATTTTATTTCCTCAATGATTTTGGCCGTGATCGTATTTTTGTCACTGGCACGGGAAGCAGCGTTTCATTTGGGGGAGCCACGATCAGCGGCGGCGGACTTGTTGCCGATTACGTCATCCCTAAAGCAACCGACAAATTGAAGTTCCAATTCGGACCTCTCGTGGAAAGTGTGAAGTCCGGAAGTAACACCGTCTTTTTTGCGACAAGCCCTAGCGGAGCGAACAGCATCGACACTTGGACCGGCGGCTCCGGCGGCGATACCTTCAATGTCTTCTACTTTGCTCCAGGCAAAACGCTCAGCCTCGTCGGCGGCAGCGGCGCAAATCTTTATTCCGTTTTCTTGGGCGATCCCAAGAAAGTTTATAATAAGGATGCAGCGCTTAATATCGGAAACATCAGCATCAATGACAGCGCAAGCAGCAGCGGCCGCTTGCTTTTGACTCAAACGTTTGCCGATACGATCAGCTACGATTCAACCCAAGTCACCAACGGCCGCGAGCGCATGCAGCTCACAGGACTCGAACGAATCGATCTCGATGCGGGCGATTCCACCGTCATTTGGGGAGATGTTACGAATCCAAATACCTACACCTCTATTATTGGAGGAAATCTTACGACCGGTCGCATTATCATGGTCGGTAACGTCAACCTGACCGGAACAGCAGACGTTGTTCTCAATCTTGCACGCACATTCAATGTTGCTTACAACCTGAATGTTCAAAACGCCAACAGCACCGATTCGCGCAACCTCAAGATCAACATCGAAAATCCGAATCCTCAGCTTTCCTCCGATCTTTATTTGGGAACATCCAAGAACATCACGCTTTCCCAAGGCCCCGGCACGGGCGGCGATGGTTACGGTATCATCAGCCTCAATCTCCCCACGGGATCGATCGACAATGCTCCTTCTTCCGAGGGTGGAATGATTCGTGCCGACAATGGCTCGATCGAAATGCGTGTCCGTAATAGTATTGGTCAAACCGGCGGCGGAACAAAATCCGTTCAAGTACGAAGCGCTTCGATTTCCGCTTCGACTTCGTCGGAGGCAAACTTCTCAGGATTACAGGGGATTTATCTTTACTCTCCAACGGATCTTAATATCCGTGCAAGTCAATATCTCGACGGAATTACAACTGCCAACGGTCAAATTCGTCTCGAAACGGCCGCAGGTCGTAAGATTACTTATGGAGATATTATTGCAGGCGGCGGACGTGATATCACCATTGTCACCGATAAGCTCGAACTTTCGGGCGCTTACAGCATTTCTCGTACAACGACATCGAAACAAATGGTTTCGCTTCCTGTCACCAATTACGTCAGTCAATATGTCTGGACCCCTTACACTTATGGTTTCTACCTGCCTCCATTCCTTTATCCATCGACCATCTGGATTTACGAATTAAAGCAAGTTCCTGTTGTCTCTTACGTTCAACAACTTCAAGACGTCACCACCACCCAAACGATCAATTACGCTGCAGGCAGCGGAAAGATTCATGGAACCGGCAATCTCATTATTCTCAATAAGAGCGATCTCCAAAACATTGAAGTTGGAAAACTGACGGCTTCGGCAAGTTCCACCACACTTTCTTTGACCCAAGCGATTCTTGATTCGTGGAAGAACGCCACCGTCAACGGTGTGGCCTATCAATTTGGATCCATTGTCATCGGGCGTGATCACGCGGACAGCGTTCATACCGGACACATTGATCTCTTCAACTATGCCTACGAAAATAATCTTCTCGTGCGCGCCGCCACCATCAAAGCCGGTGGTTCTCCCGGAGCTCCTGATCCGGCCGTTCTCTCTTCCACAGGCTCCATGGAATTGGATGCGTACAAGATTAATAATACCTCGCTTCTCAACGGCAGTATCACTTTTGATACCGCCCTTGATCTTCGTGCACAAACGATCCTCATCAATGCGGATAACGACATTACGACCCAAGGAAAGTTCACTTCGACAGCCTCTCTCGATGGTCTAATTCAAATTAAGACCGGTGTTTTCAGCGGTGCAGGCAGCATCACGCTCGGAGGACAATTTACCGCGACCGGTGCAGGTTCCAATCTCTCCGTCGAAACCGGCGCAACCTCCGGAAATATTGCGGTGAATGTTTCGAGTCTTAATGTTGAAAATCTTGTTATCTTAAATGCCGTCGCTGGCTCGATCAGTCATACCGGCACGAATCGTTTGACGACAGACGATCTTGAAGTTTACGCAGCTGGAAATATTTCACTCAAAACTCGTATTACTCAACTCGTAAAGGGTCAAATCACCGGAAGCGGAAGCCTCACCATCGATGAATACGATTCTCTTAATGTTTCGGAAGCCATTGCTGCCAGCGGCAGTATCACGATCCAAGCAGGAACCGTCGCAGGCGCTTCGGGAACCGGAGACCTCTTCCTCCATACGGTCAACGCTTCAGGAACAGTCACTCTTAATAGTATTGGGAACATCGAAGAATTTTCGGCAAATCCTATCGCCGCAGGCGAATGGCATGTCACGGCAAACCAACTCGTGGCACAAACTTTAGGGGACATCACTCTCCTCACCAAAGTTAACTCCATAGATGTCCAATCCCTCTCCACCGGAATTAACCAAGGCAATATTACCCTCGACAATACTACCGCCGCAGGCACCCCTCTTGTCATTACCCGTGCGCGCGCGAATAACGGTCAAATCGATATTCACTCCAGCCAAGCAATCACGGCCACGTCAATCACTTCAAATGCAGGGACCGGAATTACGGATGTCAATAATACCATCTCTTTAAGCGCAGGCAGCGACATCAATGTCGGCACGATCACCACGGGGGGGTATGCGGATATCTTCCTCACTTCGGATGGACGTATTCTCAAAGTCTCCACCGGAACACCGCTCGTCACAGGTCGCGATCTCTTTGCGGTTGCGAATGGAAATGCCGGCGCCGGAAATCCTGCCATTAACCTCAATACCGTTTTACGTGAGATCAATGCAGAAACGACCAATTTTGGCGATGTCCGGTTCTTCAACACGGGATCAACGATTGTTCGAAATATCGAAACCTTTGCGGGCAACGTCTATGTCGATCTCAACAGCACACTGCCTTCTTCTCAATTGACGATCGATACCATCGTTTCGGGCGCAAAAGATATCTATCTGAACGCTCCCACGATTAAGACTCAAACCGCTGACATCACCGCTTCTTCCGCGATCGCAGGAACATTTGATAATAACGTTCCTACCGCCATCACCTTAACGGCAAACTCCAACGGTGGACTTACTGTGAGCGGCGTGGCTCCGATCATCGGGCAACTCGTTCTTCTCAGTAATCAAACCGAAGCCCGTGAAAATGGCCTTTATCGCGTCACCGCGACAGGAGACTCCCTCACCCCATGGGTTCTCACTCGTCTTGCTTCGAAAATCTCCGGCAATTTACTCACCACGACCTCGGTCAGCAACACCACGCTGGATACGGTCGTGAATAGTCTTTATTCCACGATTACGGGTTCGGGCATATTAGTCGTCACAGAAACCGATTCGCTCGATGTCCTCAATGCCGTCACGAACAGCGGAACGATTACCATTACCACCGGTCAATTCGGTGTCGCAGCAACCGATGGAGTCGGAGCACTTCCTCATCTTCTTGCGAGCGGTAACCTCAATGCAGGCTTGATCAAGGCAGGCGCCACCGGCAATGCCAATGCGTTTCTCACAACTTACGGCGGCGGACTCTTTAAACTGACGGGGGCCACCGGACCTCAACTCATTGCGAATGAAGTAACAGCGACGACCGCTTCGGGCGTCGGCATCGGCAATCCGAATATCATCGGCGGTTCAACTCCTCTCGAAACTCAGATCCGCTCTCTCATTGCAACTACGTCTCAATCCGGAAATATTAATATTTCGGAAGTCGACGACATCACGCTCACCCGTCTCGATGTCGTGGCAGGTTCCATTTTCGTCAATGCCGGCGGATCGGTCACCGCAACGAACGTGAAATCGAACGATCCTATTAATCCTTCGAATATCGAGATCATCGCCGCGGATGACATCCAGCTTAACCAATTACAAACCGATGCAGGCGTTACGGGTATTGTTCGCCTGACCGCAACCGGCGGCCTTATTGATCATATCACTGGCCGGATTATCAGCGACAAACTCATCGCTCAAGCGCTCAGCGGGATCGGGATGTTGACGGATGTGAATTTCCTCACGACCGATATCACAGGAACTGCGGGCGATACGATTGTCAATGAATTGAACAGCCTCGCTGTTACCCATGCCTTTACCGCCGATGGTCTCTTTAAGATCATTGCAGGTGATCGCATCGAAGCCGACACGACCACCACGCTCCCTAGTCCGCATATTGAAGCGACAACGCTCGAGCTCATCACGACCTTAGGGATCGCGTCACGGAGCAACTATTTGAACGTCAATGTGGATACGATCGTCAATGCGGAAGCTTCGGTCTCCGGAGGAATCTTCATTCACAGCTTCAAGGATATTGTTCTCAATCGGATCCAAACTTATGATGGTGCGATCGGGATCTCCAGTGATGGAGGCATCCAAGCCGATGAACTCACGACTTACATCGATAAGAGTGAGAACAGCATTTATCTGACCACGTTTAATGGCTCCAATATCACCGTAAATTTCATTTCTGCAGGAAATGAAAAAGGAGTGGCAACCGTCAATCCTCCGGATGCAGCGGATATCATTATTACTTCGGACGGGATGATTAATTCGCTTAATCCTTTGAGTCGCTTGCAGCCCGTGAATTTGATCGGTGATGAAATCATCATGAAAGCCCAAACCGGTGTGGGGAATGTTTTTGAAGTTCTCTCGACCTTTAGAACCATTTTCAACTCTTCGGTTACGGGTGGAGCGAAGATGATCAACTACACGGAAACACCTCTCGTTCTCAATGAATTCGTCTCTCAAACGGGCGATGTGACGTTTACCCAAATCGGGGGCGGCAATTTAACCATCAATACCGTTCATACCGGATCGGGAGACGCAACCGTTAAGATTGAAGACGGAGGTAATCTAACGCTCTCCAGCATTGGCTCTGATAATGGAGGGGTCAATATTACCGTCGCAGACGGCGGAGAACTTTATATCGGAAGCAGTTTTACACCTCGAGGCGGCGTCACGATTACGGCAGACCATATTGAATTTACAGGAGGCGCAAGCGCTCTCCAAGGAAGCGGAGATCTGGTGATCAACACCGCTTCAGCCACTCAAAAAGTTCGAATCGGATCCCCTTTCGCGACGAACTCACGTCCCGACACCATCGACATTACCTTACAAGATCTTCTCAAACTCTCTTTGAGTTTCCACGATCTCTTTATTGGTAATCCGTTTGATGCCGGCTTAAATCTTGCGACTCTTCCGTCGTACGACAGCTCCTCAAGCTCGAACAATTCAGAAAGCAATAGTTCTGAAGGGTCTTCTTCTGCATCGAATGCAAAAGCAAACTCAAATATAACTTCAGATAGTTCCAGCGAGGAAAAAACCACTTCGACCAGCAGCTCCACACCGACTCCTGCAAACAATGTGATGGCCCTTAGCGACATGTTACAAAATACCCCTCGAATGGGTGCAGGATCTTTCACCAGCCCGACTTACACGCAATCCTCGAACTCTGGCAGCAAGAGTGGCGACAGCGGTAGTCACGAAGAAGATGGAAATAGCGGCTTTGAATCCGAAAATTACGATTCGGAAGCGCTTCCCAGTGAATCTTCCGAAGGTCATGAAGCTCAAAACGCAGAAGTTCCTGCGAATGCAACCGCACTGGTCAATCCTGCGGACCAGTACGTCGCGCGCATGGGTGAAGTCAAAGCTCAGAAACGGAATATCGCATGGCACACTACTGCCATGGCCTTCTCTTCTGTTATCATAACGATCAAGCTTGCGACGAGAACAGCTAAACGCGCTGGTGGCAAAGTGAAACGCGGCTTAGCTCGTAGCTTGAAGATGTTTTAAATTCGGCCCTCCTCTGTAAACGCTCCCTCCGGGAGGGGTGAGCGATGCGAACCCTGGTCTTGCGGAAATCGGGCCGATTTCTCGTGATGTTTCCGCTCTTCTGCACTGAAGACATTGCCTCCTACAAAACTAGAAGTCTCAAGACAAAGCCTCACACCGTTCGGCCCTCCCTGCAAACACCCCACCGGGAGGAATGAGCGATGCGAACCCTTGTCGTATCACCTCTGGACTTCTACTTATTTAGAATGCCTCACATCGCTCGACAATATCCACATCATTTTGAACATTTAAATTCCCCTCACTCTATTTTATTTATCACGGTTTGTACTCACAATCGAAAGTCTCTTCTGGCAAATGACTCTTCATGGAAATGCCTCGTGAATCTTTGGTCAGGCTCTAGAAACTGGGTTGTGGGCCGTTACTGCATCTTACCGGATCATCTTCATCTCTTTGTACAACCGAGAGGAAACTCCAGTGAACCATTAAAATTCTGGATTCACTATTGGAAATGGGCTTTCTCAAAAAATCTAAAAGAATTGGAGAAACCCATTTGGCAGAGCGATTTTTGGGATACTAAAATTCGAAGATCTGATAGTTATTCGAGTAAATGGGATTACGTTCGAAATAATCCAGTACGACATGGTTATGTGACGCGAGCAGAAGAATGGAGATACCAAGGAGAAATTTATCCGCTCTCTCAAAACTAAGCCTCACACCGTTCGGCCCTCCCTCAAATCTCATCCTCCTCAAGGAGGGCTGAGCGATGCGAAGCCTTAGGCAGAGATCGACCTTAACTGTAAATATCCACGAATTATTCTAACCAAAATACACGGCCTCACACCGTTCGGCCCTCCCTGGAATCTCATCCTCCTCAAGGGAGGGCTGAGCGATGCGAAGCCTTAGGCCGAGAGACCTACCAGAACTCAAAATTATTCCGAAACCGTAATATTCTGACGGGCTAAAAGCGTTCCTGTCAGTTGATAGAGTCGAACAAGCGTTTTATTCACATCCGCACGGGCGGCATACTCACGGGTTTTTGCATCCGTGACATCTCGTCTAAATTTCAGAAGATCGATATCCGTTGAGAGACCTTTTTCCAATCGAATTTCTTCTTCATCCAACGCCCGTTCGGCATTTCGACGGAAAAGCGTCATCGCATCATATCGTTTAATATTCGATTTCACCATTCCTACAAATTGTTGAACCCCTAAACTTGTGTTATTTTCAATTTGTTGAAGCGTCAAAAGAGCCACTTCCTTATTATGGATCGCTTCGTTCTTTTCTCCAATCGCTTTGTCATTTCCAATCGGAACAGAAAATAAAACCCCTGCACTCCATTGAGCGGTTTGCCCACGAAAAGCATTTTGATACGATCTCGAAAATCCCATATCCAAACCATTATTGCCCATGGTCGTTTTTAAATCCAACTGAGGCCAAATTTGATTCTCAGCGTAAACCAATTTAATCCCCTCACGTTCCACTTTGTATTTTGCGACGATATACTCCGGACGATTTACCATCGCTTCACGAACGAGAGTCGGAGCATCTAATATGGGCGCCTGATCGGGCATCATGCTCGTCGGTTCAATCAAGAAAAGAGGAGCGGAAGGATCGACATTGGCCATCAATGCAAAAAGCTGGGTTTGTTTTTCCAGGAGTTTGTTTTGAGATTGAGTCACCTCTTCAATCGTTTGCGCCAATGCTGTTTCTCCACGATTAATATCCCG
>JAZKBH010000086.1:41978-55527 GCA_040388725.1 Verrucomicrobiota bacterium
AAAGACGTCTTTTTTCTTCTGTGAGACGTCGCGCCAATTTTACTTCTTCCTGCTTCAAACGAAAGTCTTGTGCGAGATAAATCACATCATAATAAGTCTGAAGTGTGGTCGCCACCGTTTCCAACATCTGAGACCGAAACTCTTGCTGGGAAATTTGCTGATTTTTTCGAGCAACACGAATTTGGGTCATTCCCACATCTGTTCCAAAACCTTTTAATAAAGGTTGGGTAAGACTGAACCCCGTGAAACTTTGATACTCATGATCATAGAGTGCGCTTGGACTTGTTTTTGTCAGCGTATTGCTCAGGACATCCATTTTCGTGAAAAGCTCATATTTTGTTCCCGTCGGCAACTCTCCTTCCAACGAAAGTTTGGTGCGGTAATTTTTTTCCTGAAAAAGACGAGGCTGTCTATTGAGCCTTAAAGCACCCTCATCTCCACCCGTCGAAACGAAATCTTGTGTGTTCTGAGAACGGTCAATTTCTTCGTAGTTTCCATCAAATTTGAGAGTGGGGTTAAATTGACCCAACGCCTGTCGCTTTTGATCATCCGCAATCGATCGATCCGTTGATTTAATTTTAATATCCAAATTTTGCTCTAAAGATTTTTGAATCGATTCATCTAAGGAAAGTTTTTTGGAAGGAAGAGGCTCGTAGTCAGGCAAATAATAATTTTTTTCTTCCGCTGCCGCTTCTGCCGGAGCAGTAACAGGAGCCGAAGTGGTTGCTGTTTCGGAAACACTCGAAGTCGATTGTGTTGGAGCAGGCGCATTGAGCGCGTCTGCACGAATTTCTCTTTCACGCTTTAATTCTTCAGGAACGGCTGAAACGCTTTTGGTTCCTTTTTTGAGTGTGGAAGATCGAGCCGCTTTATCGGCGCTCGAACTCATTGAAGAATCATTTGGATTCCACGGTTTCTTTTCTTTATCGCTTTGAGAAAAAACAAAATTCGTTCCCACCCACAAAACGAAGAAACCAAGAATGACGAAAAGCCATCGGTACGAAACTCCTTCACGATTTGATTTTTCGCGAGAAGTGGATTGATTTGAGTTTAATGACATATAGGCGCTTTGAGAGCGGGCAGAGTCTTACAAATGACTCAAGCCTGTCAATAGCCACGAGAGGCAAATGGATTAAAATCACTTAATTATACAAGATGATTTTAGTCTATCAATTTATCTATTCCCCAGGAGCGATCCCATCTTGAGCTAAAGTCTCCTCCAACCAATGATCTTCCTTTAAAAGCCTTTTTCGTGCCCTTCGAGACATTCGTTCCGCCGCATTTTGAGCTAAAGAGTAAGCTCCCTCCAAAACTTTGGAAGCTTTCCCCTCCGCTTGAAGCATTCGCCGCAACATTTGCCTCATGGGTCCAGGGATGTATTTCTTTAAAAGGTCATCTTCGAGACTTAAAATGAAACGGACACTCCCGGGATCTCCCTGCCGACCTGCTCGGCCCATGAGCTGCCGATCGACCCGTCCACTCTCAAAACATTCCGTCGCAATGACGTGCAATCCCCCTCGTTCAATCACTCCGGGTTCCAATTTAATATCGGTTCCCCGGCCCGCCATATTGGTTGCTATCGTTACTTTTCCCGTCTGCCCCGCCTGTGAAATAATTTCGGCTTCTTGGGCATGACGCACGGCATTCAAAAGTCGAAAAGGAATTCTCTCTTTTTCCAAAAGAGAGGCCAATTCTTCACTCGCTTTTACCGAACCTGTGCCCACCAAAATCGGTCGCCCCATTTGATAAACTTTCCGAATTTCAGCAATGACTTCTTTCCATTTTAACTCGGCACTTCCAAAAACAGCGAGAGGATGGACGATCCGTTGAACAGGACGATGTGTGGGTAGAGTTAAAACAGGTAAATGATAAATTTGCCATAGTTCGGATTTCGATTCTTTGGCTGTTCCTGACAATCCCGCCAATACCGGAAAACATCGGAAAAATCTTTGAAAGCTCATCGACGCCGCCGTTTCATTCGGAGGAGAAATTTCCAATCCCTCTTTCGCTTCCACGGCTTGATGCAATCCCTGTTGCCAGGTCCGATGCGCCATGATGCGACCGGTAAACTCATCGATCAGATGAATTTTCCCATCATCGACCACATAATGAATGCCTTTTCGATAATGTTCGCGTGCCACGAGAGCGGTTTTCAAGAGTTCCTTTAATCGCTCACGATTTCTCCATCCGGGAGGAAGCCTTTTGATCATCTCATCAAACGCCTGAACAGTCTTTTCAGGAACGATGATATCCCGAAATTGGAAATCGACTTCATAATCCACATCCGGCTGCAATGGATTAATCCACTTTTGCGCCATTAACGTCGACTCCATCAGCTGACGGTCTTCCGTGGGACGACTAATAATCAACGGCGTCACGGCTTCATCAATGAGAACACTGTCCGCTTCATCAATGATGGCACAATGAAGCCCGCGCATTACAATTCCCTTTTCTTGTTGAACCACTCCCACCACACGTCGCAAATGGCGTCTCGCCGGATCATAGGGTTGTCCTAAAATCAAACGGTCTCTCAAAAAGTCAGCTAACAACTCCTTCGGTGTGGTGTAAACCACGTCGGCTTCATAAGCCTTTTGGCGCCCTTCCGAATTCATCTCGCTGGTCACCGCCGCTACTTTTAAACCGAAATATCCATAATACTTTGCGAGCTCAATTCCGTCTCGTTCCGCCAGATAATCGTTGGAGGTCACGACATGACAAGGCAAACGAGTAAATCCACGAAGTGCCGCAGCCAATGCCACCGTTAAAGTTTTCCCCTCTCCCGTCGCCATTTCTATTAGATATCCTTGAAAAAGCCCCAAAGCTCCCGCCACCTGCTCCACGTGTGGCCGAAATCCGAGCACATGCTTCGCGGCAACTGAACTGCAAGCCAATCCCTCAATCAAAGCCTCTTCAGGTACAGGATCTTTCATGAACCGAGGCCGAAGCTCCGTAACCTTTCGTGAAATGGATTCAGGCGAAGAGGATTCCAACTGATCAAATCTCTCCAACACCCGAGCCGCTCTCTCCAAAAGTTCTTCCAAAATCTTTTTCCGGCGTTTGTGAATTCCATGAAAAGAAAACGTCCACGAATCCGCTCCCTGATAGTTACGTCGATGTTCGCGAACATTCAGACGCTGATAACTCCGATGTAACCGTGATGTAACCATAGGATTAATACCGTAGTTTTTCCTGAAAGATTTGCCGTAAGCTTCGACTCCACTGATTCAACAAAGGTTCCCACCGCAAACTAAAACGAATCACTCCTGTTCGACGCTGCATCAAAATAATATCCTTTCGAGGCTTCAAATCCGCGTAAACTAAAAAGAACGACTCTTCTGCTTTTAATCCCGTCGAATCATTTTTCTCCGTCTTAATTTCTCCCCCTGCGGCCCACCCTAATGCGGCAGAAGGCAATATTTTCTGTTCGGCCGGAACCATTCGAAATCCATCCGCATCCATCGCCGTCCCACTCTGTCCACGAAGACGAACTTTTGCCCCTTTTAATCCCAGCGTGAAAAGCTCGGAGGCTTCTTTCTGCGTCACCACGGCAACAAAGCGATACGATTCAGGACTAATGACTTCACCTAAGGCCGCGCCGCGCTGCATCCAAAGTCCTTTCATATCTTGAATTCCGGGAGCCACCCAAATTCCATCGTAAGGAGCACGCACTTGAAGTTGGGATTTTTGGTGTTCTGCGTGATTCAGTCCTGCTCGCGCTAATAACCTGTCCGAGTCGGCGGAACCCAAAACAATTTGAGCTTCTGACATCGCCCCCCGAACATTGGATTCACTCTCCCGAATCCGTGCACGAGCCACTTGCAATTCATAATCCAGATTCGGATTCGTTAAAACCAGAAGAAGATCTCCTTTTTTCACAGGAGTCCCCGATTCCGTGACCACTTGCTCAATCTGCCCCTCCACATCCGCAAAAATTCGGGAATACTTCGATGCCTCTACGACGCCATCCGCACGAAAATGATTCGGGAAAGGAATAATCCAGAGGAAAAACAAAATTCCCACCAATCCTCCGTAAGTAATCGACATGGCTCGGGAACGAACCGGCTCCAACACCGGATCCCGTTGAATGTATTTGATAAATTTAACCAAAGGAACTGTGACCCACAAAATCATGATGACCACGGCCAAAACCACACCGAATCCCAAAAAATTTTCAGCGAGAACAAAAAAGATCCCCCAAATTAAAAAGATCCGATAAATGCCGCTTGCGATCCCATAAGCTGTAAGCCAATGACCTTCCAAGGGAGTTCGCGCCCCATCCGTCGCAAAACGGGATTTAAAAACACGGCTTTCTAATAAATATTTTAAATGATTCGTGGATCGTTGCGCTAAATTCGGGATTTGGATCCAATCACTCAGAATATAATAACCGTCAAAACGAAGTAACGGATTGATATTGAATAACAAGGTCGTCACGGAAGCCAAAACAACAATATTGTAAGCCATGCTATTCACAATTCCCGGAGCCGTGGAAACCCATACCATCATCGCAATTCCGGCGAGTAAAAACTCAAACATCATTCCTGCCGCCGAAACAAACATGCGTCGACGCACACTTGAAAATCCAATACTGGAACTCACATCGACATACGGTAAGGGCGTCAAAATCATGAGCATCAGCCCGAAGGTCCGCACTTCTCCCCCATACTTTTTACAAACCATGGCGTGTCCCAATTCGTGCCACGCTTTTGTCAGGACTCCGCAGATGTAAAAAATGAAAAAGTTCGAAGGAGAAAAAATCGCCTGGGATTGATCATGAATCGTCTCCCAATTTTCAAAAGCCAACTTAATTCCATTTAAAACCAATAGGAGCCAGATTCCAAAAAACCACCGGGAGAAAAAGGGTTGAAACCACGGCAGCATCCGATTCAACAAGGGATTCGGATCAAACAGATGAAACTTCAAGAAAAGGAAGTTCATCCATTTGCTTCCTAACTCCTTTTTGTCCACTTTACGCCGTCGTTCGTAAAGCTTCGATGCATCCGGAGGAAGATCGGAAACCATCAAATTCGCTTCGGTTAACTGAGCCAGTAATTGCATGACCTCTTGCTGGCCGGGCGATTCATCGGGAAAAAGCTCCAAACATTCCCGCCAAACATAATCCACCGTTCGATCCGTCCTTAAACGTGCGAGAAAATTCCAAGCCGAAGCCGGAAGTCGGAAAAACTGATTACTAAAAGGATCGCGAAGCACGTACCAAATCTCGCGTCGGAATTTTTGACGGGTGACTTCGACGGCTGGATTAAGTTGAGCTTTGGAATTCGCAACGCGATGCCACGACTCACTGAACATTTTAGTGCTCATAGGATAGAAAAAACAGGCTCACACCGTTCGCCCCTCCCTTGGATTGTTTTTCTCAGGGAGGGCTGAGCGGTGCGAAGCCGTGAATTCAAAAGAGTTTTCGTCGGAACGCTCATTACCACCACAATTTTAATCGTACAAAATCCATGAGACGATGTCCGACTTGAAACCAGAGGCTTCGCCAGTCCGACTTCATTCGCGCGGTTCCACTCATCCCCGGTCGAAACCAAATCGCAGGATTGTCCTCAAGCCGGCCTCGTACTAAAAAAATATTTCCCTTTGGTTTTGCCACTGCCGCCGGTTCAATCCGCTCGACGGTCATTTCGTAAGTTTCTTCCGGTCTTCCTGCAAAACGAATCCATCCCTCTTTGTTCTCACGAACGTCCTGAACATCTCTCTCACTGACTTCGACTTCAATATAGAGATCCTCAAATCGGCAAGCTCTCATCAAAACATCCCCTTTTTTTACAGGGGCTCCAATCTTGTCCCGCAAATCCCCTTCTAAAACCACGCCATCAAACGGTGCGCGCACAATCGCGCGGGAAAGATTCGAACGAACCAACGACAATTTTGCATCGGATTGAGACGCCTGAGCAAACTTTGCATGCATGTCGCTAATGCGACTCTCGCCTTGCGCCAATTGTGCTTCGCTATCACTCTTCAACCGATTTGCCATCGCTTCTGCTTCCTGCAATTTCAATTCTTCCGTATCCAACCCATACAGGCTTTGGCCCTTCACCACAGGATCACCCGCATAAACTTCGACATTCTTGAGATACCCATCAAACGGTGCCGGCAAATTCTGAAGGGTTCGCGTCTTCAAAGTAAAATCACCGTTCACACGATAGGGAAGCGGAATGAGAAAGAAAAAGACGGCAAAAACCGTTCCGGCAATCACACTAAATTTTAACAAAGTCCGCTCGGGTCCTAAAAACTGAGAAAGCCAGCGGCGCATTTTTACTTCCGTCGGTTTCCACCACACGCGTCCGGTCTGTTCTAAATCCCCCAATCGCCGGGCACAAAGATCACAAATTAAACGAAGCGCTTCCAACTCCTCCACGCTAAAAGCACGATCCTGACGCTCCAATGTCAAAACGCCTTGAACCTCACCATCCAAGCGCATCGGAATCGTTAAAAGATGTCGAGACCCGTACTTGCGCGCATAAACTTCATGATAGCGGATAATCAATGACGATTCTTTTTCTTCAGGCCACACAATTTCCGCATCCTGATCGAGAGATTCCAACATCGCCGAAACCAAGTCGCGTGCGATTTCAAATCGTTCTTCGAATTTATTACTATGGCTGGTCGCCACCATTCGAAGCTCTTCATTGCGCATCCACCCCAACGAGGCCCGTACACACTTAAAATGAAACGCCAACTCATTACAAAACAACATGACCGCCGCCTGATGACGCGTCTGAGCATTCAATTGGAGTTGAATGTCCAATGCCACCATCAAAATGGGATTTGAGGTCTGAGTTGGTACTTGCATAGGAGTAACTCCCTCGCATGATGTGTCCCATTCAATAAAATGCAATACTTACAAAGTTCGGTGGAGTGATGGACTTAAATGTTTCTAAAATCGATTGGAAAGGGCTCACCCCGTTCGCCTCTCCCCTGAAAAAAGGGAGGGCGGAGCGATGCGACGCCTTTCTGATTCAATGATACCTGACTAAAATTCCTATGAAAAAATTCGCTCACTTCTTCTTTTGGATGATCTTAAGTTTCGCTCTCCAGGCGGAAACGCCTTCTCAATTTGAGAATAGTCTCGAACAAAAATTCGTTAAAATTCCTGAAACCTCGACTTTCATCTGCGTCTGGAAAACCCGTGTCAGCGATTACAAAAAATTTGTAGCAAAAACGGGCCGCAAATGGCCCTCTCCTGAATTTAAACAAACCGCAAACGATCCTGCCGTCAATATTAGCTGGGAAGATGCCAAAGCTTTTTGTTATTGGCTCAACGAAGAAGAACATGCATCCGGCAAACTTCCTGCGGATTGGAACTACCGTCTCCCGACGGATAAAGAATGGAGTCAGGCCGCAGGATTGAAACCTGTCGACGAACTCACGGAGTTCTCGGGCGATGATGCCACCGCTTATCCTTGGGGAAAAAACTGGCCGCCTCCTCCGAATTGTGGAAATTACTCACCTCACCTCCAAGTCGATAAATTTCCTTATACCTCCCCCGTTGGAACTTTCCCCCCGAATAAACTCGGACTGTATGACCTCGGCGGTAATGCCTGGGAGTGGTGTGAAGATATTTACAACCGTTCCGCAGATTATCGCGTCCTTCGAGGTGGATCCTGGCGCGTTCGTCAACCGATGGATCTTCTTCTCTCCAATCGCGTGGGCAACCAACCTGATTTACAGCTTTCCGTTTACGGCTTTCGCCTTGTCATTGAAACGCCCAAGCCCCCCGAGCCTGTCGTCGTTCCTCAAACCAACGCCGTCCCTCATCAGTTCATTCCAAAGAAATAATTTTCGTCCCCCATTTCACCGGGAGGGCCGAGGGATCCGAGGCCGTGACATCGCAACGCCCAGGTCTCTCCCGCATGTGCCGGATCGACCCTCCCTTTTAAATTCAGTGATCTTTTCTAAATATCTTTAAACACAAAAAAGCCGAAATGCTTTTTCCAGCATTCCGGCTTTCCTGGTTTGAAATTTATTTGGATTTAATTAATCTGCTGCGCCAATTTTCTTCGCGTAAACTTGAATGCCTTGCAGCATCGTTGCCAAAAATCCGGCCAATGTAATGATACCACCAATCGTTTCAGCACGATTGAGCTCAAGCTTTTCACCGACTGCAAAATCCCGTGTATGATCCGACATGCGGCGAGTCAATCCCATGATTTGCTCCCCCGCTTCCGATTGGGTAGGAGCTTGCATCACTGTAATCATACGAAGTTTCAAAGTCAGTTTGCCATTATTCTTTGCCTCTTCATCGGTAACTTTTCCTTCTTTCAAAACCAAAACCTTAGCCACATCGAGAAGTGAAAGAACATGCTCTTCTAATTCCGATTTGATTCCAAATCTCTTATGAAGATCATTAAGCTTGTCGGGAATCGAAAGCATCAAAAATTGCTGACGCTCTTTGCCTGTGATTCTTTCAACTTCAGCGGCATCCGTTTTTCCGGACATTTTGTAATCGCAAAGAGAACAAACGGTACGGCAATCTTCCATTAAAGGAACCACGGTCGATAACGCTTCGGAAAGGGCATTGCGTGCAATCCAGCTTTGGGTCGTATCCTTCGCGCGCTCGAAATCCATGCGATTCTGTATTTTCGGCATGACCGAGCTCTGCTGAGCAATCATGTCGTAATCTTCCTCGTTCACTTTACGGAAACTTGCAAAACAAAAACAAGCCACATCAAAGAGTCTTTGATAGATTTGAAGGTAACGTTCTGAAACATCGTTTAAACTAATAACCGTTGAGGTCGTCGCAGGAGGAGGAGTGGATACAGCCATAGCCTCTTTTAGCCCTCCCTCCGCATCCGTCAATTCAAGTTTCTATATTGAGCTCTTTTCTCTTAAAAAGTTTCGTTCTTTAAAGGGTTTAAATGATATCCTAATCTCATAAGTCCTCGGCTTTTTCGATCTTTTCCCTCCCCATTGACTCTCTTGACAGGATTATCTTGAAGACCTACAAAGACTTATGCGTTTTTTCATCGTTTTTTGGATGTTTTCCATTTTAGCCTTCGCGATTGAAGGCCGCGGGTTGGATCAGAAAAAAGATCCACAACCGACCATTGAATCATCGGAATCTTCCGCTCCCGCCGCAACAGCAGCTCCCACTGAAGAGATTCGAAAAGCAGATTTGTGGAAGGGACCTGTTAATCCTGATTTTAAAATCACTAAGATTCATGAAGTAAATACAGAAAAGCAACTCCACGCCCATGGAAATGCTCCTCTTGAATTCGAACGCAAATATTGGATGTACGGCGCAGTCACCCAAGAGCAAATCGATGCGAGAAAAGGTCAATATTTTGTGATCTCCTGGGCCAATAAAGGTGCTGTTCGCAATGTCGAAGCTCGACTTGAATATCGCCAGTCGAAAACAAAAGATATCGTTCGTACCCTTTCCCTTCATTATCCCTCAGCAGGAGGAACGAATCGTTCTCAATTCTCAGTCCTTGGTAAAGCCTATCAAGAGGGCGGGGAAATCCAGTCATGGAGATTTACCCTCTGGTCAGGCGATGAACTGCTCGCAGAAACCAAGTCCTTTATCTGGTAATTTCTATGCTTCTTCAAATCGATAACTCCTCATTCGCAACTCAAAGCGTCGGCCTTTTTGACATTATGCAAAAAGGGGGCTCTTTGATGTGGCTCATTTTGGGCTGCAGTATTTTGGCTATGGGAGTTTTTGTGGAGCGTCAGATGTACTACTATCGCGTTCATTTGCGCGTTGGAGAATATCTCGTTGGAATTTTAAATTTAGTTCGAAAACAAAATTACCTCGAAGCTTTGGAAAAATGCGAAGAAGGCTATGGCCCGATTAAAGTCGTCGTTCAACGAGCCATTCTCTCTCGTAATCTTCCCTCCACTGAGCTCCGTGAGGTCGTTCGCGAAGTGGCCCAACTCCAAGTCCCTAAACTGGAGGCCAATCTTCCGATTCTTGCAACCATTGGATATATCGCTCCTCTGCTCGGGTTACTCGGAACGGTGATGGGAATGATCGAGGCCTTTATTCAAATTAATCAAAAGAGCGGCGCCACGGGAGTTTCAGATCTCGCTGGTGGAATCTGGACTGCCCTCATTACCACCGCCGCAGGGCTGGTCGTCGCCATTCCCTGTTACGTCGCTTACAACTATCTCGTCACACGGTGCCATCATTTGATGAGCGATATGGAACGAGCGGGCATTGAGCTGATTCATGCCATTATCGAGCCCCCAGCCAAGGAAGTCATCGATTTCAAAAGCGCTGCCGCGACAGAGTTCAAAACAGTTCCTCCTTCCTCCACAAAAAAAGAGTCGGAGCAACCCTCTTCATCGAACGCCGCCCAGTCATGAAGATTCGAAGAAATTTATCCATTTTACAGGGAAAAATCGATCTCACCCCTTTAGTGGATGTCATTTTTCTCTTATTGATTTTTTTCATGTTGAGCCGCTCGTTTATTCTTCAACCCGGCTTGCGTGTTCAAGTTCCCCGAAGTCTTTTAGGCCAAGGCGTTCAAACGAACCACCTCATGATCTCCGTGGTTATGGACGCCGAGAAACGTGATTTAGCCACAGGAGTCGTCACTCCGGGGAAACCTCTTATTTTTTTTAACGACGAAGTCACCACCCTTGATAATCTTGGAAAAACGCTCCAAAAAATGGGGAACTCACCCAGCTCCTCTCCTTTTGTATTAAAAGCCGATCAAGCCGTTCCTCACGGATCGGTCGTCGAAATCATGGATTTGATTTTGTCTAAGGGATATTCGGTCGTGCTCGCAACCCAACCGGCTTCTGATGCTCAAATCCCCTGATCAAGCGTTACGGATACCGCTCCGGATTTTTAATCTCGTTCCCGAAGAAAAACGTCGTTTAGGGTTGATCGTTTTTTTTATCGCGGCTATCCACCTCGCTTTATTTTTCTTCCTGGAAATTCACTATCCTGCAACTCAACCGACGAGCAGTCGCCGTTCTGAAATTTTTCTTTCGACCGCTCATTTGATGAGCGGAGACTCGTGGCATCGTACTCAATTTTGGAATCAGATGAGAGATCCGAGCACCCTTTTGCATCAATCTTTGATTCCGACCGAAAAGAAGATCGCTCTTCGTCCCCTCTTTGAAAATTCTTCGAGTTCCACACTTCCTCTGCTCGCGATTGGAAGTGAAGCGGAGAGCCCTTGGGAAGAAGCGGTGCCCCTGGAAAATCGAGCGATGGAAAAAATGATTTCGACTCCGAGAAATTTCACTTATTCGACCACTCTCTCCAATGTGAGTCATTCCACCCGAATTTATTTTTCAAAAAACCTCGATGCCCGAAAAAAAACGATCTCGACCTCCCCTCCTAAACTCACCGTTAATCTTTTGAATGAATCAGGAACAACGACGATTCGGCTCGGAGTCAACGCGGAAGGAATCGTGCTTCATGCGCTTATTGAAGAAAGCTCCGGCGCAGCAAACGTCGATCAAATCGCTCTTCAAGAGTGCCGTAAAATGATTTTTCAGCCGATTTCCAATGGGGATGTCGAATGGGGGAATGTCACCTTCTTTTGGGCTTTTGACAATACCCCGCCCGCGAAAGAGACCCCATGAGCACGACGCTGAACGGTTTTTTTTCAATTTATTTAATAGTTTTTCTTGCCCTCGTGGTTTTTGCATGGTTGGCTTTCGCATGGCGCCAATATCGTCTCAAATTTATCCGTCGTCGTCATTGGGTTTGCCCGGTCTGCGGCAAACCTATCCCTATCGTAACCCCAACGCTTCGCGTGCACTGTTGTGCATGTGGATCCGTGCATGAGACAAAACACCTGAAGGAGAAATAATTATGGGTATGTGGATCGGTCGTAATCGTAAAGCCAGAGTCGCCTACGGATTTGATGAAATCGCGTTGGTCCCTGGATCTATCACAATCAACCCCAACGAAGTGGATACGACGTTTGAAATTCCTCATTTAAATGGGAATCCAATCAAACTTAAAATCCCCATTATTGCGAGTGCAATGGATGGAGTCACGGATGTGCGCTTCTGTATCGAAATGAGTAAGCTTGGCGGCTTAGGCGTCATTAATCTCGAAGGGGTTCAAACTCGCTTTGAAAATCCTTCTGAAGTCCTCGACCAAATCGTCAAAGGCGACAAAGCCACCGTCACTGAACTCATTCAATAGATCTACACAGCTCCCATCAAAGAGGAATTGATCTCCAAGCGAATTCAAGAACTAAAAGCCGCTGGAGCCCTTGCGGCCGTCTCTGCTCTGCCCCAAAAAGCAGAACGTTATGGCGCCATCGCCCAAGAAGCAGGCTGTGATGTGTTTGTGGTTCAATCGACGGTAAGTACCGTCCGTCATATTTCGAGTGAGTATAAATCTCTCGACCTCGCTGACTTTACACGCCGCATAAAAATGCCGGTGATTGTAGGAAACGCAGTGACGTATGATGTCGTTCTTGAATTGATGCAAAACGGGGTTTCCGGCGTTCTGATCGGAGTCGGTCCAGGAGCCGCTTGTACGTCTCGTGGCGTTCTCGGTCTTGGAGTGCCACAAGTCACTGCGACAGTCGATTCTGCAGCAGCTCGTGATTATTTTTATAAGGAAACGGGCCGATATATTCCGATCATCACCGATGGCGGAATGTCCCGAGGCGGCGATGTCTGTAAAGCCCTCGCTTCCGGTTCCGATGCCGTCATGGTAGGATCTGCCTTTGCTCGTTCGGAAGAAGCTCCTGGACGCGGTAATCACTGGGGAATGGCCACACCTCACTCCAACCTTCCTCGAGGAACCCGCATTCAAGTGGGGGTCACGGGCTCACTCAAACAAATCCTCTTTGGTCCTGCCACGGTCGACGATGGTTCTCAAAACCTCGTCGGTGCGATCATGACCTGTATGGGAAATGTCGGTGCCGAAAGCATTCGCAAATTCCAAGAGACTGAAATTATCATTGCTCCTTCAATTAAAACTGAAGGAAAACTCTTCCAAACGATCCAACGCGTTGGAATGGGAACAAGCTAATATTCTTTAGTTTGGCTCGAAACTTTAAAAGGACACCTCTCCGCAAGGAAGGTGTCCTTTTTTATTGGTAGGTTCAATTTTCTTCGGGAGGGCTGAGCGATGCGAAGCCATCACTCGACCCACCCTTAGGATAAAACTTACCCCCTGTTCCAAACACCAACAAAGGCCTCACACCGTTCGGCCCTCCCTTTTAATTCTTTTCGCAACCTTTTTCTGGTTTGCTTTAAAAGATTGACCCTCTTGGCGAACTCTTTTTGACTACCCCTGTGCCCGCGAATCCTCTTCTCATCCTGCATCTTCCCTCATTGAAGGAATCGACGATCGCTTGTGCGAATCTCCTTTTAAAAAGCACTCCTCCAGAGGTTGAATATTATCTTTTAGCTCCCAAAAATATTTTAGTGGAATGTCAGATCATTGTCCGACGCCCCAAAAAAGCCATCATTGTTCGCCCAGAGTCCGGTTTTGTAAAAGCAATCCAAGAAATCGCTAAAAGCAATCCGGATTGCGATCTTATTTTTGCGTCCGCGGATGTTGCGCCTCAAGACGCGGATTGGTTTTCTAAAATTCAAGCCAAGG
>JAZKBH010000087.1:0-9062 GCA_040388725.1 Verrucomicrobiota bacterium
TCCTAATGCAAGATTTTGATTTAATCATTTGATTGTTAGATAAACTTTCAAAATTTATATAGCACTCTAGCCGTTCAACTCTTATGAAAAAATTATCGGCTTTTGCGTTTCTTCTTTTACTTTCGACTTTTCTGCATTCCGAAGAAATATCGCTCTACGCCGCAGCGAGCCTGAAAAACGCGCTCCGTGAAATTGCCGAGGATTGGCAAAAAACGTCGCCTCATTCCATCCACTTTAATTTTGAATCTTCCGGCACCCTTGCTCGTCAAATTTCAGAAGGCGCTCCCGCCGATATTTTTTTCTCTGCCGATGAATCTAAAATGGACTTCCTTGAAAAAAAGGGCCTGATCCAAAATGAAACCCGGAAGAGTCTTCTCTCCAATCAATTGGCCATCATTGTCCCTCTCCATAGTTCCTTTAAAGGGACGGACCCGCGCGATCTTCTGGCTCTCTCCAAAATCGCTCTCGGAGAAACTCAAACCGTCCCCGCAGGCGCTTATGCGAGGGAATATCTGATCCAAAAAAATCTTTGGAATTCCCTTCAATCCAAGATCATTCCCTGCGAGAATGTCCGCGCCGTCCAGGCCGCCGTGCAATCCGAAAATGCCGATGCAGGGATTGTCTACAAAACCGATGCCATGATCTCTTCCTCCATTAAAATCGCTTTTCTCGTTCCTTGCAACGAAGGCCCTCGTATCTCTTATCCGATTGCCGTGGTTCAATCCGCAAAAAGCAAAAAGGCTGCTGAAGAATTTATTCACTTTCTCTCTACACGTCGAGCGTCTCAAATTTTTGAAAAGTATGGATTTCCTCTTCAAAAAAGTGCGGTCGAATATTAACTCCATGGCTATGTGATCACTTCCGACCTTCTCTGGACCATCGCATTGACCGTGGGATCTTCACTCCTGAGCACGGCTCTCATTCTTCCGATCGGAATCCCTCTCGCATGGCTTCTGGCTAAGAAATCATGGAGAGGAAAATCAATGGTGGAGGTTTTTATTTCTCTTCCTCTCGTTATTCCTCCCGTCGCCACCGGTCTCCTTCTTTTAAAACTCTTCGGCCGAAATGGATGGGTCGGACATCCGCTCCATCTTCTCGGCATAGAAATCGCGTTTACGTGGAAAGCGGTCGTCGTGGCTTGTGCGGTCATGTCGTTTCCTCTCTTGGTTCGGACCTGTCGAACGGCCTTTCAGGAAATAAATCCCCGTTTTGAAAATCTTGCACGCACACTCGGCGCAACCGAATGGCGTCTCTTTTGGGAAATTTCTTTGCCTCTCGCGAAAAGAGGGATCTGGGCAGGGGCGATTCTCTCGTTTGCCCGTTGCCTCGGGGAATTCGGAGCGACGATCATGATTGCGGGAAATATTCCGGGCGAGACCTCCACCTTGGCGTTGAGCATTTATCATCACGTTCAACTGGGCGAAGATCGAGAGGCATTTCTTTTATCCGGCATCTCTCTCTTTTTAGCCTTCACGGCTCTTTTGATCTTCGAAAAATTAAACCACCCTCCCCAAAAATCGGCATGAAGATTATTTTTAAAGACATTCATCTTCCTCTCGAAGAAGGATCTCTCGATCTCGATCTTGAAATTCAGGGGGAAAGAATTGGAATCGTCGGCCCCTCCGGCGCGGGAAAAACCTCGTTTCTCGAACTCATTGCCGGCCTTCGGAGACCCGCTCGTGGGCAATTGTTTTGGAATCATCAACGCTTCATTGAAACTTCCTCTCGTCTTTTTATTCCCCCCCACCAACGTCATATCGGATATTGTCCGCAAGACGCTCTTCTTTTTCCTCATCTCTCCGTGCTTCAAAATATTTTATATGGAACGTCTTCAACCGCGTCTCATGCTTCCATTCAACAAATTTTACATCTTTTGGAAATCGATTCTCTTCTTCATCGCTTCCCTCAAAATCTTTCCGGTGGAGAAAAACAAAGAGTTTCTTTGGCACGAGCCCTTGCACGTGAACCTCAACTTCTTCTCCTCGATGAACCGTTTTCTTCCCTCGATTCTGATTTAAAACTCAAGGCAAAGGATCTTCTTCATAAAATTCAGACGGAATTTAAAATTCCCTTTTTTTTGGTCTCTCATCAAATTGAGGAGATTCAATCTCTTTGCGATTCCACTTTTAAAATAACCTCAGGGGAAATAGCTCCGTTCCTGTGATATTATTCTCCCCCTCGAATCGTAAATAGAGCCTTTCTTCTTTGCCATTTGCAAAGTGCTTTTAACTGAAAATGGCATAACGCAGTCTTCGATTATATTGATTTCATAACCGTACCTAGAGGAATCGCTATCTCACCTCCTTGGCATATGCATTGCAAAGGATGATCCCATGAAAGCCGCTGTCTTCCATCATCCCCACAAAATTACTCTCGATGAGATTATCCGCCATCGACTTCCGTTAAGTGACGTTTCGAAGGCTTATGATATTTTCCGCAATCGAGAAGATGACGGTGTCAAAGTAGTCCTCCAACCGTAAGGGGCACTCCATGGCCGTAAAAACACCGCTCTCCCCGGATCTTCGTCGATTACGAAAACGGGAGAAGAGGGAAAAACAACGAGAAGAAAATCCAAAGCGTGCATTAAAAATGCATGCGTTGCGAATTGCTTCAGAATCGACTTCTTTAGACTCCAATCTAAAAATCCCTGCGCTCAATATCGGATGTTCCGGATGGTTTTATTGGGATTGGAAAGGATCGTTTTATCCCGAGAAAATGCCGACAAAGGAATGGTTTCCCTATTATACCCGTCATTTCTCCACGGTAGAGCTCAATGCTCCCTTTTATTCATGGCCGACGGCCAATACCGTCAAGGGATGGGTTCATCAAGCCGGGGAGAGCGATTTTGTTTATACCGTCAAAGTTTGTGAATTGATCACGCATGTGAAGCAGTTTCGTCATACCAAAACTTTAGTGAAAGACTTTGGATGGATCGCCCACTTACTCGGTCGACGGATGGGCTGTTTTTTATTTCAACTTCCCCCGAGTTATCATTACAGCCCTTCTCGCCTTAAAATGATTTTAAACCAGTTAGACCCCTCGATGCGGAATGTCGTCGAATTTCGACATGTGAGCTGGTGGAATGAAAAAGTCTACAAAGCCTTTCAAAAGAGTGGGACGATCTTTTGTTCCTGTAGTGCTCCCCAGTTGCCGGACAAACTGATTACGACTGCAGAAGAGATCTACATTCGTTTTCACGGTCTTACCAAGTGGTATCGCCATGACTATACCACACAAGAACTCTCCCTCTGGGTCGATCGAATTAAAAAAAGTGGCTGTAAACGCGTCTGGGCGTACTTCAATAACGATTGGGATGCCTTCGCGATTAAAAATGCAAAAGAGTTTGCTCACCTTTTAAGCATTTGAACATACGGTTTGAATTTGAGTGCCTGCAAAATCTGGATTGAAAATAAAAAATTCTGTCCTCTGCGTCTCAGTGGTGAAAATGTATTTCTATCTGTTTTTCCTGCGATAGACGCCCCTGTTATAAAATCGGGATCACATGGTTTATCCAGGATCTTTCATTAGAACTGGAGGGGCAGTGGCCCACTGCCATTCCCGTCCTTTGAAGCACAGAGCCTGTGCCCCTCCAGCTTTATCACCATTTGGGTGGCTGGCTTTACAGATGAAAACGATCCTTTTATTTTATTTTTCGCTCGATCAACCATTTCTCACAATCCTGCGGCCACGTTTTAACCGATTGCGAACTTCGCAATCCATAACCGTGGCCTCCTGTTGGATAGAGAAGAAATTCAGAAGGGACTTCGGCCTTTTTTAAGGCGGCTGCATACACTTTACTTCCCTGCACAAAGGCTGCGTCATCTTCCGTATGAATGATCAATGTCGGCGGGGTTTGAGAAGTCACAGCAAGTTCGGAAGCCAATGTCCCCTTTTCTTTGTCTTCGAGATAGGCGGGATAAATCAGAATCGCGAAATCTGGATGACTCTCCGGTGAATCGATTTGAGATGAGAGACGCGCACATAAATGTCCGCCCGCAGAAAAACCGAGAACCCCAACCGGCATTTTTTCGATTCCCCATTCCTGCGCATGAGCATGCGTGATCTGCATTGCTCGCTGAAGATCCATCAACGCTCCCTCGCGATTGTTCGGCACGCGGTATTTTAAAACGAGCGCGGTGATCCCTATCGAATTCAGCCATCCCGCAATTTCGGTTCCTTCCTTATCATACGCTAAAATTCCATATCCTCCGCCGGGACAAATGATAATCGCAGGAACCGCAGACGTGGAAGAAGCTCTGTAAAGTGTGAGTTGAGGTTTGCTCACGTTGGAGATTCGTTCGACGTCGGTTTTTTTGATCTCTTCCGGAAGAGGAGTGACTGTTCCCGGAACTTTATTTTCGTCCCAAAGAAAAAGCGTGTCTCCCGGACTTACGGGAGAGGAATGAAAAGGAGCTTCAGCATTCATAGAAAAAGTGAGAAGGAGAAAAAGGGTCCCCCAGGCCCACACTCTTTTCATTCATTCAATGGATAAAAACGTTGATAGACTCGGACGGATTGAGCCACTGGCTTTGGTAAACCTTCTGCAAAAGCCGAAAAATTTTCTTCTATATTGGTATTCCACTGAGGGAGAGGAGTCACTCCTTCGGGGACTTCCGTAAATTTGGAGGCAAGCTTATCCGAGACATCGCGCGTCAACAAGGCCGTCTCCTTGAGATCCATCACCGCCATTCCGACCACGATCGATCCAATATTCGTGATCTGAACGAGAGAGGCCTGGTAGTTCGTTCCTTCATAATAATAGGGGAGTCTTTGATAAATTTTGCCATCACTCTTATATTGAAAAGCAAAGGCGACTTTGATGATTCCCGAGGCCAAAAGTTCGTAATCACTTTGCTTCAGATCGAGTTCAGGAAGAAGGGATTTAAGACGAGGAACAAATCCTTGGGCATTGACTCCCATAAAACCGACATCTTTCCAATGATAGCCATGAATCCCCCGATAGAGACCATAAACCCCCTTTTCATCCGCTTCAATTTTATAGCCGACTAAAGAGACCCCTCGATCCCCGCCAGGACCTTTGACGCGAGTAATGATCCGCATAAAATCTTCGCCGGTGACATTATTCGTCATGCAATAATCGATATCCATCCGTTTGGGCATCTCTTTAAAATCCATCGCCATGCGATCAAAAATAAAGCGTGTTTTCGCCGTGGCATCCATCAACTGATTGCTTAATTTTACAGTCCGTCGCACCGTCTCGATCATTTTGACAAAGAGAAAAACAATCGCGAGCGTGATGGCCGTTGCGACCAGTAATTCAACGAGCGTGAAGCATCGTCGGGAAAAATCGTTCGATCTCATATGCATATTTCAGAATTGATCACGGTTTTCGAAAAGAGGCTAAAACCGTAATTTCGCCCCCTTTGCCCGAGATGTTATAATTTTGTTTCGCATGCACCGGAGGGGGCCAACGGACGGTGATCGTCGCTTCGACCGGTAAAAGACTCGTAGCAGGAGGAACAGAGGTGTATTCCCATTCTACTTCATAACACATCGTATTGGGTCTTTTTTCTGAAGGATACGTATTCCATGAAGAATCAATCCAAATCCGATTCACCGCATTCTGCTGCGCTCCATTGAAGGGGAGCTGACTGATTTTGAAAATCGTGGAATGAAGATCTGAGCTCCTCGCATATTTCATATCTTGAATCACCGCCGTCAGAATATGAACCGCATGGGTCTCCTCCGCCGAAACTTGCACGTTCCTCAAGCCAAGCGGAATTAATCCGGTAATCGGAATGAAGGCGACCGCGATCACCACTAACGCCACCAAAACTTCGACCAAGGAAAATCCAGCTCGAGAAAAGAATCGTTTTTGAAAATGCATAAGGGCCGTGGTCTCTTAGACTAAAGAGGGCCATTCTCCTTTTGAAGATCAATAATTTGGCCTGTATAGCGATCAATCGCAATATGATACCAAGCACGGGTCTGAGCCAGACGTGAAAAGGATTTTTCTCCTAAATTGTTTTGAGCATGACCTTCTTGTGTGGAAAGATCGATCATGAGATTCCATGTTCGAGTTTGAGTGGAGTCGATTAACCCCCGAGCCACGACTTCCCGTCTCCATTTCAAAGATTGATTCAATCCACTTTTTTCCGGAAGAATCGTTCCCATCACTTTGACCAAATCCGCCTTGTTCTCGATTTTAGTTACATTACTGACAAGCGCTTCTGCAATTGATTTCGCGGAATAGTCTCCTCCACTGAGAGAGAGTTTTTCTTGGGTCAAAGGATCTGTTTCAGTTCCCGTCAGCAAAGCCTGAAGCACTTCCGCACGCGCGGAGAGAAGATTCACCGTTCCTGCTCGGAGTGGCGCTTCTTCTTCCATGGTGAAAAGATCCAAGAGAGCGGCATCGGCACTATCCGATGAAAAGAAATTTAACGTTTTCCACGGAAGATCCCGGTACGCATATCCCATCTCCGCCACATTTTTGAAAGGACGATTCAGAATGATCGGATGAGCGGTATCATCCGTCGGATGATTGGGATAGACCCCCAACAGTGAATTTCCATCTCCTCGACGAAGAATCCCATCCGGATCTTTATAATAACTTAACGTCACTGTCGAATGGGGATTCGATCCTGTATTCCGATTATCGGCATAATCCGCCACTGAAAGTCCTCCCCCTGGAGGGGCCACCGACCAGGCTTGACCGGCATAATTACAATCTTTGATATAAGGATAAAAGGAAGCCCCTGCGGGATTCCCGGTAATCACGCGAAAGAAATCGTAGGCCCCAAAATTTTTAATCCCCATCCAAAGATGGGTGTTCCATGTCACCGTCGCCGTTGTCGCAAATGTCGACTCCATCCCGGTCGTTTGATAACCGGTCCGATCAGAACGTGGATCACAACTAGAGACAGAAGTCCCCACTGGCAAAACGGAAGCTCCCGGCCAACCAATGGGGGGAGTATAAAGAAGCGTATCGAGTCTGCATTTTTGTCGTTACTCCCCAGGTCAAGGAGGTGTTTCCCAGTGTAAACGCCTGAAAGTTTTGAATCGGCACCCAGGTTCCTCCGGCAGTCTGGACCTGCCATTGGAAACTGACGGGCGTCGATGCCCCACTGCATAAATTATTGACGTTGATCTGCTTCAACAGATTAAAAGAATTGGCCACCGTCACCTGCGTACACGTCACCACGCCTAAAGGAATTCCACAAAAATCGCTCTCGGTGCCATCCTGGGGAGAGTTAATGGAGACAAGGCTATCCGTCTGACTCGTCCCCGACAAAGTCTTCCCGAGGTAGGTCGGCGATTTCACCGGGGCACTGGAAGAATATTGAAACAAGATGGAACAAGGGGTCGTTTTATAATTCGGTTTCGTTCCGACGGGTGTTGAAACCGCTGAACTGTTCGTGGGAACCCCTGCAAGAAGGTAGTTATAATCGACATTCAACATATCCGGACTTCCATCCCACGCATAAAATCGCAGAGCGACTGAAGAAGAAGGCGTCGTTGCGGGAGATCGGTAGATGTTCCAAACTTCGGGAACAAACCAGGAATAGATATTATTTCGTGCCGCCGGTTGTGTATTTGCTCCCATCGCCGCCCCCGCTTTCAGTCGATAATAAGCGATTCCGATTTCGCTGACGAAGGGAATATTCTCCTGTCCCATCAGCTGCATCGTCTGTTGATCGAGATATCTGATCGAAGTTCCGTCGGATGCGATCGCTGGCAATGCAGCGCCGTGAAGTCCTGCTCGCCCGTAGTCTCGCCCCAGCACCTGAAGCCGCGTCGGCATACTATCCTCATCCCATTGATCTATAATATTGAGGCCGATTTTAAAAATTTGCGTCGGCACGTCAATGAAGTCCATCGCATGAGTTAAAAAAGAACTCTCACAGACCCTCTTCAGTGTGGTATTCACCACCGTATCACTGGAATTGCAGGTGAGCCCCGTCGATCCGTATAGAATTCCGGCTTGAAGCAGTTCAAAAAAATCAGGCTCACGATTTTGAGTCAAAAACTCCGGATCATTCAACTGATAGATCTTCGTATTTCCATTGGCATCCTTCGCTCCATGATCGTAAACCCAGGGACTACTGGGTGAGGATCGAGTGATTCCAAAATATTTATAGATTTCATCGGATTTCGTGACGGTTCCTGCATTTTTGAGCAAATTAATTCGACTCAATGCAAAGCGCTGACGAATCAAAGAGGTCCCATCATTTCGGAGTAATCCCGCAAAATCTCGATTATACATCCGATGCGTTTCCCCTCCCCATTTCTGATTCGCCTCATCTTTATATTTAAACTGAAAGGCATTTGCAAATTTGAAGGTGGAAAAAGTGGTCCCGTTGAAAGTGGGTCGCCAACTCGACTGATTCAGTTCCCGGCTAAAATGGGTAAAATACGGAATGGCACTCTCCGAAACTCCATTCTCTTTAAAATAATCGAGCATCTCTTGACGACTTAAAAACCGCGTTTCATTTTCTCCCGCCCATTGAAATCCTCTTTTTTGTGAATCCAAAAGCCAATTGGTAAAATCATTTTTGGCTTTGGAGTTACTTCCCGCTTTCCATGCAAAAACTTGATTTGAAAGGTCTTGGTTCCAATCCGGAATTTGATTTAAATCGGCCCAAAATGAGCTCCCTTTCCCCGAAATATTGGATGACTTTCCGTCCGGAGATCCGACCGCATTCAGATCCAACGCTCCTCCTTCATCATAAACGGCATACGTATAACGCACTTCTTTAGGATGCGTTTTTGCGCCATCCGCTTGTTCTCCGGGTTTAAAGAATCGAACCGCCATCCATGGGGGAGCATCGGAAAAATCGCCCCACCCCGCTTGTTTCCAAATTTTTAAAGAGCTCGGTTCTGGGGTCAATGTCGTGTCGGGATAACGACTGAGATCACTCTGCTGACTCGTTCGAATAAGTTCAGGAATCGTTTTTGAAACAACCTTTTTAACAGGGCCCGTATTCTCTGGCTTAAGGGGATGGTAAACGTATTGAGGTTGAGACCCCTTACTCACATCTATTTTTTCGGAGTTAAGACTGATATCTTCTCTTATTTCCCCGAGAGCCCGATTGAAAGAAGTC
>JAZKBH010000087.1:9072-22165 GCA_040388725.1 Verrucomicrobiota bacterium
CTCTTCCTCCACATCTAGGCAGATTCGCTCGACATAAAGAGCGGATTGATGCATCGCCAACGAACTTTTTTCCCACCAGTAAAGAATCAAAACCACTAAAAGAACTAACAACTGCAGCGTTAAAATCAGAATATAAGCGCGTTTGTTTATTTTTTTTTGCATGGGCTCTCTCTTACACTCGTCCTGAAACGCTAAGGACTTTAAAGGGTATTTCCAAAAAGAGAAAAAGGCAAGATTTTCGGGACGATCACCAAAACGAATTCTAAATCTCTTTCTCTAAAGGAAATAAAAGATTCGATCTCCGAAATACCTTATTCGAGTCGGGTTCTTTTTAAGAAATGGATTTCAATTTCCGCGTTCCAAGGATTGCAAATATTCCAACGCCACTGAGTAAAAACGCGAAATAAGCCGAAGGCTCGGGAATGGAGCTCAAAGAAAAGCCGTTTAAACCGGCAAAATTATCGGTTTGTCCTGCAAATGAATTTTTCGCTTCGGTAACAATTAAACGACCCGAGCTATCACTTGTTAATGTTGCTGTTACTGTGTATTGCTCATTTATGGTTAAAGTACCTCCTGCAGGAACTGTTTTGTATGTCACAGAACCTAAATTAGCGCTTGCGCCATTTGTAATATTCGTAAAGACGTTTGTCCTCGTTGCTACAGTTGTAGCATCCGTACCCGCATCATAATCATACAGAGTAAGGCTATATTGCGTATTGGGAGTCAATCCTGAAAGCTCTAAAGCAAGTCCACCACCACTACCAACATTAATCACCATATCTCGATAGAGATTAGATTCTGTAAAAGCTCCACTATTAGCAGGAGTCTCTAAAGAACGATCACGGGTGCTCGGGGCCACTGCAGATGCTTGTAAATTTCCACTCCCATCTAACGTAAAATTACTACTAATAGTCGCTGTAATCGAACCGGCACTAGTCACAAAGGTCTTACTCGGAAGAAATGTTGAACCCGTTGTCTCTAAACCCCAATAGGTCCAACCACTTTGGATTGGTGATACAGCATTCCCAAAATCGATTTGAATAATTTGGGCATGGGCACTTGGGGTAGCTGCCACGAGGAGAATAACACTTAAAACAAAATATTGAATTTTGTTAAGAGTAGAAGCGGTTGAGTTTGTTTTGATCATAAAGAATCCTTGTTTTACTTTTCATAAAATAATCTAGGCTCGAAGGAGCGATAGGTATTCTTAAGTAATACAGTTAACTAAAATAACCACTTTTTAAGCAAAATCGCTCCTTTCGTCGATCGGATCGGAGACCTGGAGCAGGTTCAACGGGGCTAGCCTAAGTCTCTGAGAGAAGATCAACAGGCACTTTTCACAACGAGACACCTCCTCCGACGTCCCAGCACGACGGCGAGAGATGACGGCACAAAGTTTTTAACCCATTTCTTGCGTTAGGAATTAAAAATGGAGCGCGCCGATCCCGCAGGTGCGGGAGCGGCATGGTTAAGAGGGCAGGATCTTGGGAGGGTGAAGTAAAAACCAAATTGCCCCATGGCAGAGAAGTACGATCGATAAAGTCCAGAAATAGGCTTTTTTGGAGATAACCCACAAAGCAGAGAAATCTCCAACCGAACGTCTTAAGAGACAGGCGACAGAAGTCTCCAGTATGAAATACACGATATGGATCTGAACAGAGAGGTAAAAGAATTTAGACGCCCACAATGGGTAATGAAAAAATAAAAGAAGAGGACAAATGACCCATATGAAGAGACTCCCCGTGACCAATCCTCCTCCGACGAATAAAACAACCTTGGATCGTGACGGAACGTGCCTGCGAAGTTCTTCCGTAAATTTCCGATGACTCAGGGGACTGATCCAACCCTCTTCGCCTAAAAGAGCAACATGTTGGGGGAAGGCCCACATGCAAATACGGATACGGGAAGCGGGTATACCCACATAACGTCCCATCCAATAGCGACCACATTCATGAATAAATATAAGGGATAAACAGACGAACAGCCATTCCACTGCGGTTGAGACATGTACAAACGACATCATAAATTTATGATTGGGGCGAAGAGAGAGCGATAGAAATTATTTAATTTTATACATAGTTACCTTAAAGAGCTTCCAACCCCATAATGCGAAAATCCAAAGAAAAAAACCTACAGCAAAAATTAATAGTGTTATCTTAGAAATCGCCCATAAAAATGGCGTTTCACTTTTGTAAATTTTTGCATTTTGAAAGCCTACTATTTCTTTTAAAAATGGGTATCCGTTTTGGGGCTTAATGTAGAAAATATCTTCGCCAAT
Organism: Verrucomicrobiota bacterium; assembly: GCA_040388725.1. Classification (GTDB taxonomy): domain Bacteria; phylum Verrucomicrobiota; class Verrucomicrobiia; order Methylacidiphilales; family CAMAQI01; genus CAMAQI01. The sequence goes on from JAZKBH010000087.1 coordinate 11,351, forward strand.
GAAATTTAAAACTATTAAAACTTCTAGGCTGTTCTTGTCCCTTAAAACAACGACTCTTTGCGTTTCCTGTTCAGCAGGAGCAACTTTTATTTGACTGTCATAAATAACTTCAAAATTTTCTTTTGAACACTGAACGTAGATATTCTTTCTATTAAAAAGGATCCCGTAAATTTCTAAGGTCAATGACATTAATGAAATTAGGCAAATCCCAATGACGACAAGAACAAGAACCAGTCTTAGTGCGGAAAAAAAATGTCTGAATAAATACTTAATTAAGGCCATATCTGAAATCCATTTACATTAACCGATTTTCACGGTGTTCGTGTCATGACGTAAAAAGTAAATTAGAATTTCTGTTCCTGAATAACCCCATATTTCCATCCAGTACGTGTCTTACCCCAACTCATCTATCCCTCACTCCTTATAGCTATTTACTTTTATACCATGGCGCTGAGAACACCACTTTTTTGATCAAATGGAATCCATTTTAGAGAACTAGGGAACTATGCGATACGATTGAATTCCACCCTGCACCTTTTGACTCAAGAATCCATCTACTTCCAATGTAGTATAGGAAGAGTAAGTAGTTTGATTTTCAGGAGTGGTGAGCCACCGTTGTCCGTCAAAAACATAGGCAATACTTCCATTTCTCGGATAAAAAAGCTGTTTAGGTTCTTTGATTGTACCCTTGCAAATGATTATCAACTTATTTTTCTGAGATTCTTTTCCAAAAGACCCTCTGCCTTTTATTTCTCCTGTCATTTTACTCTCAAGCTCTTTTTTTAAATCTTCCGAAAAAGACACGTTGCTTTCATTTTTGATTTCTAACTTTTGGTCTCCGTTCTCCCATTCGTAATATAAAATCTCTGGACGACTATATTCACCATCACTTAAACGCTGATAATAAGCATATCCCGCGCACGCAATGCTAATTAATACAGCTAAAATAAAAACACCTTTACTGAAGAAATAAGGATTTGGATAAAAAAGAACTATAAGCAAAAGCCCAAAATATCCAGCAATCAGAACCCATGCCCAAATAGAAATCGTCGTAGAATAAGACGGAACCAAAGATGCAGATGCGGGTACGTACATAAAACCCATTCCAATGACTGCCATAACTGCCATCACCCTCCCTACAACGGGAGACTTTAAATAAATCAAAGAAGCAATAATTAATAAGATTCCAGAAAAGAATGCCACGTACTGAAGCGGATGATTAGGAACTCCCCAAACAGCCGTCAAAATCTGCTGGAGTGTGATGAAAGAAAAAACGACTCCCAAACATAAATAAATCACACACATTAAATAGTTTTTCATATTTTTACTTCGCCGTAAATGATATTGGACTTGCTGAAATTGTTTGCCCAAAGCCAGTAGGAATAAGCCTTAAAGGACTAGTACCAGCTACTCTATGAGAAAACTTATAAACAGTACTTCCATTAACTTTGATAGCATGCGAAGGAAATCCATCATGGCTACCACTTACCGTCAATTTCATCTTATTATAATCAAAATCAAATTTAGCTTCATATGTGATTCCAGGAGCTGGAATTCCTAAAATAGAAGCCAACGGATTCCTTTCATTACCAGTCATTGTGTACTCAACTTCACAACTTTCATTTTTTGTTTGCCTTACTTTTAGGCTTGAACCAGATGCATGACCGGATGCAATCAACTTTCCTTTATCATCATATTTTTGAGTAGTTCCTGTAAATACAGGATTTTCCTGCATTTCCCTCGTTACTGTATCAAATGTAAAACCATGCACCGTTTTAACTCCTCCATTAAATTTTCTGAGTTTCCAAGGAGGAATGGAAAAAGCTGGCTCATAAAATGAGACGTAGGCATCTTCAATTAAAGTCCAATAAACGACTGAAACGGTCTCTTGTCCCAAGTAATCCGCCTGATTAACCTCATCATTCCCTACCATCCCATAAAGATTTAATCCCCCTTGTTCTTCAATCGGATCCCTCCCCAGCCATCTCCCTAGCCCACTGGAGTAATACCGATACCCGTAATAATGGAGTCCGGTCTCTGAATCACGGTATTTGGTGGAGAACCCGAAGTTACACGGAGCCGTTCCTGAAGATCGAATGAGTTCACCGAAGGGACCTTTGTTGAAGTCCTCAGGGTTGAAATAAAAGGTTACGGTTGCAACGGTTTGCGATGATTTTGAGCTTACTTCGTAAAACGACTTCGTAACTTCCGAAGTGTTTGAAGTCCGGCTTAGCAAAGGAAAATCAGGAAGGATTGCCACGGAGGTTTTCTATTCACTTAATTCTTTTGCAACAGATCTAAGAAATCGAATCGTGCTATCCAAAACATCTTTAGCCTCTTGTTTCCCGTAAATAGCTTCCACATGAAATACCTGATTTCTCCAAGCAGTTTTTACCGAGTCCAAATAAGTAAGACAACTATCGTAAAACACTTTTTTCGATTTCCACTTTGACGTAGGCGATTTTTTTACAGTTTCAATATCTGTAATAATATTCCCCCACATTCTAGGATATTTCGTAGGTATGGCGCCAACATCTTTCTCAAAAGCATTAAGAGCATACTCTAAAGCCCTCATACAGTGACAAACGCATCCAGTAAAACGATCAAAGGCAAAACAATTACCTGCCTCCGTCAATTCATTGTTTCCTTTGGGAAATTTTGTCTCGAAGTCGCTTCCTGCTAAATCATCTCTATTCAAATAAGACTTTGCATCATCGGAGTCGATTTTAAAAAATGTAAGCCCTGCTAGTTCTTCCGCAAGAATACCCCTCACCATATTAGAAGTGGTCTGAAAACCTGATTCAGATAGTGTAGAAATATCATTAATTAGTTTGTTTATTTGAGTCTTTGTCGGTGATGCTCCCCAATCATTCATCCACCCGTTAATCTCCTGAAAACCCTGCTTTAATTGATTTCGTTGATCAACACTAATTGTCACGCCACTACTTAAAACCGTTTTTTCAAGTGCTTCGATACGAGCTAAAATGTGGACGAGATTCGCTGCCGGAAATTCTTTCATGTTTAATGTCCTTCACTGCTCTTCTGGAGATAAGATAGTTAATTCAATTACCTTAGAGACGCTAAGTTTCCGAGAAGAAAAGGCAAATGCCATCCAACCAAACTGTAAAATTTCCTTTAGCATCATTTGACATTCTTCTCTTTTTTCAATACCGGCAACACCCTGAGTATGAAACTTCCAGTTGCCGTTTTTGCCTCCGTAGATTTCCATAATATGTGGGTAATTTGCATGAACATATCCGGAGAAAACATCGTATATTTTCTTTATGGACTTATCAGCCTCTTGTTCATTAGGAGCCAAACCCCTCGCATAAGCCTCTAAAATTGTTTTAATTTGAACACTATCCGCCTTTGCTGCCCTTTCAGGCTCTAATAGTGATGTTGATCTGAAATGACCTAAGTACCTTCCAACGGCGTCCGTTGTATTGGGATATTTCTCGATTACAAAATGAATCGCTAAAACACATTCAATGGCAGAGCGAAGTAAGTTATAGCATTCAGTAACAAATCCATTCCGAGCTAACAAAAAAGCCGCATTATAAAAACTGGTCATTTTCACAAGCTTAAGAAAAACCAAGTGCTTAAGCATAACCTTGTCATATTCCATCGTAAAATCTTTCCAATCAGGACTTCCTATTCCCTTCTCAAATTCAGAAATAAAATCTTCAAAAACTTTAAGATACTCTTCTACTGTGGAAGGCAATCTCACTGGAATAATTGGCGAATCACTCATTCTATAAAGATGGGGAATTATTTAAAATTGCCGAGCATTTTCCCTTGGATGAAACCTCCGGTGAGCCTCCTTCAGATCGTTAATCGTAAGCTGTAAATATCTCTCTGTGGTCGCCAGTGATTTGTGACCCAAAAGACTCTGCACATGACGGAGGTTCGCATTGTTCTTAAGGAGATGAACCGAAACGCTGTGACGCCAGATGTGACAGGTGATGTTCTTCTTCACCCCTGCCCGCTTGGCATGCTTCTTAACGATATCCCCCGTGGAGTGCTGGTCGATGGGCTTGACGGAGAGCTACACTCTACAGATGCGCTGGAAGTTCAACTGGCAAGTCGAGCTGAAATCACTTATAAACTCGCCAATAGTTTGGTTTCTATTGGTGTTTCCGAGTGGATGAACGGAACAACTTTACTGAAGCCTCTTCCTTCTAAATTTTTGTAATTCTTGAGAGCATCCTCCCTCACGTCAACCACCCATGCCTCTGGTAAAGATTTCATACAGGATGCGTTATCGATTAAGAAATCGAGAAAGTGGATGTCATTATGAGGAAAAGAATATCCAATAAAAACAATTATATCAGCACTTCGGATGGCTTCTCCCGCTTTGTACCATAAACGTTTGATTTGCTCGTTTTGGGCATAGATTGTTTTGTCAAGCACAGGAGGCATAATCAAAGGGATTTTGTCTTCCATCATATTGAGGATGCCCTGTTCTTGGTCTCGGTGAAAGCCGGTGGGAGAAACATAAATGGTCTCCCCATAGAAATTACGTTGTCCTGAGTAGTACCAGTTAATGGAGCCATGAAGCTTGTAAAGTTTGAATGCATTTTCTCTATGTGAAACTCCACTTCCCGAAATCATATCAAAGCTGCGTCTTTTATCAACGAGCCGGACCGAATAGATGGAGTCACAACAACTCAATCCTGAATACGGGGTTTCTGCTCCTGAAACATACTTATCTATGCTCGTCCATTCCACGAGAGTGTCGTAATTGAAAGAAATGACATTCGACTTCTGTTGCTTCCAAAAATCGATCAGTTGCTTCAGCCAACTTACAGGCACTTTTTCTTTTTTAAATTCTTCAAGAAACTTGTCTGTGATGAATTGAAGCTCATGAGCGATGCACCGAGATAAATCTAAAAAATCAGCACGATCTCTGGAGTTTTGTGCTTCGGATGTCCAAGGCTTTTCTTGAGCTAAATGTGTAAGAAAGAGTTCAAACTTATTGGCATCTGGAAGTAACTCGAGAAAACGTTTCTTTTCCGATATTGCTTCAGATCGCTTAGCGAGTCGATCTATCAACTCGTTTGCTAAAGGCATCTCATTACAAACGGCTTTTGAAAATCCAGCACCCAATACGAAGACTATATTCTTAGAACTCATTTGATCATCTCCAGCCAATCCTCTCCGCTCAATCCTCACCAGTCAACCTGAGTTTCACTCTATAGATCTTCTCAGTCAGAGTGCCTTCCCCCGTCAAGGTTGAGGGGATTACATGTACTGGAAGAGGCAAGAATGCTACTTTTTCTCAAATAGCATAACGTGTCCAGAATCTGGATCTCCGACGTAAATGTGAATCCGATAAGGAGGTTTTTGACCCAATAACTTTACCGAAGTTCCATATCCAGAAAAGTGAAGTGTTATATCCCATATTTTAGTCCAGTCTTGAGTTTGTGTTAGCTCCCATCTCCCTTCACTAGATTCAAAACCTTTTTTAGAATCTCCAAACCCATCTCTCCACCAATCAGGCATATTTATCATTGAAAAAGTTCCGTCTTCTTTAAGCAGTATTTCATGCTTTGAAATCACATAGCCGCCCGTTTTTTCCATATCCTTTAAAGTGTTAGGAGTTGGAACCCATAAACCAATTAAATCAGATTCTTGAGGCTTACTGCGTGTAAATTGAAGCTCGTGTTTTATGCCTCCACAAGCTGTCAAAAGAATGCTCATCATGCTACTTAAAATTAAAATTGCTCTCCACAGCATATTTCCTCCTGATAGATAAAGATTTGACGAAGTTTACGAGCAAAAGGCCCTAAACTATCTGGCACATAATTTCTTATACCTGAAAACCCTAAATAATCACCAATTGTATTAGCACCAGTTAAAGATCCTATCGACGCATCATTCAAAATAGTAAATTCTACTTTCTCTTTCCCTGAAGCAGCTTTGCCTTTGCTAACAGCTCTCCATGAAAACCCTCCTATTTGAAAATTTGCAGAATTAAACTTTAATATGAAAATCTTAAAATTCTCAAGATACGATGAAATATGTCCATAAGCCCCATTTCCGTTTTCTGGACAAAATTTAGACGAATAGTCATTCTTCATTTCTTTGTAACCTGCACTTTGTTTAAGAGAACTCCACAGAAGCTTATCTCTTCCCGAAGAACTTTCAGTATAGGTAAGCGGTCCTGTGATTCTTCCCAAAGCCCAATTTACAAAAAATATAGGATTATTGAATAAAACACCTAGCCAATAATCTTTAAAAGGACCTTTCCCATTAACATCAATCCAGTTAACCTCATCATTCCCTACCATCCCATAAAGATTTAATCCCCCTTGTTCTTCAATCGGATCCCTTCCCATCCATCTCCCCAACCCAGTCGAATAATACCGATAGCCATAATAATTCAGTCCCGTCTCATTATCCCTGTATTTAGTGGAGAATCCGAAGTTACACGGAGCCGTTCCTGAAGATCGAATGAGTTCACCGAAGGGACCGTATTCGAATTGAGCAGTGACTACACCCGTATTTAAAACATAGGCTAAGATATTGCCGTTGGCATCGTAACATGGGAAAGATGTCGCCGAGGCCGTCGAGGCTCCATTGATTAAAAGCCCCCCAACTCCTCCGGCTCCATACGACGCCCCCGAGAGATCCAACCCCCATGCGTAACTTTTTATCACGCTTCCCGCATCATTGATTTCAGCGAGAAGATTAAACTGATCATAAAGAAAGCGTCTCGAATCCGAAAGAACCCAAGCCGAGCCATTCCACGTATTCACTTTTTTGGAAACTCTTCGGCTCTGTCCATCATAGACGAAAAGGATCTGTCTTTTCTCAGTTGCAGGAACAGAGGTAAGACTTTCAGCTTTCACCAACCGATTTTCTCCATCCCACGTATAATTAAAACGCCCGTCGGAAAGGATGTTTCCATCCACGTCATACGTAAAAACTTCGGGAGTTTTTGGAACGATCTTCTTCACAGCTCCTTGTTGTACCGCATCATTCCCATTGGCATCCGCATTATTTCTTACACCTACAATCACGTTCTGAAGATAGACGGCCCCTGCACTATTATCGACCGGAATCTGATTAAAAAAGAGATCGGCCTGCCGTTGCACGGGTTGGTTGTTAAGAGTCACCGTCGAAGCCACATTCGCACTTCCGAGGACTTCGGCAAACGGCGGAATCGTTCTTTGATCATATTGATCGAGACTATTGGCCGTATACGTGCTCGCCTTGCCATTGATCGTGGTTGTCATCCGATTTCCGATTTCATCGAAGGTATACGCATAGCTGTGTCCCAAAAGATCGGCATTCGTGGAATTCCTTTTTACTCCTGAAGTCACTTCCCCTTTGTTATTGTAGCCATAATTCCAATTCTCCCCACTGGTCGTTGTCGACTTAATTCGCTGGTTGCGATTATTATAGGTATAGGTTCGGGAGATCCCCGATCCTGTTCCAGGCGTATTCACAACCGATCCCATTCGATCAAATGGATCATAGTTTCGGGTACTCGTCAGTCGCGTTCCTGCGCCTGCCGTAAAGGTCGTGGTTGCAATCAAATCACTATTCGTTTTATACCCGTAGGTCGCTACACTACTTTGGTGAGTCACCGTTCCCAGTCGTCCTTCCGAACGATACGCGTAATTCGTAGTCCGACCTCCTGCGGTGATGGAATCCATTCTTCCGAGTCCATCATAGGTATAACTCACTCCTAGACCATTCAACAGTCCGGCACTATAGCTTGCCCCAAAGGGAAGGCCGAGACTTGAACTGGTTAAGATTCTTGTACCTGATCCATCTGTGATTTGAGTCGGACCTGAGCGACCTACGGTTTGAGCCACTCCGGGAGTTGAATCCGAATAACTCACAGAGGCTAAATCTCCGGCATTGTTATACCCATAGGTCGTCGTAACTCCTCGAGCCCAGACTCGAGATTTGAGTTGGCCTGAAGGATAATAATTATACGTCGTCGTTTTGGAGATGGCATCGGTTTTTGAAACAAGAAGTCCTGTGGCGGCATCATAAATCCACGTTGTTGTATCGCCTTGGGTTTTATTTCCAACAGTGGCTAACGACCGATACGTATACATCTTCGATCGTTGTCCTAACGCATTGTATTCATAGTCGACGGGGTAGGTTCCGCTTCCCCACTCCCGGGTCTTATTTCCAAGGAGATCATATTCACTCAAAATCGTCGTTCCGTCTGGCTGTGTCACAAGCTTCGGTTCTCCTGCTCCTAACTCCGTTTGAGCATAATAAGTCATCGTCGTCACATTCCCCGCCATATCGGTTTGAGTGGCAACCTGTCCATTGGTATTATAGGTCTGAGAAGTACTCGTCCCATCGGGTTGAACCGTCACGGTTTGTCTTCCTAAGGCATCGTATTGGAAAAGTGTTGGAGCAGAATTCGTATGGGTTGATTGTGAAACTAAAAGTCCATTCACGGTCGTTGAAACCGCGCTGATGCTCGAATCGGGAGTGGTGGTTGTCTGGGTCACCTTTTTTGAACTCAGATCAATGGTTGTCGTCACCGTCGTTATATTTCCTAAAGGATCGACGGAGACGGTTGAAGGCATTCCTCCGACTTGAGTCTTTTGCAGCGAGGAAGTCGCAGTTGCTTGCCCATCCTGTAAGTATTGCTTCGTCATGGTGACCTGATACCAGGTTGAACTTTCTTTGGAATAATTCGTCGTTGTTTCCGTAAATCGATCAGTGGAAGCGGGAGTTAGTTGTCCATCGCCATCCATATCGAGTCCTGAATCTAAGACTTCACCCACCGGATTATAGGTCGTGAGCTGATCCGCTTGGCCTGTTTGTGAAACTTTAACCAGCTCTCCTAAATCATTATAAAATAATTGCTGCTGCCAGGTTGTACCATTAAATCCTGGCTTTTGAACAAGAACCGTTCGTCCAAAAAGATCGGTGGTGGTGGATTGGTAGTTCAAACTATTCGCGGACCCCGTATTGACGGTTGTCGTTTGATAGCCCGCTTGTCCTCCCGAAGTTTGCAGACTGTAAGTATAATACTGGGGAATGATTCCCGTTCCCGTGATCGATTTCGTTTGTCCATCCAAGTACGTTTCGGTGATTTGGGTCGCTCCATTGGGCTGAGTCACTTGATGAAAGAGTCCTCCCCCCCAATATGAATGCCAGGTTGTCAGCCCTTGATTCGTTTCAGATGCAATTCGGCCGGCAAGGTCGTAAGTCGAACTTGTCGCTTGGGAGAGCGATCCTGCCGTCACCACTTGGCCTGTTTGTCGACCCGCTGCATCATACGTGAATGTTGTCACGATATCCGGTTGGGCCTGATAACCGCTTCCTGCCGCCACGCCCTTCTTTGTGGAGGTCCCTATATTCCCAAAATCGTCAAACGTATATTCTGTAACAATACCAGTTTCATCGGTCTCGTTTATTTTTTGACCGTCTCGATAAATCGCCATTTGAATCACTCGCCCATCTCTCATCGTTTGAGTAGGATTTCCCTCAGCATTATTTGTATAATCCGTCTGACTTAAAACCTGATATCCACTCGATGTATAAACTTGTGTTTGCTCTTGAACCAGATACCCAAGATTATCTCGGATCGTCACGGATTTGGTCGTTTCATTGGCAATCTCTCCCGTCGTTCGCGCATGCGTGACTGTTTCACGCCAAGCCGTTCCATTGATATCCGGAGTAAAAGCCCCCGAGCCCCATATCCCGGGTTCGTACCAATAGATTTCCTTTCTTCCATCCGGATAAGAAATACAAGCGGTTTTTTCTTGAAGCCAAATTGGGTCTAAGTCATTTCCCTGATCGATCTTTGTATACGTTTTTGTTTTTTGCCACGTATATTGCGTCATTCCTGGGCCGTAATAATCAAATTCATTTTTAACAACCGTATTATAGACCTGACCATTCGGCGCAGTGTAATTTTCTTCGTACATCTGCCAAGTTTTTTGAGAGGTCACCACGCCATTAATTGTCTCCTTTACGAAACTCGTATATTCAGGGAAAATCGAATTATAAAATCCATATTGAACTTCTGTCACTTTACAATTCGTATCCGTCGCCTGATCGTACGTCGCAGGCGAGCTTAAATACGGACGATACGTCTTCCATTCACGACCGTAGAAACCTCCACTGGTCGGATAATAAACATACTTTTCCCAAGATCCATCGGGATTCACCACCGCTTTTTGTTTTGAATAATTCGCCGTATCTGCGGAATCTATATAATAGGAATAAGCCGTCACCAGATTGGTTGCATCAGGATCTTGAGCCAATGAAACCATTTCCTGACCCCAATCAAACAGCTGATAGGTCTCCACTGTTTTTGATATTAACTTTAAAGTATTATCGGATTGCTTTGAGGAAGTCGTGTAGATCTCTTGTCGTGTGGCCGATGTATCTGTTCCAATAGTTTGATGAGTTTGAATGGATTGACCATTATTTTGATTAAAAGTCCAAAGATTATTTACAATATCTTGAGTAAATAGATATGTAGAAGTCACACTTCCCTTGATGCTCGAAATTAAAATTTGAGGCTGAACTGCCGTCGAAGTTCCGGGCTTTTCGAAAACCCAAATTTGTAGGGGCGTTCCTGTAATCGTATAAAGATTCCCATTTTTAGTTCCTACTTGCGATGGAAGATAAAAACGAATTTCAAACCGGGTTGGAGAAATAGTTACAATATCCGCAAAAGATTGCAGCGTTTTAATCTGACGATAAAATTCTCCTTCTTTAATAATTTCATTATTGGGATCGGATTCTTCTACAGTGGATTGCAATACAGAAGTTGTATAAATCGCATCCGTGATATCGGTTTCATAGATATTTAAAGAACCTATTCGT